>NZ_MCAO01000010.1:0-49256 GCF_001858545.1 Thalassospira sp. MIT1004 | reverse complement strand
TGCCTGTATTCCTGTCCCATCGCAACACCAACTATAACTGATGTTGCACTTGTGGTGTGAGTCTCCGGAATCCAGTCTCTTTCAATGGGGCATGGATTCCGGGTCTGCGCTCCACTTCGCCCGGAATGACGATTTTGATCAATCGACAAGCCAA
This sequence comes from Thalassospira sp. MIT1004, assembly GCF_001858545.1. Classification (NCBI taxonomy): domain Bacteria; kingdom Pseudomonadati; phylum Pseudomonadota; class Alphaproteobacteria; order Rhodospirillales; family Thalassospiraceae; genus Thalassospira; species Thalassospira sp. MIT1004. Next base: position 49,102 of record NZ_MCAO01000010.1, on the reverse strand, counting down.
TCCAGCCAACCAGCCCTGCTGCCCTCGACATCACCAAACGCCACCGACCAGGTGGGCTGGACGGACAGGACAGGACTGAACCGGATTGCACCAGACCGACCTCGCCCCAGTCCGTGCTGCCCCGAACAAACACCTCGGGCTTTCGATGGACACCACAAACGCACCTCGCCCCAAAGGCAATGGCGTTGTCGCATGGCAGGCACAAATCCCGCCATCAATGACCCACGTTTCGGCATCTCCGAACGCACCATCGCCCCGCTGGCAACCGATCCCGCCCGCCGCTCCGGGCAAACCGATCCAAACCCGCCAAGCCAAGCCCGTTGCCCCCGGCATTGCCAACCGCCACCAACCACACCCCGGACGGACCCAGTTGCCCTGAACAGGCACCCGCCGCCCTCGGTTGACGCCGCAAACGCACCTCACCCCAAGGGCAACGGCGTTGCCGCATGGCAGACACACAAATCCCGCCATCGATCACCGGCCTTTCGGCATCTCCGAACGCACCATCGGCCCGCTGGCAACCAATCCTGCCAACCTATCCCGGCAACCCGGCCCACCGATCCAGTGCAGACGCAATTCGGGCCTGCTGATTCTCGGCATTGTCACACTTCACCGACCGGACTGGCCCCGGACTGGACTGAGCTGGACCTAACCAGCTTCGCCTCGCCCCGGCTCTCGCTGCCCCGAACAAACGCCCTTGCCCTAAGGACACATCTCTCCCGTCATGATAAACACCCGTTTTCGTAAATTTCCGACGGCCTTACGGCCCGGACGCACCACCGCCGTAATGACTTTTCCATGCGCCGTTAACGTCCCTTTGGCGATACCGCCTCCGCCATTGCGGCCTTTCAGATCGCTGCCCTGTCATCGTCTCATTCCTGTTTTTGCCGCCCGAAACGCAAAAAACCCACAAAAGCGAATCACGCTTTGCGGGTTTTGTCTCCGGACCCATTTGTCCTGTTGACTTTATCTTTATGCCACAAGAAAAAGAACAAATCAAGAACTTTTTTCCAGAAAACCGGAAAAAGTTCCCAATCAAAACTCATTACGACATAAAAGATATATTTCTCAATATCTTATCCGGGAAAATCTGTTTCCCCGGCCTTGTCGCTTCCTGAAAGCAGCATCAGTCCCAATCGGGTGCCAGCCCGTCGGGGCTGACGATCCGGCCGTTTTCATCGGCCAGACCATGAATGGCCTGCATTTCCTCGCCGCTCAGTTCGAAATCAAAGATATCGAAATTTTCCGCGACCCGGCTTTCGGTTGCGGTTTTCGACAGGGCAATCACATCATTCTGCTGCAACAACCAGCGCAAAACCACCTGTGCGACCGACCTGTCATGCGATTTGGCAATCTCGCCAAGCTGCTCATTCTCCAGCACCTTGCCATCGGCCATCGCATAATAGGCGGTCAGGGCCATGCCATGCTTGCGCGCAACGTCCATGACCTTGGTCTGATCAATGAACGGATGATATTCGACCTGATTGGTCACAAGCGGCGCATCCGATAGCGCGGCGGCCTCGTCCATCAGGGCAATGTTGAAATTACTAACCCCGATATGGCGCACTTTGCCGGCCTGCCTGACCTCGTTTAACGCCCCGATCTGATCGGCAAGCGACACATCCTTGTTCGGCCAATGCAACAGCAGCAGATCGACATAATCGGTTTTAAGCTTTTCAAGGCTTTCATCGACCGATTTGACAAAGGCATCATGCCTGTAATTGCTGACCCAGACCTTGGTGGTCAGAAAGATGTCCTTGCGCGGAACGCCGCTATCAAGGATCGCCTGCCCGACCGCGGCTTCGTTGTCGTAAATCTGGGCCGTATCGATATGGCGAAAGCCGGTCTGGATCGCCTTGGGCACGATACGCAGAACGTCGGCTTCGGGCATGCGAAAAGTGCCAAAGCCAAGGGCGGGAATCACCGCACCATTTGCAGATACATCAAACATCTGAATTCCTCATTGAAAATGTCGCGACTGTCTCCGCAACGGCTGCCGAACCCGAAGGTTCCGATCATCACGGCACTCAGGCCGATTTGCGCAGCGTCAGGATGACAATCCCGGTAATCACGACCAACCCGCCCAGCATCTGGGCCGGGCTGATCATCTGTTCCAACACCACCCAGCCAAACAGCAGGGTGGCAATCGGTTCCATATTCATCACCGGCGCATTGCGCGCCATATTCAGCCGCGGCACCGAAATAAACAGGACGGAAAAGGCACCACCATAAAGCAATACCAATGCACCAAGACCAAGCCAGCCAGGCGTTGCCGCGGGCAAATTCATCCCGCCCGGCACCAGTTCGGCGAAACCGGCCACGATCATCGATGCAAACACAATCAGCATGGTGAACATGCTGCGCACCGATCCGCGCAAAGCCGACAATTTGTGATCGGTCACCCAAAGGGCCACGGCAAAGGACGTTGCCGCCCCCAGCGCAAAGACAATCCCCTGCCACCAGTTCGCACCGACATCACCCTCCATCGCCAGAACGCCGGGCACATCAAGTGCTAAAACAAGCCCCGACAGGATAAACAGCATCAAGGCCGCCGATTTCAATGTCGGTCGAGCCCCACCCAACGCCCAGGTCAGCAACGCCAGAATGATCGGGAAACTGTTGGCCGTCAAAAGGGCCAACGCGACCGGAATGCGGGCCACCGCCGAATACAGGCACAGGCTTTGAATGGTGACCAGAAGCCCCAGCAATATCTGCCATTTCCGACTTCCGGCCGGAAGCCGGACCGTCTGGCGTTGCCAGATCACAAGCGTGATCAGGATGGCCAAAGCCACACCGGACCGGCACAGGATCGCCAGAAGCAACCCGGTGCCGTTTTCAAATGCCAGCCTTGCCGCCACATGGTTCCCGGCAAAGGAACAGGCAACAACAACAAGGATCAGAACCGCAATCTGGCGCGGGAAATGCGCGGGAACGGCAGCAGGCAGGGCAGTCGAAATGGACATATCAAAACCGGTTTTGTGGGGCGAACAATCAGAAAACGCCAGAAAGACCATTAAAACAAGCCTTTCCGGCAAAGGTTGCCACATCCGGTGAACAGGATGCGGCAACCCGATATAGGTTATGCGGTCTGAAGGGCGTTATCGGACCGACGATCCAGCGCGCCGCTGATCATGGTCAGGCCGACAGCAAACGCGACCAGAAGGGCCGCAACCCAAGGCGTTGCCGACAGGCCAAGCGACGAGGACACGACAATCCCGCCAACCCACGCTCCAATCGCAATACCAAGGTTAAAGGCCGCAATGTTCAGCGCCGATGCGACATCTACCCCGCCCGGCCGGTGCAGCTTTGCCAGTTGCACGACATAAAGCTGAAGCCCCGGCACATTGGCAAATTGCAGGAAACCAAGGGCCGCCAGCGTAATAACCGCAAGGATCGGCGACACGGCAGTAAAGGTAAAGATCACAAGTGTGACGGCCTGCAAGGCAAACAGGATGGTCAACGCCCGGACCGGGTTCCGATCCGCAATGCGTCCCCCGGCAAGGTTGCCAACCGCAATCGCAAGCCCATAAGCAACGAGGATAAGGCTGACACTGGATTCACTGAAACCCGTAATATCCTGAAGCACGGCAGACAGATAGGTAAAGGTGACAAACGTGCCGCCATAACCAAACGCCGTCATGCCAAACACCAGAAGCAACCGGCCACCGCCAAGCACGCGCACCTGATCAAGCAAGCGTGCGGGTCCCGCCCGGCTGAGGTTCGAGGGCAGCAAAGCCGCAATCCCGACAAAGGCAATCACGCCAAGAAGCGAAACACCCCAAAACGTCGCCCGCCAGCCAAACATCTGACCGATATAGGTGCCAAGCGGCACACCGGTCACAATCGCAACCGTCAACCCCATGAACATCATCGCAATCGCCGATGCCCGGCGGTTTTCCGGCACCAGATCGGCGGCAATCGTCGCCCCGATGGAGAAAAACACACCATGCGCAAAGGCCGAAATCACCCGCGCAACCAGAAGCATTTCATAACTCGGGCTAAGGGCGGCGGCACTGTTGCCAACCACAAACACCCCCATCAGCCCCAGCATCAGGGTCTTGCGGTGCATGCGCCCGGTCAGGGCGGTTAAAACCGGCGCGCCAAACGTAACGCCAAGGGCATAGACACTGACAATCAACCCGGCCATCGGCAGGGTCACCGAAAGATCGTTTGCCACGGTCGGCAAAAGGCCGACGACAACAAACTCCGTCGTGCCGATCGCATAGGCCGCGATCGTCAACGCAAATAAAGCAAGCGGCATTTCAATTCTCCGGCCCGCGCGCCATGCGCTTGCGGGCACAAATGGTTGGTGGGGCATCCCGCCCCGTTCATTGCCGCCCACTATGCCGATGGAATGCTTGCACGATAATCCGGATTGCGCGACAAATGCTTTTGAATTCAATTCAAAGCCGGAGGATCAGTTGGATAATCGCGCAGGGGAAATGGAAGTCTTCATCCGGGTCGCGGAACTCAGAAGCTTTTCCGAAGCCGGGCGCAAGCTGCATCTGTCGCCATCTGCTGTCAGCAAGCTTGTCACACGGATCGAAGACCGGCTGGCGACCCGGCTTCTGGTGCGGTCCACGCGTGGTTTGCAACTGACACCCGAGGGCGAAATGTATCTGGTCCGCGCCCAGCGGGTACTTGATGAAATCGACGATGCCGAACGTGCGGTCGCAAGCGGCGGCAAGGCCGCCCCGCGTGGACGGTTGCGCGTCAATGCGTCCATCGCGTTTGGCGTGATGTATGTTCAGCCGCTGATCCCGGCCTTTCTCGCACGCTATCCCGAGGTCGAGCTGGACTTTTCCCTGACCGACGGGATCATTGATCTGCTTGAGGAACGGGCCGATATTGCCATCCGCTCCGGATCATTGCCCGACTCATCGTTAAAGGCCCGCAAACTGATCGAAAGCAGCCGCACCATCGTCGCATCACCGGAATATATTGCCAAACGCGGCCTGCCCGGCCATCCGGACGAACTGGACAGTCACAATTGCCTGCGGTTCAACTTCCCGATCCCGATGAATGAATGGCCATTCATCAATCCCGACACCGGCGAGCGTTTCGGCCGGACGGTATCGGGCAATTTCCTCTGCGACAGCGGCCCGGCCATGCGCCGCCTTTGCCTTTCAGGGCTGGGCATGGCGCGGCTGGGGCGGTTTCATGTTCAGGGCGATCTGAAGGCCGGAACACTGGTTGAAATCCTGCCCGACTGGAACCCGAATGACGAACAGCTGATCCATGCGATCTTTGCCGGGCATGAACATCTTGCCGCGCGCATCCGGGCCTTCATCGATTTTCTGGTCAATCATATTGATCCGCACGGAAACGGTATCCGACTTCCGTAACGATCATTATCACGCTAAAAATAAAATCGCGGGTTCCGGCAGATCAGGAAACAGGTGCGCTTAGCAGTTCAAGGCACCGCTGCGCTACCGTTCGGGCCGGTTGCAGGGATGGATGCCTGAACGGCACGATTTCCGTGTTGGGAAGCAATGGCCGCGCATATCCACCGTCATAAAGTGACTGATGCAGACGTTGATGGCGCGGGCCTGCGATGCCATCGGGGGCATAGATATAAACCCCGCCCGGTGCGGCAGCCGCTTCGCAACACATCGAAACCGAATCTCCGGTAACAAGGATGATATCGGCCAGCGCCAGATACCCGAAATACGGATTTTCCGCCTTCGAGCTCCAATCATGCAGATGATAGGCAAGCCCCGAATTGCCAAGCATTTCGGCAATGATCTCCTCGTTCTCCGGGCCTGTGCGACGGCTGGTCGTGACCAGCAGGCTACCATCAATGGCCCCGGTCGCCTCAATCGCCCGACCGACCAGTTCCCGGGCCATATCCGCGGTGAATACCGTACTTTTGGTGCTGCCGCCGATGATCAGTGCCACGCGCGGGCTTGGCAGCCCCTTGAAATGCGGCCGCCATAGATCGGCTTCGATCAGAAGCCGCGTTTCGGTTACCCGATGCGGGGCACCGGGGATTTCAACAACATTGTCACGCGCTGGCATCCGGTCATGGGCCGGGACCGCAATCAGGTCAAACGCCCCCTCGCCTCCATCCGGACGCATGATCTGGCATATGCGAGTATGGCCGTTGCTTTGCTTTTTGATCCAGCGGGCAATCGGTGCGGTACGACGTCCTGCGGCAATCACCAGATCGGGCCAGGGTGCGACAAGCCGCGCCCGTGATCCGGTATCCACCCCCAAAAGGCTGGCCCGGCGGATAACATTGGGCAACCGTGCCAGATTGGTATAACCGATATCGACCCGCTTGAAGGGCTGTGCCAGTGCTTCTGCGACACCGATGGCCTGATTGACGTTTCCTGCACGGTCATCGGCCAGAACCCAGATCAGGCGTGCATCATCATCGGTCATTCAGGGTCACATCCTTGTCGGAATATGGATTTCCCGTCCAGGCAGGAAACGTGGGGTCACGATCAGGCCAGATCGTTTCCTGATTGGTACAGACAGTGCGCACTTTTATCAAGCGCCTGACACGCGAAGCCTTTTTCGGCTATGCATTGTTACCAATATGTCATCATAATACCCCGGCATAATTCTTGAAACGGTCTGGCGGGAAATGCTCAAGACATCAATATCCGCAAAGCGAAGTGCCCGGCTGGTTTTGGCCGGAATGCTGATATTGCTGCCGGTTACCGTCTGGCTGACCACGGAACTGTGGCGCGAAACCCGTCTTGTCGAAATCACCGAGGACGGCCGCAACAAGCTGGAACTTTATCGTTCCAACCTTCAGGGGGCGATCAAGGAACACGAATATCTTCCGATCACGCTTGCCAGTGACAAACGTATCCTTGACCTTGCCCTGCATTCCAGCCCGTCGGACGCGGCCGAGGTCAATCTCTATCTGGAAAAACTCGCCGCTGACAGTGGCGCATCCGACATCTATTTCATGGATCGCAACGGGACAACAATTGCGGCCAGCAACTGGAACAGTGATGCATCCTTTGTCGGGCGAAATTTTGCGTTCCGTCCCTATTTCAAACAGGCCGAAGCCGGACTGACCGGGCATTACTTTGCCTTTGGCATCACGTCGAATGTCCCGGGTTATTATATCTCGCATCCGGTCCGCCCGAACGGGGCGGCATTCGAAGGCGTGATGGTGGTCAAGACCCATCTCGAAACCCTTGTCCAACGCTGGGCACGCGGGAACGAGAACGTTCTGGTAACCGATGAAAACGGCATCGTCATCATTACATCACGGCCCGAATGGCGGTTTCGCGCCCTGACCGGCATTCCGCCCGAAGACCGGCCGGAACTGATGCTTTCGCGCAAATATGGTGAATATCCACTCGATCCGATGCCCGTTCATCAGGGCGAATGGCCCGGCGATGACGGGATCAGTATTCTGTCGCTTGCACCAGCACAGGTCATCACTCCGGAAACCCTTCAATCAGGGCAAGCTGCAACGGCAAAACCAGACGCCGAAGCCAGCGGAAAAGCCAAAAATGATGCCAAACCATATCTTGTGATCCGAAGCCCCCTGCCCAAACAGGGCTGGAATATTTATCTGCTGACCGACAAGGCGGTTCTTGATCAGTCGATCCTGACCGCGGGCTTCATCGGCGGGGCCATGCATATCATCATCATGGGGACGATTTTTGTGCTGCTGCAACGCCGTCGCGCGATGCTCGAACAAATAGAAATCCGCGACTGGTCGCAACGCGAACTGGAACGTCAGGTGCGACTGCGCACCGCCGACCTCATGAGCACAAACCTCCGCCTTGCCGAGGAAATCAGCGAACGCCGCCGCACCGAAGACGCCCTTCGCACGGCACAGGCCGAACTGGTGCAGGCTGGCAAACTTGCCGCCCTTGGCCAGATGTCAGCTGGCATTGCACACGAAATCAATCAACCACTGACCGCCATTCGAAGTTACGCCGAAAATGCGCTTAAATTCATTGCGCGCGGCAATGACGAAACCGCCAGTCGCAATCTGGGCCGGATTTCTGAACTGACCGAACGCATGGGCCGGATCACCAACCATCTGAAAACCTTTGCCCGCCGCCCAAAACATGACACCCATCCGGTGCAATTGGCCGAACCGCTGGAAAAGGCCATTGATCTGCTGCGCGAAACCGGCCGGGCCGGATTGGCCGACATACGTTATCAGCCGTTGGAAAACCTGCCAAAAGTCACCGCCGAGGAAAACCAGCTTGAACAGGTATTCCTCAATATCCTGAGCAACGCCGCCGATGCCTGCCGGGATGAGGAATTCCCCGAAATCGGTATCATGCTTGAGGAAAAGGATGGTCGCGTTCTGGTCGCGATTACCGATAACGGCCCCGGTATCCTGCCCGAAAATTTGCCCAAACTGTTCGACCCGTTCTTCACCACCAAACCGTTTGGTGACGGGCTGGGGCTGGGGCTTTCGATCTGTTATGGCATCATGCGCAGCTTTGGCGGCACGATACGTGCGGAAAACCGCCCGATGGGCGGGGCCTGTTTCACGATTGAATTGCGATGCATACAACAGGTGTCCGGGCATGACGGCACATCAAACTCGACGTCATCGCCGATGCCTGATACAACATCCGTCCAAACCGCCGAAACAGAAGGCGCGGAAACGGATCTGCTGGTACATCGTATGATCGCCCCGTGATCCGGAACGGATTAAAAGGGGAAGGCATTTGAATAACTCGGCCCATTGCGTTCTGTTTGTCGATGACGACGAAGATGTGCGGGAAGCCGCACAGCAAACGCTGGAGCTTGCCGACATCCTTGTCGAATGCCACAGCAACGCCGGTTCGGCGCTGGAACGTGTTCGCCGCGGCTGGCCTGGAATCCTGATTACTGATATCCGCATGCCGCGCATGGACGGCATGGAATTGCTGTCTCAGGTGCGCAAGATTGAGCCGGAAATGCCGGTGATCCTTGTCACCGGGCATGGTGACGTTGCCACCGCGGTGCGTGCGATGCGCGAAGGCGCGTTTGATTTCATCGAAAAACCGTTCGACCCGGATCATTTCATCGATATCGCGCGCCGGGCCATGGCTCATCGGCAGCTGGTTCTTGAAAACAGGACGCTCAAGGCTGAACTGGCCCGCCACAGCAAGGAAGTATCGGGCCTGATCGGTCGTACGCCTGCCATGGAAAAGCTGCGCACGCTGATTGGCAATATCGCCGCGACCGATGCCCATGTCCTGATCAATGGCGAAACAGGTGCGGGCAAGGAAGTGGTTGCGCGCACCCTGCACGAGGCATCAGGCCGCCCCGGCCAGTTTGTGGCAGTCAATTGCGGCGCAATGCCTGAAAACCTTATTGAATCCGAACTTTTCGGCCACGAAGCGGGTGCCTTCACCGGGGCGGAGAACAAGCGTATCGGCAAATTCGAATTTGCCGACAAGGGCACCATGTTCCTTGATGAAATCGAAAGCATGCCGTTATCGCTTCAGGTCAAACTGCTGCGGGTTTTGCAGGAACGCGCGCTGGAACGGCTGGGCTCGAACAAGTTGCAACCTATTGATTTGCGCGTGGTGGCCGCAACCAAGATTGATCTGCGCGAGGCATCATCACGCGGAGCATTCCGCGAGGATTTGTATTACCGGCTGAATGTCGTGCAACTGCACATCCCGCCATTGCGTGATCGAAAGGATGACATCCCCCTTCTTTTCCAGCATTTCATGAAAGAGGCGCAAGGAAGGTTTGGCCGGGAATTTGCCCCGTTGAACGGCACGGAAATCGCCCGCCTGACTGCCCATGACTGGCCGGGGAATGTCCGCGAATTGCGCAACGCCGCCGAACGCCGGGTTCTGGGCCTTGATCCGTTTGCCGGTGACAGCGCACAGGCAACCGAAAATGTCCTGTCCCTGCCCCAGCAAGTCGAAGCATTTGAAAAAGGCGTGATCTGCGAGGCACTCCGTCAGCATGGCGGCCATGTAACGGCAACGGTCAATGCACTGGGCGTTCCGCGCAAAACCTTCTATGACAAACTTGCCAAATACGGCATCGTCCCCGCAGAATTTCGCAATAAATCAGACGGTTAGGCACGACCAAGGCAAATCGCCCCGCAATACTGCCCGTAATCTGACAAAGCGACTGGCGGGATAAGCCTTTGCCGCACCTTTTGCAATTGGTCTGACCAATCACCCGCCCCGCCTGCGTCAAAAATCCTGCAATCGATAAAAAATTTGCATTTTCAACTTGAGATATTGTGCGGAAGACCGCACATTGCGAAGAAGGGATGTGCGGGAAAGACAACAAAAAGAAGAACTTACGCTGCACCGCACCATTGCGAAACACACTGCAAACCGCTGATATTACTTATCGTAATGACAGATATGCAGAACTGGCCCGGCAATTGCAGTGTTGCACCCCAGCGCCAAACGGCGACCTGAACGACGCCGATAATTGGCGCGCTACTGGGAAAACGCACAAAGCTTATAGGGAGACTATTGATGCGTCCGATTACCAAAAAACTTCTCGCAACCAGCGTTGCAATGGCAGCCGTTCTTGGCATGACCAGCGCGGCATCCGCACAGGTTGTTGTCAAATACGCCCATGTGGTTGCCCCGAACACCCCGAAGGGCCAGGGCGCTGAATTCTTCAAAAAGCGCGCCGAAGAAATCCTTGGTGACAAGGTTAAAGTCGAAATTTACCCGAACTCGCAGCTGTTCGATGACGACAAGGTTCTGCCGGCAATGCTGCGTGGTGACGTCCAGCTTGCAGCACCGTCGCTTGCGAAATTCGGCAAATGGACCTCGAAGCTCGGCCTGTTCGATCTTCCGTTCCTGTTCAACGACATGGAAGCTGTTGAATGCTTCCAGAAAGGCGAAAAAGGCCAGGAATTGCTGCTGTCGATGGCAGACAAAGGTCTTACCGGTCTTGGTTACTGGCACAACGGCCTGAAACAGCTTTCGGCCAACAAGCCGCTGCTGACCCCGGCTGACGCTGCTGGCCTGAAATTCCGTATTCAGAGCTCAGACGTACTTGCTGCACAGTTCGAAGCTGTTGATGCCGTTCCTCAGAAAATGGCATTCGCCGAGACCTATTCGGCACTTCAGACCGGCGTTGTTGACGGTCAGGAAAATACCTGGTCGAACATCTATTCCCAGAAGTTCTTTGAAGTTCAGGATTACATCACTGAATCCAACCACGGTCTTCTCGACTATCTCGTCGTGACCTCGACCAAATGGTGGGACGGTCTTGATCCGGAAATCCAGGCTGGCCTGAAACAGGCCATGGACGAGGCAACCGAATATGCCAACGGCCTGTCGGGCAAACTGGCCGACGAACAGCGCCAGCTGATCGTTGATTCGGGTGAAACCGAACTCGTCAAACCGTCTGCTGACGATGTCAAAGCATGGCGCGAAGCCATGAAGCCTGTCTGGGCGCAGTTCGAAGGTGATATCGGTGCCGATCTGATCGAAGCCGCTGCCGCCTGCAACAAGTAATTCCTCGAACCTAGAGGACCGTTACCGCTATGATTAAAACGGTCGTTGACCGGCTGGAGGAGGGCATTATTGCCCTCCTTCTCGCCGCCATGACGATGCTGACCTTCGTCAATGTCGTCCTTCGTTACGGCTTCAATTCCGGCATGACCTGGTCGATGGAAATCACCGAATTTCTGTTTGCCTGGCTTGTGCTTTTCGGCATGTCTTATGGTGTCAAGGTCGGATCCCATATCGGGGTTGATGCCCTTGTTCAACTGTTTGCAAAACCCGCCCAGCGCATCACCGGTATCTTTGTTGCTTTGGTCTGCATGTCCTATGCCGCGCTTATTCTTTATGGCGGCTGGGAAAGCATGACCTTCTATCACATGATCGGTATCGAGGCCGAAGATTCCCCGATCCCGATGTGGGTCGTCTATCTGATCCTGCCACTTGGCGGTGCGTTGCTGCTGTTCCGTCTCGGACAGGTCCTGTGGCGTATTCTTTTGGGTCAGCAAAACGGATTCTCGCTTGCCGATGAAGCACGCGAGGCGATCGAAACCATTGGCGAAGGCGACAAAGCCGACGTCATGGCCGACGGCATCGTCCGTCGCGACAACGATAAATGATCGCGGGGGAACGCCTTAAATGACAATCGCATATCTGTTCATCACGCTGTTTGCGTTGATGGCGCTTGGCACCCCGATCGGCGTGGCGCTGGGCCTGTCATCCATCACCACCATCCTGTTTTTCGGATCAGACTCGCTTGCGACCCTGATCGAAAAGCTGTTCAACGGGATGGAACATTACACCCTTCTGGCCATTCCGTTCTTTATCCTTGCCTCGACCTTCCTGTCGACTGGCGGGGTGGCACGCCGCCTGATCCGATTTGCCGTCGATACGGTGGGCTGGTTCCATGGCGGTCTTGCCATGGCGTCGGTTCTGGCCTGTATGCTGTTTGCCGCCGTTTCGGGTTCAAGCCCGGCCACGGTTGTTGCCATCGGTTCCGTCGTGATTGCCGGTATGATCAAATCAGGTTATCCGCGCAATTTCGCCGCCGGTGTGATTTGTAACGCCGGGACGCTGGGCATTCTGATCCCGCCGTCGATCGTGATGGTGGTTTATGCCGCGGCAACCCAGGTTTCCGTTGGTCGCATGTTCCTGGCTGGTGTTATTCCCGGTCTGATTGCCGGCATCATGCTGATGACCGTGATCTATATCGTGGCCCGGATCAAGAAACTGCCAAAACAGGATCGTCCGAGCGTTACCGAATGGCTTGAAGGCCTGTTTTCAGCATCGGGTGGTCTGCTTCTGGTTGTTGTGATCATGGGCGGCATTTATGGCGGGATATTTACCCCGACCGAGGCCGCGGCCGTTGCATCCGTCTATGCCATGCTGGTCGCCATCGTGTTCTATCGCGATATGGGGCCGATAAAAGGCGTTGCATGGGTTCCGGAAAAAGGCATGAGCTTTGCTGCCATTATTGGCCACAACCTGCCGAAAATCGGCAAGGCCATTGCCATGATCCCGTTCGACAAGGATATCCGCCACGTGCTGCTTGAGGCCGGCAAAGTGACCATCATGCTGATGTTCATCATTGCCAACGCCATGCTGTTTGCCCATGTGCTGACATCCGAACGCATTCCGCACACCATTGCTGAAACCATCATCAACTGGGGTCTGGAGCCCTGGGCCTTCCTGATCGTGGTCAACATCATCCTGCTGATTGCCGGGAACTTCATGGAGCCGTCGGCGATCCTTCTGATCATGGCGCCGATCCTCTTCCCGATCGCGATAAAGCTCGGCATCGATCCGATCCATCTTGGTATCATCATGGTTGTGAACATGGAAATCGGTCTGATCACGCCGCCGGTCGGACTTAACCTGTTCGTGACGTCGGGCATTACCGGCATGTCGCTGGTTCAAGTGGTTCGCGCCGCTTTGCCGTGGTTGATGATCCTTCTGGTCTTCCTGATCATCGTGACATACATCCCGGCAATTTCGACATGGCTTCCGACCATGTTGATGGGCCCGGAAAAGGTCATGAATTACTAGGGCCGGTGAAAACCGAAAACCTTGCAAACGGCACCCCATCGCGGGTGCCGTTTTCTTTTGCCGCCTATATTCTTCCACCGCCTCAAACGGTTATATGCATAGCTGATATTCAGCCCGCAAAAATCGCCGGGCTGGAAAAAACAGAATTTACGTGGATAATAGCATGACTTGAATCGTTTCAGGTTGCGATCCACCCGGCCCCGTCAATCGTAACGGCGCAGCCTTCCTAACGCCACGGCCATATCTGACCGGAATTTTCGCACCTCCCGCTATCCGGAGGTCGGCGAATTTGCCCCATTACCTGTCATTGTGGCCAGCCTTAAGGAAGTCCGTTAAATATCTACACAAGAAACCGGACGGATCGCACCCCACCTGCCACCATAAGAAACGGATACGGAAGTCATGGCGAATAAAGATGCCAGCGCCCCGATCAATACCAAGCGCCTTGCGATCCTGCTTGCCGCCCTGATCGCGACCGCGCCCTTTGCGATTGATACCTACCTGCCTGCCATCCCGGCTATGGCGGTCGATTTTGGTGCGCCGACCCACAATGTCGAAGTATCGATCAGCATGTTCCTGATCGGCTTTGCACTGGGGCAACTGATTGGCGGGCCACTTTCGGATCGCGTAGGTCGCCGTCCGGTCGCCCTTGTCGGACTGGTGATTTACATCATCACCAGTGCGATGATCATCTTTGTCGACAGTTCTTTCTCGCTCAACGTCATGCGCTTTATCCAGGCGATTGGCGGCGGTTTTGCCCTTGTCATCGTCGGTGCGTCGGTCCGCGACCTGTTTGACGGCAAAGATGCGGCACGTATGTTTGCCCTGATCGCGGTAATCATGATGATTGCACCGCTGGTCGCGCCCACGGTCGGCTCGGCCCTGTTGGTTTATTTCCAGTGGCAGGCAATTTTCGTTCTGCTGGTGATCTATGGCAGCATCATGCTGGTGGTTGTCTGGTTCAAGCTGCCTGAAACCACCAAGCTGCGCCCACGCTATGCGGGGCCTGCGCGACGGGTCTTGTGGACCTATCTGGAAGTTCTGCGTACCCGCAAGGCGGTTGGTTTCATGCTGGCCCATACCGGCGCCAGTGCGGTGATGTTCAGTTTCCTGACCGACAGCCCGTTCATGTATATTGATTATTTTGGCGTGTCACCCAGCCAGTTCCCTTATCTGTTCGGGGCGAATGTCATTGTCATCGTGATCTGCAACCGGCTGAACAATCCGTTGCTGAAACGGCTTGAATGTCATCAGATACTGGCGATCGGCACCGGCCTTCAACTGGCGGCGGTAATCGGATTGTTCATTGCGGTGAATGTGTTCGAACCATCCCTTTATGCGGTTGTGCCACTTGTGATGGTCGCCGTTGGCATGATCGGGCTGACAGCGCCAAACGCAACTGCGGCCTTCATGCAGTATTTCCCGCATATCGGCGGGACGGCAACGGCCTTGATGGGCACCATCCAGTTTGCCACTGGCGCCTTGGCAGGCACCATCATCGGACAGGTTCATGACGGCAGCCTCCTGCCCGCGACCGCATCAATGCTGGCCTTTGGCATTTTCGCCAATGTCATGGTGCATTTCGTGGCCGAGGCAAAACAGATCGAACAACCCGCCCCGGCGCAAAGCGGCGATACCGTTGTCGTTGCCGCCGACTAAACACAGTCAATTAAAGCCAGACAGGAGCCCCACCAAAATGGCAAAGATGAATTTCAACGATTATGGCCGCGCCATGGCCAAATACAACATCTGGCAGAATGGCGTTCTGTACGAACTTTGCGAACAGATCGGCGACGCGGAACGCCGTCGTGACCGCGGCATGTTTTTTGGCTCCATCCATGCAACGCTGAACCATCTGCTGTATATTGATCACCGCATCCTCGGTATCCTGAAAACCGGACAGGCCGAACCGTTTGATGCCCGTACCATAATGGCCGATGATTTCGAAACGCTTCGCAAAATGCGCGTTGAAACCGACGCGGCAATCGCCGAATTCGTCGCTTCCAGTGATCATGGTTGGCAGGATGACATTCGCGAATTGATGGGGCTGGATGGTGTAACCCGCAAATTACCGCGCCAGCTTTTCCTGATGCAGCTTTTCAACCACCAAACCCATCACAGATCGCAAATCACAAGCGAGCTGCACAAGATGGGCCTTGATTACGGCATTACCGATGTTCCGCTGACGCCGGATTTGCCGTTGTGATCTGACCGTTACCTGCCTTCGAACACCGCTTTTCTTTTTTCCAGAAAGGCGGTGTAGCCTTCCTTAAAATCCGCACTGTCAAAGGCGCGGTATCCTTCGTCAAATTCCTTGGCACCGATGGCACCACCTTCTTTGAGGCGATTGATCATTTTCTTGTGCAGGCGTTGGGTGATGGGTGCGCCACTTGCGATACGGGCGGCGGTTGATGCGATTTCCGCATCGAACGCCTCAATCGCCACATGGCGGGCGACAAAGCCGATTTCACGTGCGCGTTCGGCATCAAACACCTGCCCTTCAAGCAGGATTTCAAACAACGCCGCCTCGCCCAGCAGATCGAGCATGATCTGCAATTCCGGATAGCCCAGTGTCGCGCCAAGCTTCATCGGCGGCACGGCGAATTTGGCGTTATCGGCCGCAATCCGCAAATCGCAGGCCGCAGCCAACACAAATGATGCCCCGATGCACGGCCCGTCAATCGCGGCAATGACCGGATGCTGACAAACCCGAAGCGCCTGCAAGGCCTCGGCATGAAGCATTCCATAATCACGTGCCTTTTCGAACCCATCGCGTTCGCGGACAAATTCATGGATATCCGCCCCGGCCCCAAACCCGGCCCCGCTGCCGCCGCGAATAACGATGCAACGCAGGTTGCTGTCCCCGCCAAGATCGTCGGCAATCCGGGCAAGCTCCCCCCACATCGGTTTGGTCAGCGCGTTTTTGCGCTCCGGCTGCGAAATGGTGATGGTTGCAATGCCGCCGTCATTGATATCGACGGCAAGTCCGGTTTCCTGCGACATGGCAGTGCCTTTCAGCTTAATTCGGTAAAGCTATACCAAATAAACCCAAAACCGGATTTTGCCAATGCCTGACAAGGGCTTGGGTCATTATCACTGTCTTTGCGGTCGCAACTCAGGATGCCGTGACGTTACGCAATCCATGCGCGCGAAGGCGCCCGACCGCCTTCTCGATATCGGTTTCATAATGAACCAGCGGCGGCTTGATACCATGTGCAAACAGTTCCCGTCGAAGGTCATGCGATGTGCCGGTCAGGATCACCTCGATCCCGCGCCCGCGTGTTTTGTGGGCAAGTCCCGCAATCGTATTGGCCGCGGTTGAATCGAGAAACGGTACAGCGGCAAAATCAATGATCAATGCCCGGTGCGTATCGCCAATCCGGTCCAGAACCGATCCAATGGATGCCGCCGCCCCGAAAAAGAACACGCCGGTAATCCGGTAAATCATGATGTCGGGGTCGGTTGTCGATGAAATATCCGATGCCCCGCCGCCGGTCGTACCGTCGGCCCGGTCTTCGGATACGAACGGGCTGTGGGTGGCAATTGCGGTTGTTTTCGACATGCGTTGAATGAACAGAACCGAGCCAAGGGCAAATCCAACAACGATTGCTTCGAGAAGATCGCGGAAAATCGTCAGTAAAAATGTTACCAGCAACACCGCAGCATCGCCACGCGATGCGCGCAGCAAGGTCGCTATCGCGTGCTTTTCGATCATGTTCCATGCCACAATCGCCAGCACCCCGGCCAAGCTTGCCAACGGAATGAAACTGGCTAGCGGCGCAGCAACCAATATGAACAACAACAAAAACAGCGCGTGCAAAACGCCCGAAACCGGCCCATGCGCACCGGCCCGGATATTGGTGGCCGTTCTTGCAATCGTGCCGGTCACGCAAATGCCCCCAAACAGACCCGACGCCATATTTGCCACCCCCTGGGCCACCAGCTCACAGTTCGATCTGTGATGTCGGCCAGTCATGCCATCGGCCACCACGGCTGATAAAAGCGACTCAATCGCCCCCAAAAGCGCAAAGGCAATTGCATTGGGCAAAACCGCCTGCACCTTGGCAAGGGTGAATTCCGGCAAGACGGGCATGGGGAAATCACCGGGAATACCGCCAAAGACGCTGCCGATGGTCGATACCGGCAGATTGAACAACGCGGTCGCCAATGCGGCCCCGGCCACCGCAATCAGCATGCCCGGCCAATGCGGGCGCGCCCGTTTGGTGCCGATGATCACAAGGATCGTCGCGCCGGACAACGCAACCGTCACCGGATCGATCCCCGGCAATGCCGCCCAGATCACCGGGAGCTTTTCCAAAAGCGGCCCCGGTTCTTTGCCTGACAAAGTCAGTCCCAGCAAATCCTTTATCTGGCTTGCGAAAATGATCACCGCAATCCCGGCAGTAAAGCCAACCGTCACCGGATAGGGAATGAATTTGATATAGGTACCAAGCTTCAGCGCCCCGATGGCGAGCAACATCAATCCCGACAGGATAGTGGCAATGATCAAACCATCAAGGCCATGCGTCTGAACCGTACCTGCGACCAGAACGATGAAAGCCCCCGCTGGTCCGCCAATCTGAAAGCGACTGCCCCCCAGGAGCGATACCAGAATCCCCCCGACAATCGCGGTATAAAGCCCCTGTGCGGGGGAAACGCCCGATGCAATCGCAATCGCCATCGATAACGGCAAGGCGACAATCGCCACCGTCAAACCGGCAATCGCATCGGCCCGCAACTGCGCAAACCCGTAACCTTCGCGAAGGACGGTTACAAGTTTTGGGGTAAACAGGTCGGCATATCCGGGTTCGGATGCCTGATTGGTTTTCGAGGTTCTGGTTTCCATAGTCTCCGGCAGCCTTGCAAAAGGCGGCGGGATCGTCGGCATAAGTCGGCGGTCGCCGTCGCAAAATTGTTGCGGTCGTTATTGTTCGCCCTGCTCGTCTGGCAGTGTCGGTTTTATTTCCGGTTCTTTCAGACGCACACCGCGCCCGGTTGCCATGCTGGGCACGTTATCCCCGATCAATTCGATCCCGGCACGGTCAAGTGCTTCGACGACCTTGGTCAACGTATCAACCACACCACGCACATTACCCTTGCTGGACTCCATCCGCTGGATGGTTGGCACCGAAATCCCGGCCATTTCGGCCAGCGTTTTCTGATCAATGCCCAGCAACGCACGCGCCGCACGCATTTGTCCCGCGGTAATCATAGGGCGCATCCTTCATTCACACATGATCGAAGCCTAACAAAACGCATTTAAAACTGCAATTATGATATTTCAGATATCAATAATGCCATTTCAAATCGGCATTGTCTTATTCGCATCCGGTCCTGCTGCCCGCAAATTTGCCCCCGACATCGCCGGGCACCTGATCCTGACCAGCCGGACAGCGGCTTTTCTTTGCGCTTTGCGTCCAAAAACGCTAAGACGTGCGCAAATATTCGATCCGGAAAAGGGTATAGTCGCCATGACCAACGAAACTTCGACCGCGCATTGCTCGTATGCTGCCAAAACCGTCGCAAAGATTTTGCTTGATATCGGGGCTGTGAATTTCCGCCCGGAAGAGGCCTATATCCTGACATCGGGCTGGGCGAGCCCGGTCTATATTGATTGCCGCAAACTGATTTCCTTCCCGCGCGCACGCCGCAAGGTCATGGAACTTGCCGCCCGTCAGGTTTCCGACAAGGCCGGTTACGAGGCATTTGATGCGGTCGCCGGTGGTGAAACCGCGGGCATCCCCTATTCCGCTTGGCTGGCAGATGTTCTGGACCTGCCGATGCAGTATGTCCGCAAGAAGCCAAAGGGATTTGGCCGCAAGGCACGGATCGAGGGCGACATCCACGAAGGCCAGCGCGTCCTTCTGGTCGAAGACCTTGCCACCGACGGCGCATCGAAAGTCAACTTCGTCAATGCCATCCGCGAAGCCGGTGCCGAATGCAGACATGCATTTGTCGTGTTCTTCTATGGTGTGTTCCCCAATGCGCTTGAAGAACTGAAAAAAGACGATATCGAACTGCATTACCTGGCAACCTGGGCCGATATTCTGGCGGTTGCCGAAGAAGGCAAATACTTCCCCAAAGAAGCCATCGAAGGCGTTCGCGCCTTCCTTGCCGACCCGATCGGCTGGTCCAAGACCCATGGCGGCAAGCACGACTAAGCCAGCAGCACATTGCCAAATTCAAACGCCCGCAGATTTTCCCTGCGGGCGTTTTGCTTTTGATGGCCGGTCTAACGGGACTTATCCCGCCATATCCAATTCCGGCTTTGTTACCTTTGCCGGGATCGCCGCCCCAACCTCGCGTGCTTTTTTCAAGAGCTCCGCAGGGTCATTGCCGTCGGCCAGCAACATCAATTCCGAAGTTGCGACTTCCACTCCGCAATAATCAAAAATGCCCTGATGGATTTGCAATTTCATTGCCCCGAAATATCCATGCCGGGCAAATGTGCCAAGCCCTGCACCGCCAATTGCAACAAGATGAACCTTCAGATGGTTCAGCTTTTTGATCACCTTTTCACCGTCAATATCCTCATAAGCCCAGCCATTTGAAAACACCCGATCAATCCAGCCTTTCAGGATCGCGGGCATTGACCACCAATAAATCGGAAAAACCAGAACGAGCGTATCGGCATCCTCAATTCGCTTCTGTTCGGCAAGCACATCGTCGGGGAACGGGGCCCTCATCTCGAAGGCTGCGATATCATCCTGGCTGAAACGCGGATCAAACCCTTCGGCCGACAGATCAGCAAACTCGGAACTGTGTTCAGGTCCGGCATCCTCAATCCCCTTACCAATACAATTGGCAACCGCATGACTGAACGAACCGGAATTTGGATGGGCGACAACAACAAGCGCGCGCATGACATACCTCCTTGCTAGGCAATTGCCACTCAACGGCAATCACTATATACTATAAGTAAGTTACTATCTGTAAGTTACGTTTGGTATATAAAGATGTCAAGCAGCGACGCAAAAAAGTCCCCGTCACATACCCCACGCAAACGGATGGCGCGCGAAGATCGCAATCGGCAACTTCTCGACGTTGCATGGAAGATGATCCATGACGACGGGACCGAGGCACTCAGCCTTGGCAGTCTTGCCGAACAGGCCGGAGTCACCAAGCCGGTGGTCTATGATCATTTCGGAACACGATCGGGTTTGCTGATCGCGCTGTATCAGGATTACGATCGACGTCAGACAGCATTGATGGACTCTACCCTTGCGCAAAGCAGCCATACCCTGCGCGACAAGGCATCGGTGATCGCATCGGCCTATATTGATTGCGTGCTGTCACAGGGGCGCGAAATTTCGGGTGTCATTGCATCACTTGCCGGATCGCCGGAGCTGGAGAAGGTCAAACGCGACTATCACATTCTGTTCATTGATAAATGTCGCGATATCCTGTCCCCTTTCAGCCCGACCGGTAAAATACCAATGCCCCGCCTTTGGGGCTTTCTGGGCGCAGCCGAATCCCTTTCTTACGCAGCGGCAACCGGCGAAATCACCGCCGATCAGGCAAAGCAGGAACTTTTTGAAACCATCATCGTCATGGTGTCGCGAGACAAAACATAAAGAAAAAAGCCATCAACAGTCGACATACACTATTGATGGCTTTTCAGTCCGTTATTTGTAATCTGACAAATCTATTGGGAGGCAGATAAGGCGGGCTTTTGTGGCACCGGAAGCATCGATAGCCTTTTGGCCAGATAGCTTTGTCTTGATGCGATAAAATGATGAAGTTCCCCATGATACGTTTGGTGGACTACCGTCCGCACGATATCGTTTTTTAACAATCGTTCGCTCCAGCCACGAACATGTTCAAACCCCGCAAACAAATCCCGGTTAAGCCCGTATACCAATACCGGAAATGCCCGAAACGCGGTCGCATAGGCCATATCGACCATGCATAGCCCAACCTCGCGAAAGGGTCCGGCGGCTTCAAACTTCTTGTTGAGTATGGCCAAGATCAGGCCGATCCTGTGCAATGTCAGATCGCAGTCATGCTCATTATGAGCCCGATACACAAGATCTGCAGTTAGCGACAATATCCGCTCTGCTCGTAAAATCCAGATACTGTGTTCGGCACTCTCAATCAGATCGACCGGATAAAGCGCACGACCATTAATCCTGTCGAGATAATCGCAAATAACCGCAGCCTCGGTTAGCGGTCGCGTTTGGTCAAGAAGCAAGACCGGCACTTGCCTTTCCGAACTGAACTTTTCAAGCCAGGCTGGCTTGTCTTCCAGACGAATATCTTCCCTTTCATGATCAATCGCGTAGTGTCCCATAACCATTGCAACCCGTTGCACATACGGGCACAGCCGGTGGCCTATCAGCTTAAAATGCGGATGTTCCACCCCCACCTCCTTTTAGCCGTTTTCTCCCAAAAACCGCCAAGTTTCAGGCAAATCACGACATGTAATGAATGTTGATTTTATTGCCATCCGGATCGCGAAAATAGGCTGCGTAAAAACCGCTATCATCACCGCCGCGCGCGCCCGGTTCCCCTTCCGATACTGCCCCGACGCTGATCGCCTTGCTGTATACGGCGTCGACCTCGTCCTTTGATTTTCCCTGCAAGGCGATCATTACACCATTCCCAACGGTTGCCCGCCTGCCGTCAAAAGGCAGATGAACCGAAAAATTGGCCTCTCCTTCCCCACGTGCCCAGACAATGAAATCCTCCATCTCCATCACCCGCTTGGCCCCCATCATGCCAAGAATGGCGTCGTAAAATGCCCCGGACGTAGCAAGGTTGTTTGTCCCAATCGATGTATAACCAATCATTTTGCTCTCTCTTGGTTGTCTGGCTTTATCGGCTCCATCGTATGAATTTGCAAATTTACAATAAATAGGCAATTTTGTATAAATCCATTGCAAATTTGAAAGGTCAAAATGGACTGGAATTATGTAAAATCGTTTCTTGCCGTTGTCGACGCCGGGTCACTTGAAAAAGCAGCCGAACGTCTGAATGTCAGCAATACAACGGTATTTCGCCATATCCATGCATTGGAAAAAGAAACCGGAACACGCCTATTCGAACGGATCAAAGGCCGTTACAGCCTGACCGAAGCAGGTGAAGAGATGCTTGGTCCCGCCCGGCAAATCCTGAACAATTTCGAAGCTATCAATCTAAGTGTTTCCGGGCGCGATATTGCCGCTGCTGGGACGGTCCGAATTACCGCACCGACAAGCTTTGCCTATTTCATTCTGCCTGATTATTTCGCCCGCTTACAGACGGCCTACCCAGATATCAGCCTTGAACTTCTGGCAAGTAATCAGGAATTCAACATGGCAGAACGCCATGCTGATATCGCGATACGGGTCGCGGAACTCCCGCCCGAATATCTTGTCGGCCGCGAAGTTCGCA
The DNA here is from genome assembly GCF_001858545.1 of Thalassospira sp. MIT1004. NCBI lineage: Bacteria > Pseudomonadati > Pseudomonadota > Alphaproteobacteria > Rhodospirillales > Thalassospiraceae > Thalassospira > Thalassospira sp. MIT1004. The sequence continues at coordinate 26,279 of NZ_MCAO01000010.1, read as the reverse complement.
AGATAGATTGGGGACTTTACGCAAATCATGATATGGCGGAAAAAACCGAGCAGAATTTCAATGCCATGAAATTTCCGGATCGCTTGCCCGGTGGGTTTATCGGTGCCAGCGGAGCCCTAAGAAATCATCCGGTATTTAAATGGCTCGACGAAAACCACGCTGACCGGATCATCCATCGTAGCGATGATTTTGTTGCAATGGCAGGCCTTGCTCGCGCCGGAATTGGATATGCTTGCCTGCCTGCTGATCTGGCGATCCCAGATCTTGAACGCGTTACGTCTCTGCATCAATTCGTACCAAACAGGCTTTGGGTGCTTACACATCCAGAACTCAAACGCATTGAACGCATCAAGCTGGTTCTGCAATGGCTCGGAAATGCGCTTAAGAACGAACCCCGCTTGATATCGCCAGCTCGGTAACAAAGCCCGGGTCAATAAGCTGTCACGCGCCCTTTTCTGGACATCACGCGTAACTGGGTCCAATATATTCACAAGCAAAAGCAAGGCCGTACAATAAATGGCACTGTAAAGTAAAGGGAACGGCCAGGCGGACATCGCCTTGCGGCCAAAGGAGCAAGTCATGAAGATCAGAAGCGCTGGCCTCCTGTCCGGTCTTGTTGTTTCTGCGGCACTGCTGTCGGGCTGCGTGCAGCCCACCGCACAAAGCAATTCCCCCACCAATACCACGGCGGAAATCGTAACCCCGTGGGGTGGCCCGACCAAGTCAACATCCGCAAATGCGCCAGCCAATACTGCAAATGACAAATTTGTCATGGCGCCAGATCCGAAAAAGGCCGCAATCACCGATATGCAGCGCCAGCAAATCGACGAGGCGCGTATCGCCCTTGGTATACTTGATCGCATGGCGCAACGCTGTGTTCAGCAAAATGACCCGGCAGCCTGCAACACGCTACAGACCAACTGGTCAACCCTGTCACAGCAATTGCGCAAAAGCCTTGCGATCATTTCGGGTGACAGCATGGGAACAATGCCGTCTGCCGGCGCACCAATGATGGCCGATCCAACCGCGGGAACGTCAACATCTGGTCCGGTCATGATGCCCGATGACAGTGCCCCGACCATGGAAAAGTCCATTCCGATGATGTCACGTCCTGCCGACGGCTGAGCCAATTCACGGACAGTCATTTTCTCGCCACAGGGTTACGCGACACTCTATACACGCGGTAAGTGTAATTTGAGATAGAACAAAGAACGCCAGCACTGATCGCATTAGACTGCTTCTCATAACCACGCTAGCCGCCTTGATCGAAGGCGGGGCTGCCCGGAAAAGGAGACTGGCAGATGTATCGGGATATCCTTGTTCATATCGACAATTCGGCCCCTTGCGCCCAACGGCTTTCGGTTGCCCTGAAAGTTGCCAAAGCGCACAAAGCCCACCTGACCGGGCTGTTTCTTCTGCCCTATGCGGAAATTCCGCGTTTCATGGAAGTTCAGATTTCCCAGGAAATCATCAATCAGCAGCGTGCTGCAATGGCCGAAACCGCCAAGGAAGCCAAGCGCGACTTCGCCAAAGCCTGCGAAGATGCCGGTGTAACCTTCAGTTGGCAGGAAACACCATGCTCTGCCGCCGAGATTGCCGACACGGTTGCCATGTATGCGCGCCATCACGACCTGACGGTTCTGGGCCAGTATGATCCGGACAGTGCCGACCCGTCCTCGACCTCGGAAATGCCCGACAAGGCCATTCTGACTGCTGGCACCCCGGTTCTGGTCGTACCTTATGCCGGTCGGTTCGAAACGATTGGCGAACGCGTCATGGTTGCATGGAAACCCTATCGCGAAGCTGTCCGTGCGGTGAATGACGGCATGGCGTTTCTTGAAAATGCCAAATCGGCCCTCGTTCTGTGTGCCGATCCGAACAAGGGGGCACGTGATTCCATTCCGGTGCCGGGTGTCGATATCGGATCGCGGCTTGAACGCCACGGTGTCAATGTCCGCAAGGAAAGCATGAATGCCAGTGGCATCAGTGTTGGCGATCTTCTGTTGTCGCGTGCGGCGGATGAAAGCATCGATTTGATCCTTTGCGGCGCCTATGGCCGTCCGCGCCTGCGCGAACTGATGTTGGGGGGTGTGACCCAACATCTTCTGCGTCACATGACGGTTCCGGTTCTGATGTCGCACTAGGTTACGACCGACAACATCTTTACCAATCCGGCCGGTGCCCCTTGCCCGGCCGGTTTTGCTTTTGGGCTTCTGTTTTGGTGATTTCTGTTTTGACGAACCGCCAAAGAATCTTCGCCGGAACAGGGCCCAACTAATGATTTCCAACCCGCAGAATGCTGACTAAAGTGCCTGAAAGCATCAGGAACTTTCCTGCACGAAACAGAGGTTATCATGACCACAGACGCCATCATCGCCCCAACTGCCCCATCGGCCAAAGGCAATTCCGCGGCCAGCCGCGATATCGCAAGCTATCTGCATCCCTATACCAACTTTGCCGCACACGAAAAAACCGGTCCGCATATCATTTCAAAGGGCCACGGGATTTACGTGACCGACGACAATGGCCGCGATTTTATCGAAGGCATGGCCGGTCTTTGGTGTGCATCGCTTGGTTTTGGCGAAAGGCGCCTTGTTGAAGCCGCAACAAAGCAGCTTGAAACCCTGCCCTATTATCACACATTCGCATCGCGCAGCACCAACCCGGCGATTGATCTGGCCGAGAAGCTTCTTGAACTTGTACCCGTCCCGATGTCCAAGGTGTTCTTTGCCAATAGCGGTTCAGAGGCAACTGATTCTGCGGTGAAGATGGTCTGGTATTATCACAATGCCATCGGCCAGCCGGAAAAGAAAAAGATCATCTCGCGCAAGAAGGGTTATCATGGGGTGACGGTGGCTGCGGCCTCAATGACAGGGCTTCCGGGAAATCACAAAATGTTTGATCTGCCGATTGACCGCATCATCCATACCGAAACCCCGCATTACTGGCGCGAAGCCCAGCCCGACGAGGAAGAAGAAGATTTCGCGACCCGTCTGGCCGAACAGCTTGAAGACCTGATCCAGGCCGAAGGCCCGGAAACCGTCGGCGCATTTATTGCAGAACCGATCATGGGGGCCGGTGGCGTCATCGTGCCGCCGCGCACCTATTTCGAAAAGGTGCAGGAAGTTCTGGATCGTTACAATATCCTGTTCATTGCCGACGAGGTCATTTGCGGTTTTGGGCGGACCGGGCGGATGTTTGCCACCGAAACCTTCCGGCTCAAACCCGACATGATCACGGTCGCCAAGCAGCTTTCGTCGGCCTATCAGCCGATTTCGGCCCTGTTCATCAATGACAAGATTTATCAGGCGGCGAAAAAGGCATCCGATGAAATTGGTACCTTTGGCCATGGCTTTACCTATTCCGGCCATCCGGTCGCGGCCGCGGTCGCCCTTGAAACGCTGCGTATCTACGAAGAGGACGGTATTGTCGAACATGTCCGCAATGTCATGTCGCCGTTCCAGAAACGCCTTAAGGACCTGAACAAATTTGAACATATCGGCGAAACCCGCGGGCGCGGGCTGATTGGCGCATTTGAACTGGTCGCTGACAAATGCCTGAAAACACCAATGCAGCCTGTCGGTGCTGCCGGTAAGGCGGTTGTTGCAAAATGTATGGACCACGGTGTGATCCTGCGTGCACTTGGTGACAGCGTTGCCTTTTGCCCACCACTGATCATTACCGAAGAACAGGTTCATGACATGTTCGACAAGGTCGAAGCGGCCCTTGCGGACTGGCATGAAAGCCTCGGCTAAATCCATAACATTCCAGAAAACACATTAAAAACAAACACCTGCCGCCGCACTCCAACGAATACGGCGGCAGGCGAATAGCCTTAAACTTCCGAAATAAAACAATCGATAGATTTTGCCACTTGTTTAAATTGATTTAATTGTGGGTCGGAAGTCCTTTCAAAACCTTGCCAAATGCGATCAATAGCGCCAAATTGGAAAGTGAATGGGGAACCGCCCAACGCCACGAGATGGCGTGATCGACACACAATGAATGGACGCCTTCTTTGACAGCGTGGTTCGCAGTGAAGCTTTGCTGAAAAGTTTTAGCTGAAACTGGAATCGCTTTAAAATTTTTGACAAGGGTCAATGCCAAGTCGGAAGCCATGTCCGATAAGGAAGTTATCAAGACCCGGTCAGACGGGACCATGCTGATCCGGAGATGTACGCATATCCGGCCAGGACCAGAGCTTTACCAAGGGAGAGAGAACGGGATGAGACACAAGCCCGTACCCGCGGTAAAGAGACAGGCGAAAGACACAAAAGATGAATTATAACACCTTCTTTAAAGACGCGTTGTCCGGCCTCAAGGCTGAAGGCCGTTACCGCGTATTCGCCAATCTTGAACGTATTGTCGGTGAATTTCCCAAGGCCATGTATCACCCCGATAACGGTGATACACCGCGCAAAATTACGGTCTGGTGCTCAAACGACTATCTCGGCATGGGGCAACATCCCACGGTTCTTGAAGCCATGCAAAACGCCGTCACCGGTCAGGGCGGCGGGGCGGGTGGCACACGCAATATTTCCGGCTCCAACCATCTGCATGTCGCGCTCGAGAATGAACTCGCCGATCTGCATGGCAAGGAAGCAGCCCTTCTGATGACATCGGGCTATGTCGCCAACTGGACGACGCTTTCGACCCTTGGCTCGAAGCTGCCGGATTGTGTGATCATTTCCGACTCGTTCAATCACAATTCCATGATCGAAGGCATGCGCCATTCAAAGGCGGAACGCCGGATCTGGAAACATAACGACGTCGAACATCTTGAAGAAATCCTGCGCGATCTGGGGCCGAACCGCGCCAAGATCGTTGCGTTCGAGTCCGTCTATTCAATGGATGGCGACATCGCACCGATCGCCGAAATCCTTGATCTGTGCGAAAAATACAACGCGATTTCGTATCTCGACGAAGTCCATGCGGTTGGCATGTATGGCCCGCGCGGCGGCGGCGTCGCCGAACGCGACGGCGTGATGGACCGCGTTGATATCGTCCAAGGCACGCTTGCCAAGGCCTTTGGCGTTATTGGCGGCTATATCGCCGGTAAAACCGAAATCGTCGATTTCGTGCGCAGCTTTGGCAACGGCTTTATCTTTACCAGCTCCCATCCGCCCAGCATCGCGGCTGGTGCCTTGGCATCGGTTCGCCACCTCAAAGACAGCAATGTCGAACGCGAAGCGCAGAAAGAACGTGCCGAAACGCTGCGTGAACGTATGCGTGCCGCCGGTCTTCCGGTCATGGATGCGCCAAGTCATATCGTGCCACTGATGGTGGGCGACGCCAGCATGTGCAAGGAAGCCAGCGACCGGTTGCTGTTTGATCACGACATCTATGTCCAGCCGATCAACTATCCGACCGTACCGCGCGGCACAGAACGGCTGCGCTTTACCCCCGGCCCGCTTCACAATGATGAACTGATTGATCACCTGATCGATTCACTTCTGACCGTCTGGGGCCAGTTGGGCATCGCAAAAGCGGCATAAAGCGGAAAATCACGCGATCCGCGACGGAACACATAAGACCGGCACAGACATGACCATGTGCCGGTCTTGCTTTTTATGCACCAATAAGATCATTCAATTTCAAGACCGTTATGCTAGACTGATCCAGTCATGTTGAAGCAGCAATTAAACATTCGTTTTGTAATCAATGCGGGTTCCCTTCTCGCAGGAGCCTTACCCCGAGTGGGGTGAGGAACGTATTCCTATACCTGCACTCGGGGTTTTGAAGTCAAACCTTCAATGACCTTCGATGAACATCCAACCGGATCGTTTGACAGGCAGGATTACAATGACAGCTTTGAAATGCCGTGCTTTGGGTGGCATTCCCCCAAACAGCATCACATGCACGCAAACACACGATGTGCGCACGCGCCCTATCGGTCGCCCCCAGAAATTCAAACGACTTGAAACTTTGCGCCCTCTGACAAGCAGGCTTTGCCCGGGCGATTTTATCTGCTTTTCGATTAATGATCAGCCGCCACAGACATCGTTCCTAAGCCTGAACCTAACCAAGCCTCAAAGCCATGATTGGCAATATCAATGATCACTCAGCCAACTCTGGTGGCAACAGTCGCGATCCGAGTGTCGTTGATTTGCGAAGTTTTATCGGCCTGACCGTTATCGGCATGAAACCACGACAACGCAGCCCGCTTCTTTTGGCCGACACCACAGTCAGAAGGCTCCCCCTTCAGGGGGGTGAGCTTTTGGTCCCGTTCAACTGAATCCTGTTTGCGACCTTATGTGTCGCAACATCACATCCCATCCAAAGGACTTTTCGATATGCAAACCACTACCAAAACCTTCACTGAAACCCAGTCCCATGATCCAGCCGTTTTCATCGATCAGACCATCGCCGATCAGCTTGAAAACCTTGCACGGGCCAATATTGGCCGGAACCCGATTGTCGCCAACCGCCTGCTTGACGAAATAGACAGGGCTGTGATCGCCACACGATCCGAACTGCCCCCTGATGCCATCACCATCGGATCGGAAGTCACATTCCGCGACAATGCGACCGGTGGCATGCAAACCATAATTCTTGTCATGCCCACCGAAGCAGACATATCCACCCAGCGGATTTCGGTCATGACACCGGTTGGAGCAGCCCTGATCGGTATCAGAAAGGGTGAAACCATCTGGTGGCAAACGCCCGATGGTGAAGTCCGGGAACTGACCGTTCATGACGTCGTTGCCCCCTGAACGGGAGCGATATGTCTTTGACAGTCTGTTTGCGGAATCATGATTGTGATCTATATTCACCGGTGCCGGGGTTTCTCCGGCATCGACACCTTGCAATTAAGAACCGTTCGCGTTAACATAGGTACCTGCAACATGACAGGGACCGTTTATGTATTCGGATAGAACATTGCTGCCCAAAGAATGTCTGCGCCTCTGCGCACTTGGTACCCTTGCCCTTTCGGACAAACCGATCAGCTATGCCGATCTGGCCAATTCAGTGCGTCATTTTACCGCCCATATCATGGGGCCATCGCTTGATATGATGGGAAGCTCGCTTCAGCTTCTGAAGCTTGAAGGGCTGGTGCGCGAGGATTGCAATAGCGGGTCCTATTCAGATGCACAATTGTCGCTGACCAAGGCCGGGCACGATAAATTTCAGGAACTGATGCAGGGCACGCTTCGAGATACGTCGGGCGAACTTTCGCGGCTTGTCATGGCGCTTAAAATGCGGTTCTTGCATCTGCTTGATGATGAAACCCGTCGCGACCAGATCGAAATCCTGCATGACGTTTGCGAACTGGAACTTGATCGCGTTCTGGCACTGCGTGAAGACCACGCAAACGAAGCCGCACCGTTCACCGGATGGCTTGATATGGAAGCCCGTCGGCTGGAGCAAAAGCGCGACTGGCTTAAAAGCCTGTTGGTCTAATTGATTTTCCCGTTATAGTCGTGTGACAGACCTGCAGGTAGCAGGCGTGAAGTCACAGGATGGGACGGGACGATCATGCTTATACGCGATGAGACAAAGTCCGATATTCCGGCAATCCATGCATTGCTGGCCAGCGCATTCGCAACAGCCCCTCATAGTCAGCAAACTGAACATCTGATCGTCGATGCCTTGCGCAAAAAGGGCAAGCTCAGCATTTCGCTTGTCGCGATTGAAGATAACGAACTTGTCGGGTGCGTAGCCTTCTCGCCGATTACCATCGATGGCAAAAATATCGACTGGTTCGGCCTTGGTCCGGTGGCGGTGTGCCCCGACCGACAGGGTTTTGGCATCGGATCGGAACTGATCCAGGCAGGCATTGCACGCTTGCGGATCAATGATGCGGCGGGGTGCGTGGTTCTGGGCGAACCTGATTATTACAGCCGGTTCGGCTTTGCTCCCCTGCCCGACCTGAAACTGGACGGCGTTCCGGAACAGTATTTCATGGCCCGTCCGCTGATTGATGATATTCCGGCGGGCAAGGCTGAATATGATCCGGCATTTTACATTTCCTCGAACCACCACCGATAAAAAACAGCCGTAAGTTCCTGGCTGTTTTTTTCGATCAAAGCCCTACAGACTTGCAAAATCAGTACAGATGCTGCCCACCGGTTACGAAAATTTCCGTACCGGTAACATAGCTGCTGTCCTCCCCCACCAGATAATGAACGGCGGCGGCGACGTCTTCGGGGGTGCCCATTCGGTTCATCGGAATACGCGGCACCAGTGCCTCGTATTCCGGGGAAATCATTGCGGTTTTGATCTCGCCGGGTGCCACGGCATTGACCCGCACGCCCAGTTCGGCAAACTCCACCGCCATTTCACGTGTCAACCCCGAAAGGGCGGCCTTGGACGTGGAATAAGCCGATCCGGCAAACGGATGAACATAGTGGCCCGCGATCGAGGTGATATTACAAATCGCCCCCTTGCCGCGATGCAGGGCTGCGGCAAAGCCGCGCGACAAAGTCAACGGGGTAAAGAAGTTCAGTTCGAAGACATCACGCCATGCCTCGATATCGCCATTCAGGCAGCCGAGCCGTTCTTTATACGGCGTCTTGGGCGATACCCCGGCATTATTGACCAATGCATGCAGCGGATCATCGCCAAGAACTTCGTTGGCCTGCTTGATGAAAAGCTCGACATCTTCGGGTTTGGAAAGATCGGCGGCAATATGAATGCCCTGAGCCGGATCACGCGGGCAACTGGGCGGCGGAGCTTCACGTGAACAGCAAATCACCCGCCAGCCGCGCGCGGCAAAATAACCGACCGTAACATGGCCGATCCCCCGGCTTGCGCCAGTCAGGACAACGGTTTTCGGGGCAGTGGCATTCATTGGGTGGCTCTTTCAAATCCCGCGCGCCGACGTGGCACGTTATATCGTATCGTCATCTTCTTATAGCATTGCGATCCGTCGCAAGCACGCATCGCAACACGCGTTCCTATATAGGACGAAGGTTGTATCAAAACCAGTCAAACGGCTATGATCATTGTCAATTAAGGAACGAACAGACAATCCGATGTGCAGCCAATACCAGCTTATCAACGACATGAACGCGTTTCAGGCACAACTGGCCATCGACCTTAGCGATATCATTCGCAAGGAAGCATCGGATTTTGCAGCCGACCGCGATGTAGACGGGCGGGATGCAGATCGACGAGATACCGAAAAGCCATTGGAAGACGCGAACCAAGCCGCATTTGAAAGCCTGTCTGGCATTCGACGCCCGACCGATCCGGTGATTGTGATCCTGCCGGGTCAAAAGGCTGCCTCGCGCCGTTGGGGGTTAAGCGTTTCAACGCTGAATGCGCCACTGATCAATGCCCGTGCCGAAACCCTTGATCAGAAACCAACCTTTCGCCCCTTGCTGGATCGGCGTTGCCTGATACCAGCGACAAGCTGGTTTGAATGGCGCAAGGACGGCAGGGCAAAGCACAAGACCCGCATCACCCTGCCAGATCATCAGCCAGTGCTGTTTGCCGGGCTTGAAAACGGACGCGAGGCGGTCATCATCACCTGCGCCCCCGCACAGGCAATTTCACATATCCATGACCGCATGCCCGCCGTGATCGGGCCAAACCATATCGCCGGATGGCTTGATCCGGTCAACGGATTTGACGCCGTGCGTCACATGCTGGGCCCCGTGCCCAATCATGTTCTGGATTGGTGCGAAGAAGATGTCTTTGAAAAAAAGAATTCGCGAAAGTGAAAAGACCAGATCAACCTGTTCTGATCGGGACATCAGGGACTTTGTAAGTTATTCGCCATCCACATCGTTGGCGGCACATGGTGCTTCATTGCAATTGCTAACAGGGCCAGCAGCAACACCGGAATAGCTTGCAACCAAAGCGCCAAGATCGGGCAAGCCGACATTCTGACGGGTAAGTTCCCGGCTCAGATCCTCGGACATGGATGCGAAATCAATAACATCGCGAAGTGATAACATGGGATTTTCCCCTGCCAGACGTTTCTTCCACTGTTCTTTTATCGGGCGAAGGCCTCGTTGATCGGGCCGTCGTCTTTGTAAGATTTCAGTAACGGTGGCGGGTTTTGTTCGCAGACGCAACAAAAAAGGCGCAAAAGACTACGCCTTTTTTGTCATATACCAATGATCATACAAATAATCATCCGGATTTCAGGATGTTACGTGACCTATGGGTCAATGCATTATCCAAAGCGGCAAAGTGCATTTTGCCAGCATATCCTGTGTAACACCGCCAAGGATCATCTCCTTGAACCGCGAATGGCTGTAAGCGCCAAGTACGATGCTATCGGCACCGACCTTTTCTGCCTCGGATATCAAGGCATTAGCAACGTGCGACTGTTCGGGCAATTCGGACACCCGTGCCTCGACTCCGTGCCAAAGGAACTGTTCGGCCAATGCTTTGGCACAGGCACGCCCATGGGGGACTTCGCCGACACTGACGATGGTGACTTCCTTGGCCGTACGCAAAAGTGGCATGGCCGATGTCACGGCACGGGCGGCTTCCACTCCGCCATTCCAGGCAATCACGACTTTTTCGCCAACGGTTTCGGGTGTTTTTTCCGGCGCAACCAGCAACGGACGACCGGTTTCCATCAGGGCGGCATCAAAAGTAAGCGACGCGGCAGCTTCGCGCGGTTCGCGGCCAATGACCACAAGATCAAACAGACGGCCACGTCGGGCAACGGTTTCGTCTTCACGGCCATTGTCGCGCCGCCATGCACAGGTCGCCTGAAGATCGGCCATCGGAACGGCGGCCTCGGCAACGGCGGCGGCATCACGCGCCGCATCATAGGCAGCACGCCCGCGGGTTTCACGGCGCTGGGTTTCGTTTTCAGCTGCCCGCATCATTTCTTCGATGATCAGGCCCGACATGCCTTCCCCGACAATCGGGATCGCATCTTGTGGTTCGGCGGCAACAAACAATGCCTCAAGATGAGCATCAAATCTTTTGGCCGTCCGGAACGCCAGATCCAGTACACGCTGATCAATGTTCGAACCCGCCACCGGGGCCAGAATTGTTCTTACTGCCATCGCACTCACTCCCGAGAATTGATGTGTCTTCCGACACGTGTGCCTTGTTGCGATCACTACAATGCGTCAAGACGTCAGAAAGGGACAGTCTGCAACCAGAAAACGCATCTTTCCTTGTTCAAGATCAAAACTTTTATAAAAGATCCCGTCCATGCATTGAAAAGGGGCTTTCCCCTACGAAATGCTTAGGCGGAGAAAGAAACCAGTGTAACATCAAACCAATGCGTTGCTGAATGCCGAAGATTAATCATCCTATACGGTTTATCGGTCTTAACGTGCCAGAAAATAGCCGGACTGACTTCGAGAATGGATACTGCCTGCGATGCCCTATAAAAACTTGCATGAAAACGCTCGCGAGGCTGCCGAGTTCCTGAAAACATTGGGAAACGAGTGGCGTCTGATGGTTTTATGTTCGCTTGGAACAACAGAAAAATCAGTCAGCACGCTTGAAGGTGAACTGGGTATTAAACAATCTGCACTGTCGCAACATCTTGCCCGTTTGCGCCGCGAGGGACTGGTCAAGACACGCCGGGAATCGCAAACCATCTATTATTCGCTGGCCAATCCCGAGATCATGAAAATCATCGTCGTGTTACAGGAAGTCTTCTGCCCGTCAGAAGAATACTGATCAAACCTGCCAAACAAAAACGCGCGAACCGACATTCGCGCGTTTTGCATTTTTCAGAACAGCCTTCTACATCACGGGAAAAGCTTTTGCAGGTTCCAGCCCTTATCCTCGGCATCGCGGGTGTAAAGCTGGCGATCATGCAGGCGGAACTTGCCTTCGGACCAGAATTCGATGCGATCAGGGATCAGGCGGAAGCCCCCCCAATGCTCCGGGCGAGGTACTTTGCCCAGCCCGAATTTGGCGGTGAATTCGGCAACCCGTTTTTCCAGATCGAACCGGCCACTCATCGGGCGGGACTGGGTTGACGCCCACGCGCCAAGCTGGCTGCCGCGCGGTCGGGATGCGAAATACTCGTCGGACTCCACACTGTCGACCTTGGTCACCGCCCCCTCGATGCGAACGCATTTTTCAAGCGACTTCCAGTGAAAGCACAATGCGGCAAAGCTGTTTTCGGCAAGTTGATCGCCCTTGCGGCTTTCATAGTTGGTGTAAAAAACAAAACCGCGCTGATCAAAGTCCTTAAGCAGTACAATACGCGCCGAAGGCCGCCCGCGCGCATCTGCTGTCGCCAGCGTCATCGCATCCGGATACGGTTTCTCCTTGTTTTTCGCCTCTTTAAACCACACGTCAAAAAGATCGAACGGTACGGCATGATCTTCATGCCCCATTTTTGGCGTATTTTTTTCGTCCATTGGGGTCAGGATTCCTTTGATAGTTCAAAATCCGCACCAAATTCGAAAGATACGGGTTTTGGATATACGTGAAACGACGCAATCAAGATCGTTCCGTAGATACAGAACATATCGGTTGGGACAGGAAAGACAAGGTAGGCAAAAAAATATGAAATTTCGTCATATCGTAATCCCCGTCATGATGACCGCATTCATTGCCGGTTGTGCACAGGATCAAGGTCAGAAACAAACCGCAGGCACCCTTTTGGGCGCGGTTGGTGGTGCGGTTGCCGGTGCGCAGTTCGGCAAAGGCTCGGGACAGCTTGTCGGTGTGGCACTTGGTACACTGGCAGGCGCCTTTATCGGCAGTGAAGTCGGCAAGTCACTGGACAATGCCGACCGCGCGATCATGGCACAAAGCACGCAGCGCACCCTTGAAAGTGCGCCGACGGGTCAGACATCGACCTGGAACAACCCCGATACCGGGGTTCGTGGCACGGTAACCCCGACCCGGACCTATCAGGAACCGAAAACCCAGGAATATTGCCGTGAATACCAGCAGACCGTCACCATCGGCGGCAAGCAGGAAGAAGCGTACGGCACCGCATGCCGCAAGCCGGATGGAAGCTGGGAAGTTGTAAACTGACCTGCGCGAAACGACATTAAAAAAAGCGGCGCGTTCCTTGCGAACAGCGCCGCTTTTTCATATCTGAGCCATGTCAAGGACAGCAATAAAAACAAATGCCTTCCTTGCAACAGCTAATACAGGCCTATAATACATTTATAGCGTTTCCCATTTTCCAACCGGTCAGGCGATGCAGGATCCCTACAAGACTTTGGGCGTTGCCAAAAACGCCACCCAGGACGAAATCAAAAAAGCCTATCGCAAACTTGCGCGCGAATTGCACCCGGACGTCAATCCCGGTGACACCAAGATCGAAGAGCGGTTCAAGAAAGTTTCGGCCGCCTATCATCTTTTGGGGGATGCCGAACGTCGCAAAAAATATGACGCGGGCGAAATTGATGCCGATGGCCGTGAAACCGGACCGTTTGGCCGTGGTGGCGGTGCGCGTTATAGCGGTCAGGCTGGCGGTGATCCGTTTGGTTTTTCCGGTGCCAATGCAGAGGATATCTTTGACGAGATTTTCGGCAAGGCTGGCCGCGGCGGGGGCGGTTTCGGTGGTTTTGGTGGGCGCAGACAGGCCGAAAAGGTCAAAGGACCCAATATTTCCTATGAGCTTAGCCTTGATCTGGCCGAAGCCATTATCGGCACGACCAAGCGCATCAATCTTGCCAGCGGCAAAAGCCTTGAAGTCCGCATCCCTGCCGGAAGCGAAGATGGCCAGACCCTTCGCCTGAAAGGCCAGGGAATGACCGGCATGAATGGCGGGGAAGCGGGTGACGCGCTGATCAAGCTGCATGTCCACCCGGACAAGGTTTTCCGTCGCGAAGGCAATGACCTGCATTGCGATCTTGCGATCAGCCTGGCCGAAGCAATCCTTGGCGGGTCTATCGAAGTCCCGACGATCAATGGCAAGGTCAGCATGAAACTGCCCGCCAACGCCAATAGCGGCACGAAATTGCGGCTACGTGGCAAGGGTGCGGCATATGACCGGGGTGACAAACGCGGCGATCAATATGTACATCTGACCGTCAAACTGCCCGAAGATCGCGACGATGAACTGATCGATTTCGTACGAGAATGGTCGGAAAAACATCCTTACAAGGCACGTTAACACGGGTAGCCCAGCCACGCCCGATTGCGGCTTGACCGGGCTCAAGACTCGCATCTGCTCTAACAGGCATTCTGCCTTTGCAGTTTTATCTGACAAAGGCAGAAGTCATGAAACCCATTGCTCTTTCTACGATTCTGGCCGGTATCGCCCTGATCGGGTTGACCGCATTTGTCGGCACATCGCGCCCGACGCTTGAACTTTCATATACGAATGATTGCCAAGACAGCACCGATTGGCAAAACCGCCTTAAGGCCGAAGGTTTTGACGTTCGCGCCGCACAGGTCAGCAACCTGTCCCTTTCAGAACAACAGGCAATGATGATCACCCCTGCCCCGATGCGCGATTGCAAGATCGGTCGGGTTGCGGGTTATAGCGTGATCGGCGAGGTCCCGTCTGGCGATATCGTTACACTTTTGCGGCGCAAACCGGCGGATGTTATCGCGCTTGCCCTTGATGGCCCGGCACAGGAAACCGTAGCGATCCATTATGATGGATCAGTCGAGCGGCGCAGGTCAGAATAATGGAATATCTTTCGCGCTTGCGGCTTGCCTTTACCGGGATCGGCATGGTTGCGGTTGGCATTTTATGGGGCAGTGCTGCAATGGTATGGTTGTCATTGCCCGGCGGCTCGCCGACATTCATGCCCGCAAACAGTTTACTGCCCGCACTTGTGATCAGCCTTGCGATCTTTGGCGGGCTCGGCTTTGGGGCCGCAGTTCTGACCGAACGCTGGGAGCGCGAAACCCTGCGGAACCGATCATCCGACTAAGCACTGCCTCACAGTTAGATATAAGACGGTGGAAACGGTTTTAGGTTTTCACCCGTCCAACCATGATGATGTCCTTGTCCTGTTCACTTCCGGCAAAGGCATCGAACTGTCGGCCGATTTTTTTGAACACGGTCAGACAATGTTCAAGTTCTTCATCGGTAACATCGGCAAAAATCTGGGCTCGGACACCCTGTATGACCGCCTGAATCTGTCGAAGCGCCGGTTCGGCCTTTTCGGTCAGGTGAACCGTTTTTGCCCGCCGGTCATCGGGGACTTCGCGCCTTTCGATCAATCCCTTTTCCTCCAGCCAGTCCAATGTCCGCACCAATGTCGGTCCCTGCACCCCGGCAATACGCGCCAGTTCCTTTTGCGTCAGGTCATGATCGGTCGTGCTGAGACGAAACAGGATGATCCAGCGCGCCTCGGTCAGGATAAAGGGCGATAAACGCCGGTCGACTTCCGCACGCCATTGCCGGGCAAGCGTGCCCAGCCAGAAACCGAACTGTTCACGCGATGCATTGCTATCTTTGGAAATTGTCATGGGGGGAGATACCTGCAGGAGGTTTTTGATCCTAAAGATTTAGATAGATAGCTATCTAACGTCAAGGAAACCAAAGCCAAAAGACGCATCTTTCGCAGAACCAACCAGAACACGAAGAATTAGCCCCCTATCTCCCGCGGGCGGTTTCGCGTTACCATATGAAATATAATGCTTTCCATTCGCCAATCATAATACAGGGCAAAATCAGGGGACGTATGGAGCAATTCTGGAATCCCGACCAGCTCGTGATCTGGCTTGAACAGGCAGCCGCATGGGTGGACAACAATATCTTGCTGGTTCCGATCCTGTTACAGATCGGGGCATGTTTGCTGTCGGTGATCCCTGCCCTGTTGCTGCGCAGGCCGCTTTCGCGCCAACTGGCGCGCTTGCAAAACTGGCGGGCGCTTTTGCACTATGCCGGGTTCCGTCGGTTGCTTGCGGTTTTACCCGATCTGGCGTTTCCGATCATTCTGGTTCTGCTGATCTGGTTTATTGATGCGGTCGCGATACAGGCGGGGCTGCGGCACAATATCCTGCGCCTTGTCGCAAGCCTTCTGAATGCGTGGATTTTCATCCGTCTGGGCACGGCGGTGGTGAATGATCCCGTCTGGGCCCGCAGTATCGCCATCATCGCATGGGGGCTGGCCGCCCTTAACATTGTCGGCTGGCTTGATCCGGCAATTGATCTGCTGGACAGCCTTGCCCTTCATATCGGGCAGTTTCGGATATCGGTGTTTGGCATCCTCAAGGCAATGCTGTCTTTGGCGATCCTGCTTTGGGTCGCGTCATTTGCCTCGCGCATTTTCGAACAACGCATCCAGAAGGTTCACCGCCTGACGCCATCGGTTCAGGTGCTTATGTCCAAGCTTCTGAAACTTGTGCTGCTGTCGATTGCGGTTTTGTTTGCCCTTTCGACCATCGGTGTCGATCTGACCGCGCTTGCTGTCTTTGGTGGTGCCATCGGTGTCGGCATCGGGTTTGGTCTGCAACGGATTGTCGCCAACCTGATCAGCGGCGTGATCCTGTTGCTGGACCGGTCGATCAAGCCGGGCGACGTGATTGCGATTGGCGATACATTTGGCTGGATTCAGTCGCTTGGCGCGCGTTACACCGCCGTTCGCACCCGCGACGGTACCGAATTCCTGATCCCCAACGAAGACCTTATCACCAATCAGGTGGAAAACTGGAGCCACTCGGACGTCAAATTGCGCCTGAAAGTTCCGGTCGGCATTGCCTATCGTTGCGATCCGCATTTCGCGATCAAATTGTGCAATGAAGCCGCAGCAAAATGTGCGCGCGTTCTGGATAATCCCGGCCCGAACACACTGCTACGCGGCTTTGGCGATAATTCGGTCGATCTTGAAATCCGCTTCTGGATCACGGATCCACAAAACGGACGTGGTAATATCATCAGCGAGGTATTGCTCAATGTCTGGGATAGCTTCAAGGAAAACGAGATCGAAATTCCGTTCCCGCAGCGCGACCTTCATCTACGCAGTTCCGATGGTACGGTAAAGATCGAAATCCCCGGCAATGCCTCAGAAGACACTGCCCGCTAAAGTAACATTTCCAAGGTTTTTGCTTTAACAACCCCTCATTCAGGTTCCTGTCAGGTTCCAGGCCAAGAATGCGCTATCAACGCAGTCGAAGGCCCAATGGCATGCTTCACCTGAATTATAATGAAAACGGTTTCCCCGCCGCCAAGCTCAGTTTCCAGAAACGCGGTTTTCTGGATCATCTGCAGATGCGTGCCTGTGCCATTTCGGTGCTGACACTTCTGGCGACAGAACGCCCCGAAGTCGAAACATTCATTGCCAATATCTATGCCGATGCCTATGACGCGGCGATCCGCGTACAATATGGCAGCCTGATGAGTGTCCGCGACGATGCCGGACGGATCGTCGCCGCCCTTGGTTTCCGGTCAGCCGGGCATGGGCCGCTGTTTCTTGAACAATATCTGCCCGCGCCAATCGAAGTGATCCTTGGTGTACCGCGCCATCAGATTGTCGAGATCGGCAATCTGGCGTCATCGGGTGGTGGGGCGTCGTCCTTCCTGTTTGCGGCACTGTCGGCCTATCTGCACCATAACGGCTTTAAACAGGCGGTTGTGACCGGCACCGACAGTATCGAAAAACGCCTGCGTAAAATGGGCCTCAAGCCCGTTCGCCACGCCCATGCCGATCCATCACGCCTGACAGAAAACGAAATCGACTGGGGCCGGTATTACGACACGTGCCCGCATGTTCTGTCTGGTTCGGTCGAACATGGTTATCGCCGCCTTCAGACATTGCTGGGTGCAGAATACACCCACATGCGCCCACGCCTTTATCCCCATCTGCAACATAACGGCGAGAAATAATCATGCTGTTCGAACGCATCCGCACCCATAACGCCGATCAAGTCGCGCTCCGCGAAGGCGATGATAGCGTAACCTATGGCGACCTCTCCGACCTGATCGACGCACGTTGTCTTGAACTTGCAGATGTCGATGTACTGGGTATAGCACTTGATAACGGGATCGACTGGCTGGTCTGGGACCTTGCCGCCCTATCGGCCGGTATTTTATGCGTCCCGATCCCGCCATTTTTCACCCGCGATCAGATCAATCACACCATTGTGACCGCGGGCATCACCCACATGCTGACGGCTAATGGGATGGCGGAAACAGGGCAGTCGCGTTCGCCCGACATCCCCGATGGCACGGCAAAAATTACCTTCACATCCGGCACCACCGGTACGCCAAAGGGCGTTTGCCTGCCCGCATCGGCGATGATCACTGTTGCATCTTCGATCCACGCGATGCTGGGCGACGATTTTGCTGGCACCCATGCCTGTGTGCTGCCACTTGCCGTACTTCTGGAAAATGTCGCGGGAGTTTATACCGGTCTTCTGGCCGGGTGTACCATTACCCTGACACTGCTTGGCCAGTTCGGGCCGCAATATCAGGGCCTGCACGAAATCCTTAAGGATACCCGCGCGACGTCGGTCATTCTGGTGCCTGAAATCCTGCGTGCGCTGATGATGCTGGTCATCCGCAAGGGTCCCCTTCCTGACCTTAAATTCATTGCGGTTGGTGGATCGCGTGTTGATCCGGCCCTGATTGCCAAGGCACGCCATATCGGGCTTCCGGTTTACGAAGGATATGGTCTTTCGGAATGCGCATCGGTCGTTTCAATGAATGTACCGGGCAAAGATAAGCCCGGCACCACCGGAACGCTTTTGCCCCATGTAAAGGCCGAGATTTCCAACGATGAAATCATCATCGAAAATCCCGGTTTCCTTGGCTATGTCGGCGAAGCAGCACCGGCCTTTCTTGCAACCGGCGATCTGGGGCAGATTGATGACGATGGTTTCGTCTGTGTGACAGGGCGACGCAAAAACGTCCTGATCACATCGTTTGGGCGCAATATTTCCCCCGAATGGCCCGAAGCCGCCATTTTGGCCCAGCCAGGCATCTATCAGGCCATGGTCTTTGGCGATGGGGAACCGGAACTGAGCGCTCTGATCGTTCCGACCGGTCCGACCGCCGATGTAAGTGCCGCGGTTGCCGCGGCCAATGCTGGCCTGCCCGATTACGCACACATCAAACATACCCGCATCGTTGCCCCCTTTACGGTCGAAAACGGCTGCCTGACAGGCACCGGACGCCCGCGCCGCGAGGCGATTATTGCCAAACTTTACACATCCCCCTTGTCCGTCCCGGAGAAAACCATGAATTTTTATGATCGCCTTGTTGCCGAAACCGCCGAAGCCCGCGCGTCCCTTTATCACGTTCCCCAGCTTGTTGATGGCCTGCAAGGTCGCATTTCACGGTCAACCTATGTCGCCTACCTGACGGAGGCATATCACCATGTCAAACACACCGTTCCCTTCCTGATGGCAATGGGATCGCGTCTGCCAGATGAAAAACGCTGGCTGCACAAGGCGATCATTGAATATCTCGAAGAAGAAGAAGGCCACGAAGAATGGATTCTCAATGATATCGAAGCCGCCGGTGGTAACCGCGAAGCCGCCCGCCACGCGATACCGAACCTCGAAACCCAGGTGATGGTTGCCTATAACTACGACTATATCAGCCGTAAGAACCCGGTCGGTTTCCTTGGCATGGTCTTCATGCTTGAAAGCACATCCACCCAAATCGCCAGTCAGGGTGCGGATGCCGTCATGACCGGCCTTGATTTGCCGAAATCAGCATTCAGCTATCTGTTTTCGCACGGCACCCTTGATCTTGAACACATGAAATTCTTCGAAAAGACCGTCAATCAGGTCACCGACCCGGCTGATCAGGCCGCCATCATCGAAGTCGCGCAAAACACCTTCCGGCTGTTTGCCAATCTGTTTGCGGCGATCCCGCATGAAGGACAACGTAAAAATGTTGCTTGATGGAAAATCCGTTTTCCTGACGGGCGCGACTGGCGGCATTGGCATGCCACTGGTCAACCTGCTGATCGAGCGCGGGGCAAATGTCGTTGCCTATGACCGCACGACGCAGGGCAACCTGATGGAAAGCATTGATACAACCTGCAAGGCATTGCGTGAACACACGCCCGACATCCTGATCAATCTGGCTGGGATCAATGATTTCAATCATGCCGAAGATCAGGATTACGACGCGCTTGTGACGCTGAACCTTTTGGTGCCAATGCGCCTGTGCCAGGCCGTTCTTCCGGCCATGCGCAAACGCGGTAGCGGTCAGATCGTCAATATCGGATCAATGACCGGATTGATCCCGTTGCCCCATATGACCGGCTATGTCGCCGCAAAATCCGGGCTTAAGGGATATAGCGATGCGCTGCGTCGTGAACTGACTGGCACTGGCATCACCATAAGTCACATCGCCCCGCGTGCGGTTCGTACCACCATGAACAGCGGCAAGGCAGGGCTGCTTAACCGTCGCACAAATGTCACCGAAGACGATCCACGTGACGTTGCCCGTCAGATCGTCAATGCGATTGAACACGATAAAACCGATGTTCGGATCGGCTGGCCGGAACGGCTTTTTGCCCTGATCAATGCCGTCATACCGGGCATCGTCGACAGGGGACTTCGTAAAAACACCGCCATCGGCGAAGAAATCCTCAAGGCTGATCAGGTGGTTGCACCAATCCCCCTGATCGCCAACAAACCGGACGCCAACCCAAGGAGCCACCCGGCATGAAAATCACCCGTTTTGCCATGATATGCGTCTTTGCGCTTGGCCTGCCTTTGTCTGCCAATGCCGACACGGCCAATAACGAGGCCATGAATGGCGTTGCCCATCTGCAGGAAGAATGGGCCCGTATCAAGTACCAGATGACGGATGAAAAACAGCAACTTGATGCCATTCATCAACTTGAAACCGAGGGCGAAAGTCTGCTGAATCTCTATCCGGATAGTCCCGAAGTCATGATCTGGCAGGGTATTGTCCTGTCGACCGATGCCGGGATCGTGCGCGGCATTTCCGCCCTTGGCAAAGTAAACGACGCGCGCGATTTGTTTGAAAAGTCGATTGCCCTCGATCCAACGGCACTTGATGGATCGGCGTATACGTCACTGGGATCGCTTTATTATCAGGTGCCCCCATGGCCGCTTGCCTTTGGCAGTGACAGCAAGGCCGAAGAATTCCTGAAAAAGGCATTGGAACTTAATCCTGACGGGATTGACCCCAACTATTTCTATGGCGATTTTCTGCTTCAGAATGATCATTACGCTGAAGCCAAGGTTTATCTGGAAAAAGCATTGAACGCACCCGAGCGCCCCAGCCGCGCATCGGCGGATGCCGGACGTCGGGCGGAAATAGCCAAGGCACTAAATGAAATCGCGCAGGAAGTTTCCAAAAACTAACCTTGACGAACAGCACAATTCGCCAAACCAAACAAGGCCGGAGAACACAAACCCGGCCTTGTATTTTGATGCCTTCGGAACGCTTCAATCGACGATTTCGGTCATGTCTTTTGGGCCGATTTCGTCTTTCTTTTCGTCTTCGGGCTTGGTTTCAACCTGCTTGGGGGCTGTATCATCGGGTTTTGGCAAATCAAGCAGGGCAGCAATTTCAACATCCAGAACGGATTTTCGCGTTTTTTCCAGTTCCACCAGACGTTCGCGCATGGCTCCTGGCCAACCGCCATCCGCATTAACCAGAAGCAACCGGTCATAATCCAGAAACAGCCCCAGTCTGGACATCAGATCCACCAGCGTGATCCGCGACAGATCGCCTGATAAAAGCCAGCGGTGGCTTTCGGACCGTTCAATCAGCTTTTCACGCCGAAGGGCCGCCAAGGCCCAGTTAAGATCCCGTCCGCCCAGCTTGGTTTCGCGCAACATGCGGCGATAGGTCGGCGGTTTGGTTGCTTCGCGGAAACCATGTTGCAAATATTCCAGAACGCGCAACACTGCGATAATGCGTTCCATATGGCCGGGCACGGCACCCCGCGGATCGGGGATCAGCCCAGCGGCACGTGCCGCACGCCATTCGGATCGGGCGGCAGCAACCTGTGCGCCCAGCAGCACAACAATCCAGGTCAGATACATCCATAACAGGAAGATCGGTACAATCGCCACGGCGCCATAGATCGTCTGATAGGTCGGGAAATTAATAACGTAATACCCGAACCCTTTTTTAAGCGCCTCGAACAATCCAGCCGCCACCAAGCCGCCCAAAATACCGTCAATGATCACAACAGAACGGTTCGGCATGCCGATAAACAAAAGCGAGAAGGCAATCGAGGATAGCAGGAAAGGGGCCAAAAACGTCAATTGCCCGATATGTTCACCCAGCCCGTCGGCCCCGACCATATAGCGCATGGCAAAAATATAGGATGCCACCGAAAGACTTAGCCCCAGCAACATCGGCCCGACCGTCAGCAGAGTCCAGAAAACGACGAGTTTCGCCAAAAGTTTGCGCGGAGTGGTAACGCGAAACACATCGTTCATCGCACCTTCAATCGCAGCAAGCAGCATGACCGCGGTCAAGGCCAGCACAATTGTACCCACCGCTGTCATCTGGCCGGTATTCTGAAGGAAATTGCTGAGGTAACCTGTCACCTGTTCGCCAGTTTCGGGCAGAAAATTGTTCAGGACCACGCCCATGATCTGGTCCTTCCACTGTTCAAAAACCGGGAAGGCCGACAATACCGTAAGCGCAACAGCAAGGAACGGAACCATGGCAAGAAGGGTTGTATAAGAAAGTCCCGCTGCGCGTTCGACGGATTTGTCATGCACAAATCGCATAATGGCGTAGCGCCAAAATCCAGTGCGGTCCTTAAGTAATTGGCCGATTGGAACCATTAAACACTTATCCCTGCACGATTTCTGGTTATAGTGTAATTGATCAACAGGATAACGTGACCGCACAAGATAAAACAGGCCAGATTGACCTTGGCTTCGCTTTGTGTAGGATGCGCCCAATGTCAAATGCCTCCTGTGTGGGCCACAGCTTTGTTCCGCGCTGCCCCGCACCAGAGAGAGATCGTGGGAACGAGAGGGAAAATGAGCTTTTCCGCCGAAAACATTTCCGGCCTGATGGCTGGCAAGCGTGGCCTGATCATGGGCGTCGCGAACGATAAATCCATCGCCTGGGGTATTGCACGCACTGTGGCTGCCGCTGGCGCCGAAGTTGCTTTTACCTTCCAGGGCGAAGCACTTGAAAAGCGTGTTCGGCCATTGGCGGAGTCTGTTGGCAGCGATATCGTCCTGCCCTGCGACGTGACCGACGCAGCAAGCATTGATGCCGTGTTCGAAACGCTGAAAGAAAAATGGGGCAAGCTGGACTTCGTGGTTCACGCTATTGGATTTTCCGACAAAAACGAACTTCGTGGTCGCTATGTCGATACCTCGCCTGAAAACTTCGCTCTTTCAATGAACATCTCGGTCTATTCCTTTACCGCCGTTGCACAGCGCGCGGAAAAGCTGATGACCGATGGTGGTTCGCTTCTGACCCTGTCCTATTACGGGGCGGAAAAGGTGATGCCGCATTACAACGTCATGGGCGTTGCCAAGGCGGCCCTTGAAGCCAGCGTGAAATATCTTGCCAATGACCTTGGTCCGGATCGCATCCGTGTGAATGCCATTTCGGCAGGCCCGATGAAGACCCTTGCCGCGTCAGGGATTGGCGATTTCCGCTATATCCTGAAATGGAATGAATATAATTCGCCGATGCGCCGCAACGTTACCCTTGATGATGTTGGCGGGTCGGGCCTGTATTTCCTTTCGGACCTGTCAACCGGTGTTACCGGGGAAACCCATCATGTCGATTGCGGTTATCACACCGTTGGCATGAAGCAGGCAGACGCACCTGACATCAATGTTCAGAAAGCCTGATCTGAACATGATATGATCTTGCGGGCTGCCTTGCTGGCAGCCCGTTTTGTCTTCAAACACCTGAATTCTGGATATCGGAAATGGCTGGCAACAGTTTTGGCTCCCTGTTTCGCTTCACCACCTTTGGCGAAAGCCACGGCCCGGCCATTGGCTGCGTCGTTGACGGTGTGCCACCGCTTCTTGACCTGACCGAGGAAGATATCCAGCAGTTTCTTGAAAAACGCAAACCGGGCCAGTCGCGCTTTACCACCCAGCGCCGCGAACCCGATCAGGTCAAGATTCTGTCAGGCGTGTTCGAAGGCAAAACCACCGGCACCCCGATCGGGCTTCTGATCGAAAATGTTGATCAGCGATCCAAGGACTACGGCGAGATTAAAAACCAGTTCCGTCCGGGCCATGCCGATTACACCTATTGGGAAAAATACGGCATCCGTGATTATCGCGGCGGCGGACGATCATCGGCACGCGAAACAGCGATGCGGGTTGCGGCCGGGGCGATTGCGCGCAAAATCCTTGGCGATGACATCAAAATCCGCGGCGCCCTGATCAAGATGGGCACCAAGGAAATCAATCGCGACAACTGGAACTGGAACGAGGTTGATAACAATCCGTTCTTCTGCCCCGATGCAGCCGCTGTTCCGGTATTCGAGGAATATCTTGATGGTCTGCGCAAGGACGGATCATCGGTCGGTGCAGTAATAGAAGTTGTCTGTTCGGGCGTTCCGGTCGGGCTGGGTGACCCGGTCTATGACAAACTTGATGCTGATCTGGCCAAGGCGATGATGACAATCAACGCAGTCAAGGGTGTTGAAATCGGCAACGGATTTGAGGCCGCCGAACTGACCGGCATCGAAAATGCCGATGAAATGCGCATGGGCGAAGATGGCAAGCCGGTCTTTGGCTCCAACCATGCGGGCGGCATTCTGGGCGGGATTTCATCCGGGCAGGATGTTGTTGTGCGTTTTGCCGTCAAACCGACCAGTTCGATCCTGACCTCGCGTAAAAGTGTCGATATTTACGGCAAGGATGTCGATGTCGTCACCAAGGGCCGCCATGATCCGTGTGTAGGCATTCGTGCCGTTCCGGTGGGCGAGGCCATGGCAGCCATCGTTCTGGCCGATCATCTTTTGCGCCATCGAGGCCAGTGTGATGGCTGGAACCGCAACAAGTAATCAACAACTAATTCCTGCGTGAAATCGCACAAATAGTCTGTCACAAGCAGCCTGTTGCACCGTCATCGGTGTATGAACCCGACATTGTACAAAGCCCTGATTCTGCTTGCATCCGCGAACAAACCGGCCCCGGCCTCCAAGGCAGCCGGTCGGGATGCTGGCTTGGGCAATAGAACAGTTCTTTATCCTGATGAACCGGTCGATCTGCCCGATTGGGGCATTGCGGCCCTGCCCGCCATGATCCTTGGCGCAGCGCCGCAAAGCTGCCTTTTCGTCAGCGATCTGACCATCGAGCAACCCGAAGGCGACGGCGATAGCAACGCCGGTTCCTCTGATGACGAAAAAGACGAAAGCGTGGGCAGCGTTTCCTTCTCGCTCACGGTCGACAGTGCCCCTGATCCAACTGCCAAAATCACTCAACGCCAGATCACCTGGCGATTGGCGATGCCGGTGACCGCCTTCCGACAGGTTACCACCAACGCCAACAGCACACCTGTGCGTGCGCCTGTAATCAGAACGAAACTGGTCCTGCGCGATGTCATCTGTGATGTCGAGCTTGGCCTGCTTGAAATGGCGGGCATCACCCAACCGCTTCTGGTCGGACGCGATATTCTGTCCAATCGCTTCCTGATCCGCCCGGATCACGATAAGACATCATCAAACCCACCCTCACCCTCGGCAACGCTTGCCCCGACGCCCGAGGACAAACCTGCCGAAACGGCGTCTTCTGCGCCATTGGCATCTGATACAGGCACCAGCAACCAACAATCCGCTGCAACCACGCCAGACATGCCGTCGAGCACGACCGATACTGGCAATGCAACACCAACCGCAGCCGATGAACCACAAAGAGCCCCTGCACCTTCTGCAACAGGCGACAGCACCAATACGGTAACGGATGGCGGCACCAGCAGTTCGGCCACACAGCCTGCCGGTCAAACCGGTGCGGACGCAGGAAGCAAGTCCGACTCATCCGCAGCAGGTTCGATACCAACAGATGACACAACGGCATCTTCTAAGCCCGACGCCACCACTGGCGCACTTGCCGATACCACGGCGGCAGAGTCACCAACGAGCAGTAATGCGCCAACCGAAAACGGAACAGAAGCCGCAGCCACAGCGATAACTGCGCCCAAAAGTGACGCTGCAACCGATGACAGCAAAGCCGACGATAACAGCCAGGACCCTGCCGCAACTTCACCGGCAACCGTTAGTGATGACGCATCCTCAATATCTGCGGCCCAGAATGAAGATGATGAAGCCACATCATCGCCGCCTCCGGCAACCTAGCGTTCAGGATTTTAGCGGTGCTTTAAGCCCGGCTCCAAAATTCCATAATCCCCGACAGCGCCAAACTGGACCGTCACATTGACGGTCCCAGACTGCTGACAAAGTCCTCGCCATTGGCGGGGATTTTTGATTCAATGGGGAATGCTTAAGAAACCCAGCCCACATCAAACCGAACTTGAGATGGTGACACTCGACAGTTTG
>NZ_MCAO01000009.1:0-65921 GCF_001858545.1 Thalassospira sp. MIT1004 | reverse complement strand
GGCACACTCAAGCCAGCTTTCAAACACCTCTAAAAGAAAAACCCCGCCAAAATATGACGGGGTTTGTCAGCGGTCTGGGACCGTCACATTGACGGTCCTTTTTTGCTTGTGTCATGGCCTATCGATTGTTAAAGTTAACAAAGTTAACATAAGAAAATCGAGATACGAGTTTATGGGGAAATACCACCACGGCGACGTCCGTAATGTCCTTCTACAGCAAGCTGAAAACATCCTGACCGAAGAAGGCCCAAGTGGCCTGTCGTTGCGACGTCTTGCGCGGCTTACCGGTGTTTCGGAAGCAGCGCCCTATCGCCATTTTGACGGTAAGGATGGCATTTTGGCGGCAGTAGCGATTGATGCGTTTGAACGCTTTGCCGAACGGCTTGAAAATGTTGCTGCAAATATCAAAAAACACGAAGAGCGCATCATGGCGCTGGGTGCGGCCTATGTGCATTTCGCGGTCGATTTCCCGCAACATTTTCGCCTGATTTTTGGCCGGGAACGCCCGCCATTGGATCAATATCCCGAACTTCGCGAAGCAGCCGATAATGCGTTTGATGTGTTGCAGCGCGCCGTTACATCGGTTGATCGCCGTGCCGACATGACCCTGAACGAGGCGGCCACCGCCTATAACCGCGCGCTGGCCGCATGGAGCCGCGCACACGGTATCGCCATGCTGGTGATTGACGGCATGATTGTCCCGCCTGCCGATCAGGAACTGGACGATTTTGTTCTGGGCCTGCTTGCCGAGGACCTGACCGCACCGGACAATACCTGATCTGAAATTCCCGTTTCCGATATCCCAAAATTCGAAGGCTGTCCGCGATGGAATATACCACCGTTAAATTCATTCACCTTCTGGGTGCCGTACTGTTTCTGGGCAATATCATCGTTACGGCGGTATGGAAAAGCCTGGCCGACCGCACCAGAAACCCGGTGATCATCGCCTTTGCCTGCCGGTTGGTGAATGTCACCGATCTGGCCTTTACCGCCTTTGGCGCGGCTCTGGTCGTGATTGGTGGGGTTGGTCTTTTTCATGCCGGAGGCGTTTCGCTTTCCGATAGCCCGCATCTGACGATTGGCATCAGTCTGTTTGCCATGGCGGCAACCCTTTGGCTGGTCGGGCTTTTGCCCTTGCAACTATATATGTCGCGGATTGCCGCCAAGACGGTGGCGGCGGGTGAAACCATCATGCCAGATGCCTATGATAAATGTGTAAGGCTTTGGACGATGCTGGGCATTGCAGCAACCCTGATGCCGGTTGGCACCCTTTGGTTCATGATTGCCAGATAGTGCCAAGATCAAGCCTAAAGCGTGCGGCGACGACGGGTCGCGATCAGAAGGGCCACAACCACCGCCGCACTGCCCATGATGTGCCACTCATTGAACATCTCGCCCAGGATGACAGCCCCAAGGATCGAGGCGACAAAGGGCTGCAACAGCAGGATCATTGATCCGGTCGCCTCGTCCACGCGCTTCAGCCCGACCGACACCATCCCCTGCCCCAAAACATGCACCAGCATCGCAAGACCGATCAGCGCCAGCCAGCCTGTTATATGTGGCGGCAGGACGAAATTGCCTTTGATCACCATCATCACGCCCAAGGCAATCATGGTGGTCAGGGTGCTCCAGAACATGATTGATGCGGCACTGTGATTGCGGCGCAACCGGCTGATGACAATCAGATATCCGGCATAGAAAAAGGCCGCCAGAACGGCAAAGGCATCACCCTGCATCGATCCTGCGCCAGTTTCACTGGCCCGAAACAGGAAATAACCGCCGATAATCGCAAACGGCACCCCGCACCAGAACATCACACCGGGTTTGCGCGCGATGCCAAACAGACCAAGAAACCCGATAATCACCGGTGCAAGGTTGTTAAGCAAAATCGCATTGCCGACCGTCGTCATTTCGATCGCCATATGACAGGCGACCAGATCGGCGGCAAATAAAAGACCGGCAAGGATCATCAAACCCGTATCATGCTTGCGCACGGAAACACCATTTCCGACCGCTGGTTTTGATGATCCTGCCGGCATCAAGAAGACGGTCGCGCCCAGCAAAGGAGCAGCAAGCGCAACACGCCAGAAAGCCGAGGCATCGGGTGACACACCGCTGAACCGCACAAAAATCGGACCAAGCCCCATAAGGATTGCCGCAACTACGAGGGTTAAAATGGCCCAGAATGATGACTGGACCATCCGCGTGACCCTTTCGGTTCCCGGTGCAATTTCCGTGGTGGCGGAGGGAATAGCAGATGCGTTTCCGGTATTGCGCAGGATGTCGGGCAAGACATGGGGCATGGTCTGGTCTTTCGGAACGGGGGCGATGTGCAGGTTGTGCAAAATGCGCCTTGGCTGATAGCGCTTATCTTGCAGCAGTGCTATATCGATGTGAAATTGCTTCGCCTTATCGTCGGGATAAATTGCGCTTATGGCTCTTCTCAATGTCGATATTGATCTGCTCAGAACGTTTCTGACCGTGCTGGATACCCAAAGTTTCACACGCACGGCTGAGCGCCTTTTGCGCACGCAACCTGCCATCAGCCAGCAGATCAAAAAGCTTGAAGATACCGTTGGTGCGCCGCTGATCACGCGTGATCGCAATGCCATTACCCCGACCACGACCGGCCTTGTCGTCAAATCCTATGCCGAAGGGATCATCGGCCTGAATGACAAGATGCTGGCCGATCTTCTGGATGCTGCCCCCTCGATTTTGCGCATCGGCCTTCCGGATGATTATGCCGCGATTTACCTGCCGGAAATCTTGCGGATTGCGGCGATCCGCCTGCCGGACACGGAAATCAGCTGCCACGCCGATATCAGCCGAAATCTTGGTAAACGGGTTGCCAATGGCGATCTGGATCTGGCCATCCTGACCGCCGATCCCGACACGCCCAGCCTGCATGTCACATCCGAACCCTTGGTCTGGGTGGCCGATGCCGGTTTTGATCATCAAGCGCGGCCGTTACGGCTGTCGCTGTTCCACGATGGCTGCGTCATTCGCCATTACGTTACCGATGCCCTGTCGCGCCAGGATATCGCGTTTCGGATCAGCCACAGCAGCGACTCCAATTCCATGATCATCACCGCAGTTGACGGCGGCCACGCCATCGGCGCAATGCCCAGATGCACCGCGGAATATGCCGGAATGCAGATTATCGATGATCCATCATTGCCCAGCTTGCCCAAGGTCGATATCGCCCTTCTGGTCCGCGAACAGGCCAATCCGGCGGTTCGGGAACTGGCACTTGGCGCAATTGCCGCCCTTGCGCCAGTCCGAAGCACCACCAGCGAGCGGGTCTAAACCGACCCCGTGATTGCGCATGCTTCCACCATGTGAAAAGACGTTTTATCGGGTTGATCGAAGAAGACGGCAAACCATAAGATGCCCCGGCATAATGCGTGATTTTAACGATAAACCTGCCGGAGAAGCCCGATGCTGACCATCAAACGCCTGTCGATCGATGATGCCAAAATCCTGATCGAAGGTGCACGCAACCGTGCAACTGAAATCGGCGTTCCGATGTGCATTGCCATCACCGATGAATCCGGTGTTTTGATTGCCTTTGAACGCATGGATGGCGGCAAGGTCACCAGCACCACGATTGCCCAGGATAAGGCATTCACCGCCGCGGGTGCGCGCAAGGCGACCCATGAATATGCCGCCGCGGCCCAGCCGGGCATGCCAGCATTCGGTATCGATTCCGAAGTCGGCGGTCGTCTTTCGATTGTCGCCGGTGGATTGCCGGTATCGGTTGATGGCGATGTTGTCGGCGGAATCGGCGTCAGTTCAGGCACTCCGCCGCAGGATCAGGATTGCGCCCAGGCCGGTATTGATCATTTCCTGAAAGTGATCGGTAAATAAGCCCATCACTATTGGCGGGAATCGGTAATGATTACGCCGATTTCCGCCCGCCGATCAGAAATTCGACATTGCCTTCGGGCCCGGTGATCGGGCTTGTCGCGATGCCAAGCACCTGCCAGCCCGGCAGATTTGCCAGCCAGTCGGAAATGGTGTCGCAGACTTCCTGATGCAGTTCCGGTTCACGGACCACGCCCTTTTTCCCGACGCGTTCCTTGCCGACTTCAAATTGCGGCTTGATCAATGCAATCAGCCAACCACCCGGTTTGACTAGATCGAGGCTTGCTGGCAACACGGTGCGAAGGCCGATGAAGCTGGCGTCGCAGACGACGATATCGATGGGATCGGGAATTTGTTCGGACGTGATGTGACGCGCATTGGTCTTTTCCATCACGACAACCCGGTCGTCATTGCGCAGTTTCCAGTCAAGCTGCCCCTGCCCGACATCAACCGCAAAGACCTTGGCCGCACCGTTTTGCAGCAGGACATCGGTAAAACCGCCGGTCGAGGATCCGACATCAATGCCGGTAAAACCGGTGACATCGACGTCAAACTCGGCCAGACCCTTTTCAAGCTTGAGCCCGCCGCGCGAAACCCACGGATGGGGTTGCCCGCGCAGGGTCAGCGAAATGTCTTCCTTGCATTGCAGCCCCGGCTTATCGAGCCGTTGCTCGCCGCTAAAGACATTGCCTGCCATGATGAAAGCCTGTGCCTTGGACCGGGTTTCCACCAATCCGCGTTCAACAAGCAACTGATCCAAACGTTTCTTTGCCATGCGCGGGTTTTAGCGCAAAGTTCCGAAGAAATCTAGCTTGCCAGCGGCTCAAGGTAACCACGCGGCACAATGGCCAGAAGATCGTTTAACGCCTCGCCCTGAACCGCGACATGCTGATGCATCAGTCGGCCCGCCCGTTCGGCATCGCCAGTCGAAATCGCATCAAGGATTTCGGAATGTTCGGCATTGGATTTTTTCACGCGCCCCGGCCGGTGCAACTGCAAACGGCGATAGGGTGCGAGCCGGTTGCGCACATTCTTGGTCTGGCGTTCAAGGAAGCTGTTGCGGCATCCGGCGTAAATCACTTCGTGGAAATTGACGTTGGCCTCGTAATAGGCATCGGCATCCGCATGTTCCTGAAGCGTGCCGCATTCATCGCCAAGTGCCATGAGTTTTTCGATATCGGTACGCGCCATGCGCCGTGCAGCCAGACGCGCACACATGGCTTCCAGTTCAGCCATGACTTCAAACATTTCAATCAGATCGGCCACGGTGATCGAGGCAACGATGGTGCCGCGCCGAGGCATGGTCGCCACCAGCCCCGACCCCGCCAGCGTTTGTAACGCTTCGCGGACCGGGGTGCGTGAAACACCAAACCGTTCCGACAGGCTACGCTCGTCCAGCTTGTCGCCGGGTTTAAGAACACCGGTGACAATATCGCGTTCAAGTTTCTGAACCAGATCGGTGGCGAGCTTGCCGTTCCGTGACATGAGAAGCCTCATCCTTGCGCTGCAATCGTGGTATACCAGAACATAGAAAATGGTACCGCGCAAAGCCTTTTACGTGCTGCTTTGCACCGAAATTCTGCTGCATCGCAAAAGTTACCTGGCAAGAAACGGCTAAAATGGCTGCAATCCTTGAGCGCACATCTGTGGCACTGCAATACACATTTCTGGTATACAAAAATCCATAGACAGGATGCCAGAAATCTGTAACGCTTTTTGATATTGCGAAATCCGCACCAATAAAAAGACGTGTCAACACGTCACAAATGCATCCAGAAACGCATGCTTCATCCGGGAGGAAAAGATGAAGATTTTCAAACGTACTCTTACGGCGTCCGTCGCCGCTATTACCCTGTCCATCGCTACTTTTGGCATGTCCTCGAACGCTGATGCGGAAACGCTCAAGCTGTCGCACCAGTGGTCGACCGGCGATGTCCGCCACAAGGTCGCCCAGATCATTGCCGACGAAGTCAAAGCGGCCAATGTCGATCTCGAAATCCAGATTTTCCCTTCCGGCTCGCTGTTCAAGGCGAACGAACAGTGGACGCCGATGGAACGCGGTCAGCTTGACATGATCGTCTATCCGCTGGCCTATGCCGGTGGCCGTATTCCGGCAACCAACCTGACGCTGATGCCGGCACTGGTTAAAAACCATGACCACGCCGAACGCCTGAACAACTCGCCTTTCATGGCAAAGATGGAAGAACTCCTGAATGAAAACGGGGTTGTTACCATTGCCAAGGGTTGGCTGGCCGGTGGCTTTGCCTCGACCAAGGGCTGCATCCGGGTTCCGGATGACGTCAAAGGCCTGCAGATCCGTGCCGCTGGCAAATCGTTCGAACAGATGCTTCAGGGTGCCGGTGCATCCATCGCCGCAATGCCGAGCTCGGAAATCTATCCGGCCATGCAGACCGGCGTTCTGGATGCCACCAACACCAGTTCCGCCAGCTTCGTTTCATACCGCATTTATGAACAGGTCAAATGCTACACCCCGGCGGGTGCCAACGCGCTATGGTTCATGTATCAGCCGGTTCTGATGTCGAAGAAAACCTATGACGGTCTGAACGACGCCCAGAAAGATGCCCTTGCCGCGGCGGCCAAAAAGGCCGAGGCGTTCTATTCCGAAGAAGCCCGTAACGAAGATGCCAACAGCGTCAAGGTTTTCAAGGATGCCGGTGTTGAAATCGCCGATCTGACCGACGCCGACTTCAAGGCATGGCAGGAACTTGCCAAACAGACGTCCTATGCGAAGTTTGTTGAAGAAACCCCGGGCGGTCAGGAACTGCTCGATATGGCTCTTGCCGTAGAATAATGGTCTCGTGGCGCCGGATGCATGCCGGCGCCACTTCTTTTCCGCTTTTTTGCGACGAGCTTGATCTTCAGGAGTCCCAGCGTGGCGAACGCAGTTTTCCCCAATTCCCTTCCGGTCGACCTGCCTGACGAAGGCGATGGCGCACCGCGCGCGCGGTCGAACCATAACAGTTTCCCGCCGCCACCCGATGTCGAACCGCTGCCTGAAAAAACCGGCAGCACCGGCACAGGGACGCGCCCTGATCCGATGAAACCGCGTGGCCCGCTTGATCACGCAGTCAATGTCGTTCACTTCCTGTCAAAGACCTGTGGTGTTGTCGCGGCATCGATGTTCTTCATTGCCATGCTGCTGATCTGCCAGTTGGTCTTCATCCGCTATATCCTGAATTCCTCGACCGTCTGGCAGACAGAAGCCGTGATTTACCTGATGATCGGCGGCACCCTAATCGGTCTGCCTTATGTGCAGCTTCTGCGCGGGCATGTGAATGTCGATCTTCTGCCGATGTATCTGAAACGCGGGGCGCGCAAACTGCTTGCGGTTGCGACCCTGCTGTGCGGCCTTGCCATCAGTGCGATGTTTGCCTTTTACGGCATCGAACTGGTGATCGAAGCCTATCAGGGCGGGTGGAAATCACCGTCGATCTGGGCCCCCGCATTGTGGAAGCCCTACCTGATGCTGCCGGTCGGTTTTGGCCTGCTGTTCCTGCAATTCCTCGCCGATCTGATGTGCCTTCTGACCAACCGGTCGAAAGCCTTCCATATCGAAGACAACCCGTTTTAAGGAGCCGGTGCAATGGATCCGCTTTCTCTTGCCGCGCTCGTTGGCATTGTCACCACCCTGATCCTGTTTTCCGGTATTCCGGTCGGTATCGGTCTTTTGATGGTCGGTGTCGGGTTTATCTGGATTTTCGATGGCGCAAGCGCGCTGCCGCTGCTGCCTGAAATCCTGTTTTCCAAACTCGAAAGTTTCGAAGTTCTCGCCATCCCCATGTTCATCCTGATGGGGGCGGTTGTCGCATCATCCCGTGCGGGTGGTGATCTGTATTCCGTGCTGGATCGCTGGTTAACGCGTGTGCCGGGGGGATTGGTCATTTCCAACCTGGGGGCATGCGCGATCTTTTCCGCCCTGTCGGGATCGTCACCTGCGACCTGTGCCGCGATTGGCAAGATGGGCATTCCCGCCATGCGTGAACGCGGTTTCCCGAGTTCGGTTGCCGCCGGGTCAATCGCGGCCGGTGGTACACTTGGCATTCTGATCCCGCCCAGCGTCACCATGATTGTTTACGGCATTTCGACCGACACATCGATCGGGCGCCTGTTCCTTGCCGGTCTTCTGCCGGGTCTGATGCTGACCGCGCTGTTCATGGCCTGGTCGCTTTATTCGACCTGGCGTCAGGGCAATGCATCGGTTGCACTGGCATCGGTGACCTATAGCTGGAAGGAAAAATTTGAAATCCTTCCGCGTGTTCTGCCGTTCATCGTCATTATCTGTGCGGTTCTCTTCGCGCTGTATGGCGGGGTGGCAACGCCGTCCGAAACGGCGGGTGTTGGCGCGCTGTTCTGCCTGATTGTCGCGATGATCATCTATCGCATGTGGCAGCCGGGCAAGCTTTGGAACATCATGCGCGACACGACCCGTGAATCGGTGATGATCCTTCTGATCATCGGGGCTGCCGGTCTGTTCAGTTACATGCTGTCCTCGCTGTTCATCACCCAATCCATCGCACAGTGGATTTCCGCCCTTGACGTCAACCGCTGGGTTCTGATGGGATTCATCAACGTGTTCCTGCTGATCAGCGGTTTCTTCCTGCCGCCGGTTGCCGTGATCCTGATGTCGGCCCCGATCCTTTTGCCGGTGATCGTCAATGCCGGTTTTGATCCCTACTGGTTTGCGGTGATCCTGACGATCAACATGGAAATCGGCCTGATCACGCCGCCGGTTGGCCTGAACCTTTATGTCATTAACGGGATTGCACCTGACATCCGCCTGCAGACCATCCTGAAAGGTGCGATGCCCTATGTGCTGTGCATGGTGGTGGCCATCGTGATCCTGTGCTTCTTCCCGCAAATTGCCACATGGCTTCCCGAAACGGTCATAGGAGGAAGTTAAAATGTCCGGAATTTCCGTCAGAAGCTGGATTTCCAGTATTGCCGATCGCGGCCGGGAGCTTCTTGACCTGCCGCTTTCGACACCGCAGGACCCGTTTGCCCAGCTAAAGGCAATGTGCAAGGACCTTGTGTCGCAAAAGGGCGAAGCCCGCGGCACCGCCGTTGCGCGCGAAGTGGTGCGCCTCTGGGAAATCCTGCCCGAAGAGGATCATCTGCGCTTTTTTGAAATGATGCAGAACGATTTCAGCGCCAACCGCACCGAAGTCAGAAAGGCCGCCGAAGCCTTTGCCAAGGATCCGTCCGAAGCCAATCTGGCGGTTCTGACCCATGCGTCGGAACCCGCCCGGCAGGAGCTTCTGCGCCGGATCAACATGGCACCGGGCGGCACGCGCGCGATTGTCGACATGCGTGAAACGCTTCTGGGCCTGATCAAGGAAAACCGCCATCTTGAACCGCTTGATGCCGATATGGGGCATCTGCTGACAAGCTGGTTTAACCGGGGCTTCCTTGAACTGCGTCATATCGATTGGGATACGTCGGCCTCCATCCTTGAAAAACTGATCCGCTACGAAGCGGTTCATGAAATCCAGGGCTGGGATGATCTGCGCCGTCGTCTGGCAACGGATCGCAAGTGCTTTGCCTTTTTCCATCCGGCGATCCCCGATGATCCGCTGATTTTCGTCGAAGTTGCCCTTGTGCATGGCCTTGCTGACAGTGTTCAGGCGCTTCTGGCACCGGAAATCGATGAAACGGCCCCGCAAAAGGCCAATACCGCGATTTTCTATTCAATCAGCAACTGCCAATCGGGCCTTAAGGGCATTTCGTTTGGCAATTTCCTGATTAAACAGGTGGTCGAGGAGCTTAAACGCGAGTTCCCGAAACTTAGACAATTCGCCACCCTGTCGCCGATTCCGGGCTTCATGGGATGGCTGCGCACCCGCCAGAAAAGCAAGTCTGACGACGCCGATATCGCCGCCATCGTCCTTGCCGCGATGGAAGACGACAGCTGGATCGAGGATGCGGAAAAAACCGCCGAACTGAAAAAACCGGCGATGATGCTGTGTGCGCGCTATCTTGCGACCTGCAAGCGCGGCAAATCGCCGCTTGATCCCACCGCGCGCTTCCATCTTGGCAATGGGGCACAGCTTGAACGCCTCAACTGGCTGGGCGATACGTCGTCCAAAGGCTTGCGTCAGGCAGGCGGGATGATGGTCAATTACGCCTATCACCTTGATGATATTGAACGAAACCACGAAGCGCTGATGAATGACGGCAAAATCGCCGTTTCGAAATCGGTCATGCAGCTTACGGGAAACTAGGACAGAACCATGTCGGATAATCTTTTCAACGAATTTACCAAACGTTTCCCGGCGGATCGCGCTCGTACCTTCCTGATCGAACGTGATGGCACCGAGCGCAGCTTTGCCTGGTTGCTGGATCGCACCGCGCGTTATGCCACGGTTCTTGCCGATCATGGCGTGGTCAAGGGTGACCGTGTTGCCGCCCAGATCGACAAATCATCCGATGTGATCGCGCTTTATCTGGCCTGCCTGCAGCTTGGCGCCATTCACCTGCCGCTGAACACGGCCTATACCGGTGATGAAATCGCCTATTTCCTTGGCGATGCCGCACCGCGCGTTTTTGTCTGCCGTCCGGCCCATATTGATGCTGCCAAGACCCTTGGCGCGCAGAACAATGTCGGTGCGGTCCTGTCGCTTGGCGACAAGGGCGATGGCACGCTAAATGATCTGGCCGCCAATGCCAAACCGCATGGCGACGTTGCCGACGTGACCAAGGATGACATTGCCGCCATTCTGTATACGTCGGGCACGACGGGCCGGTCCAAGGGGGCGATGCTGACGCATGGCAATCTGGGGTCCAACGCGTTAACCCTACATAAGGCATGGGGCTTCAAACCGGGTGATACGCTTTTGCATGCCCTGCCGCTATTTCACACGCATGGTCTGTTTGTTGCGATCAATATCATGCTGGTCAATGGCGGCAAGGTGATCCTGCTTCCGAAATTCGATGCCGATGACGTGGTGGAACGCCTGCCGAATGCCACGGTTCTGATGGGGGTTCCGACCTTCTATACAAGGCTTCTGGCGCATCCGAAGTTTGACAAGGATCTGGTGGCAAATATGCGCCTGTTCGTGTCGGGGTCCGCGCCGCTTCTGGCGGAAACCCATGATGCGTTCTTTGACCGGACCGGGCACAAGATCCTTGAACGTTATGGCATGACCGAAACCTGCATGAACACGTCAAACCCGCTTGACGGGGAACGTCGTCCGGGGGCGGTCGGCCCGACCCTTCCGGGGATCGAGGCGCGGGTTTGTGACAAGGATGGCAATGTTTTGCCGGTCGGTGAAATCGGCGTGCTTGAAGTTCGCGGGCCCAACGTTTTCAAGGGTTACTGGCAGATGCCGGAAAAAACCGCATCCGAGTTTCGCAAGGACGGATTCTTTATCACCGGCGATCTGGCGACCATCGGCGAAGACGGTTATGTCACCATTGTCGGGCGCGACAAGGATTTGATCATTTCGGGCGGCTTCAACGTCTATCCCAAGGAAGTCGAGGAAATCATTGCCGAATATGACGAGGTCGAGGAAGTCGCGATCTTTGGCCTGCCGCATCCCGATTTTGGCGAGGCGGTTGCCGGGGTGATCGTCCCGGCCAAGGGCACCAAGCCCGATGCCGAGGCGATCATCAAACGCACCCAGGACAAGCTTGCGAAATTCAAGGTGCCCAAACGCATCTGGATGCTCGACGAATTGCCGCGCAACACGATGGGCAAAATTCAAAAGGCGCAGTTGCGCAAGGACTATGCCGATACCTTTGCAACCCCGTCCGGCAAGACTGCCAACGGATAGGTGCACACTCTGTTTCGTTTTCCCGTGTCTCCCTGCTGTCTTGCAGACAGCCAAACTCTCTCACCGGTCGGAAATTCTGGCCGGTGTTTTTTTGAGCTACCTAAATAAAGTTCTTGATTTGTTCTTTTTGTTGTGGTAGAAAAGAAAAGTCAACGGGATAAAAGCGCCCGGACCAAAACCCGCAAAGCGTGATTCGCTTTGCGGGTTTTTGCGTTTGGGGCCAGATGAAAGTGATGATGATGCAGCAGCACAAAGACAGACCGATCCGGCAGCAACATCGCCGGGTGATGACCGGCGGGTGGAAAAGCCATTACGGAGGTTTTGCGCCCGTGTCCTAACCCACCCCAAGGTCCCCCAAAGGTCAAGACGGGAGAAGTGCGCCTTGTTGGCAAGGCAACCGGTAAAATTGTGATCGACAGCGGCTGGGCTGCGCCGGGCAGCATCTGGCAAGCGGTGGCGGAGATGAGTCATGACGGGAGAGGTGCGTCTTGTTAGCAAAGTAATGGCGAGATTGCGATCTGGCAGCGTCCGGGCTGCGTCTGGTGGCATTTGGCAGCGTTTGGGAATGTCTGGCAAATGGCAGCGGGTGATGGGTCGGTTGGTACAACTGCCAGAGGTCATTCTGCGGTCTGGTTTTCCGTGTTCACAAAACGAGGGATATTCCCCGATGTATCGAACGCAGCAAAGGCGTGCAGAAGTCCGGGGCAGGTGCCGCATGGGAGGATCGTCAAGGCGGGCAGTTTGCCATCCTGCTGAGGGAAAGCCAGATGCGCGACGACCGGATGCGCGACAGCAGGATCGCAGTGCGGGATGATCGATGTCCGCCCAAACGCCCCCCTTCCCCTGCCCGGTGAGCTAGGGCATGACGACGACGGGTCGAGACTGGCTTGGGCAGGTCTAGGGAGGTTTGGGCGCGGCACCACACGGCAGAAAACGTGTTCAGCAAAATCGAAGGATGGCGGCGCATCCCGGCAGATGGTTTTGACCGCGGCAAAAGGGTTGTGTGAAGAGGCTCCGTGATCGACACTCAACACCAACGGATCATGCAAACGATTAAATTTCGGCTGATGCGTTGCATCGGGCCGGAACAGGTCCATTTTCAATGCGTTGATAAAATTCACCAATTCCTTCCATCTTGATACGGGCAAAGCAGAACATGAACAACTTCCCTGATCCCAAGGTCGCCTTCGTCACCGGTGCTGCGCAGGGTTTGGGGCTGGGGATTACGCAGCATCTTCTGTCGACGGGATGGAAGGTCATGCTGTTTGATCTGGATGCGGATGCCGGGGATGAAGCCATCACCGCCCTTCCCGAAGATCAGCAGGAACGTGCCCTGTTTTTCAAGGGCGACATTGCCAATGAACGCGATGTTGCCATTGCGGTTCAGCAGACCGTCGACCGGTTCGGGCGTATTGACGGACTGGTCAATAATGCCGGGATTGCCGACCCGCATTCGGGATCGTTCGAACATCTGGATTGGGAAAGCTGGCAACGGGTGATCAATGTCAATCTGGGTGGGGCGTTTCTGGCGGCCAAACATGCGACACAGCATTTGCGCAAGACCCGTGGGGCGATTGTCAATATCGCATCGACCCGCGCCTTTCAGTCCGAAGCCAATACCGAAGCCTATGCCGCGTCAAAGGGCGGCATGGTTGCCTTGACCCATGCCATGGCGGTCAGCCTTTCGGGGGCGGTGCGGGTCAATGGCATTGCGCCGGGCTGGATCGAAGTTGGTGACTGGCAGAAATCATCCGCCCGCGAAGAACCGCAACATCGGGATATCGACCGGCAGCAACACCCGGCGGGGCGCATCGGAACACCTGATGACATCGCAAAAATGGTCGCCTTCCTGCTTGATCATGAACAATCAGGCTTCATGACCGGCGAAACCATCCGTATTGATGGCGGCATGACGCATAAAATGATTTATGCCGATTAAGCGGGCCATGCCCGGCTTACCAAACAGCGACGATCCACCCCATGATTGAATAAATGAACAATTACATCAATATTGATAATAATAATCATTTATATTGAGATTGATTATCAATAGTGATAATCAGCACCCCATATCGATCCCGCCGGGGGGCGGGGAAATTCGACCTTGGGGTTTTTCATGCCGATCACACCGATTTTCAAACGTCATACATTCAGTACCCTATTGCTGGCATCTGTCAGTATGTCTGCTGTTGTTGCCCTTCCCGCCCATGCGCAGGACGCGACGGAGAGCAGCACAAACAGCACACAGACCGAAACCGACGATGCCATCAGACTGGCCCCGATCCGGGTCGAAGATCAGGCAGCATCACAGGCAGGCGATCCGACCCCGCCGGTCTATGCCGGTGGTCAGGTCGCGACGGGTGGCCGGGCCGGTGTATTGGGCAACAAGGATAATCTGGATATCCCGGTCAGCATCACCAGCTATACCAGCGAAGTGATCAGGAACCAGCAGGCCGATACACTTGCCGATGTGGTTGATAACGATCCGGGCGTTCTGACATCCTATAGCTATGGCGGATCGGGTGACCGCTTCATGATCCGCGGCTTTGTTCTGGATGGTGATGATGTGATGCTGGACGGCCTTTATGGCACGGCACCGCGCCAGTTGATCGATATGTCGATGTATGAGCGGGTCGAAGTTGTCAAAGGCGCATCGGCATTCATCAACGGCATGTCACCGGGCGGCAGCGGCATTGGCGGCGGCATTAACCTTATCCCCAAACGCGCGACAGATGATCCGATCACCAGTGTCACGACATTCTATGAAATGAACAGCCAGACCGGCGGGCATGTCGATTTCGGACGGCGTTTTGGCAAAGATAACCAGTTCGGCATTCGTGCCAATCTGAAATATGGCGACGGTGAAACCGCCATCAATGACGAAGACCGCAACAGCCAGATCGGGTCGCTGTCATTCGATTATCGTGGCGATGATACCCGCATCACGGTCGATGCCGGGCATAATGAAAAGAATATTGATCATGGGCGGACATCGGTAAATCTGCTCGGCACGCTTACGAACATCCCCGATGCGCCGGATGCAAGCCATAACTATAATGCGGATGGGACATGGGCCGACCTCGAGGACAACTTTGTCCAGGGACGGATCGAGCATGATGTGAACGACTATCTTATGGCCTATGCCGCCGCAGGCACCCGCCACATGGAAGAATCCGGGATTTATTCGACCCCGCGCATTACCGGTACTGATGGCACCATGACCTATGGCGGTTCGACCATCATTCGCGAAGATACGACCAATAGTGCGCTGACCGGTGCGCGCGTTAAATTTGAAACCGGCGTGGTAAAGCATGAACTGAATGCCGGGGTTTCCTATCTTCAGAACAAAAGCCATCAGGCATGGGCGTTTTCGCCCGGTGCGTCGGCGTTTACCGGCAATATTTACGGGCCGACACCCACAGGCTATCCGGCGCTGGCAGCGCCATCAGGCAATCTGAGTGATCCGGGGCTTCGTAATATCAACGAACTGACCAGCTATTTTCTGGCTGATACCGTCAGCTTCCTTGACGACCGCGTCAGTGTCACGGGCGGTATTCGCCGTCAGTCGGTCAATACCAAGCAGTTCGATCTGACCAGCGGTGCACAATCAAGCAACTATGACGCGGACGAATATACGCCAATGGTCGGGATTGTCGGCAATGTGACCGATCAGGTGTCGGTTTATGCCAACTATATGGAATCCCTGTCGCCCGGCGAAACAGCCGCCAGTGCGGCAAGTGACGCCACCCTGACCAACCCGAGCGAACAGCTGGCGCCTTACACGTCCGAACAATATGAAATCGGGGCAAAGGCCGATTTCGGCAGCTTTGGCGGTAGTGTCGCCCTGTTCCAGATTTCCAAACCGTTTTCTTATAAAAACGCCAGCAACACCTTTGCCGCGGACGGCGAACAGCAGAACCGTGGCGTTGAATTTCAGGTCTTTGGCGAGCCTGTGACCGGCACCCGCATTCTGGGTGGTATCACGGTTTATGATGCGGAACTGTCCGATACCCAGAACGGCACCAATGACGGCAACACGCCCATCGGCATTCCCGATTATGTTGCCAAGCTTGGCATCGAATATGACCTGCCGTTCCTTAAAGGTGCGACGGTCAATGCGCGTGCGGTTCACACAGCATCGCAATATGTCAATGCGACCAATACCCTTTCGATCCCGTCATGGACGCGCCTTGACCTTGGTGCGCGGTACACCACCGAGGTGCACGAATATCCCGTTACCATCCGTGCCAATATCGAAAACGTCACGGATAGCGATTACTGGGCATCGGCCAATGGCGGTTACCTGACGATGGGGGCACCGTTGACGGCAAAGCTGTCTCTGACGGCGGATTTCTGACTTATCTTGGTTGGTCGAAGCATCGGGCAGACGGTTTCCGTCTTGCCTGATGTCAATAAATCGGACTTATAACCGACGAAAACATCTGCAACGATGGCAACGTGCTGTGTAAGATTATTTCTGTAGATTAGTAAAGGAGATTGGAGACAATAGAGACCGCTTCATCCAAGTTTGCGGTCACTGAGCACCCATTAACTTCCTGCAAATTTGTGTTTTTTGCAGTTACTAGATGGCAGAGTGATTTTTCTGTAAAAAAAGTATCACAGTAGGCTAAAGCGCTTACTGCATGCTCAAAGTCGAAGAAGTCATTGGCTTTGAAATTCCTACCTTTGTTCCAGCGCAGTGCTGCGTGAAGACTGGCCTCGACGTGGATCGTAGGAAACCAAAAACGTGCCTTTGGAGACAAGCGCAGTAGGTTGCCCACCATGTTGCAACACAATCTCTTTGCTTCTCGCCATTCCTCAGAATCCCTAACAGGCGCACGGCGTCCATCTTTACGAGCTTGGTAAACCGCAAATCCAGCAAACTCATCACCCAACAGATCAACCGCACCAGCAACCTCATCAATGTAGACCTGTTGATAGGATTTGATTTCGCTTGAGTGATGATGGATATCAGCAGACAGGCGCCTAGCGGATTCTTGGGAACGCTGCTGATCCCAACCGATTTTCTCCTCAGATAATCGTCCGAAAAAATCAGTGAGACTCAAGTTCCATAATGTGTCCACAAAGTACTTCTGGAACGAAAAGTTTTCGTCAGCCGACAACTCAGAATTAGTCGGAAAAAGATAACCAAGTGCGTAAGGGATTTTAGTCCAGATAAGCTCGCGGACCTCGTAAAGATTACAGCTTCCGTTAAACTTACTAAGGAAATGAGCAAACTCCGTTGCTGCACGCTGTTCGCTTGGGAGCAGTGTAACTCCTAGGCTTAGTTCATCTATTAATCTGGCCGAACCGATCCTGCGCGAACTTGTATTCTTCTGTTTTGCCACTTCGATAACAGTGCTGGCACTTACCGGACAAATCAATCGTCCAGAATTCACCCCAAAACGTAGCAAACGGATTAGTTCAGTTGACGTAGGGGTCTTGGTTTCCCGCAAGAGAATCCAAAACTTGGTATCTAGGTAGATCTTGAAGCGCCCCAAAACTAACTTGGAGAGTTCTATTTGTTTTTCACGAGCATAAGCAAAGATAGGATCATTCATACGAAACCTCCCCATGAATGATCGCTATAAATAGCTTTCCTGCCCACGTTTAGACCTTTTCCCAAGTGGTCTCAGGCGCGTGCCTTGCTTTCGGAAAGGCCAAGTGCGCCAAGGGCGGTTTTGACGATGCTTTGCGCATCAAGTCCTGCCTTGGCATATTGAATATCGGGCTTGTCATGATCGATCAGGGCGTCGGGCAA
This sequence comes from Thalassospira sp. MIT1004, assembly GCF_001858545.1. Taxonomy (NCBI): domain Bacteria; kingdom Pseudomonadati; phylum Pseudomonadota; class Alphaproteobacteria; order Rhodospirillales; family Thalassospiraceae; genus Thalassospira; species Thalassospira sp. MIT1004. The sequence continues at coordinate 48,506 of NZ_MCAO01000009.1, read as the reverse complement.
GGCCATGGTGCGGACTTTGAGCCCGTGATCCAGCAGGCCGTTGCCCGCCATATGTTGCAGGACCATCGCACCAAAGCCGCCGATGGAGCCTTCTTCAATCGTGATCAGGACTTCGTGGTTGCGGGCCAGATCGGCGATCAGGGCATGATCAAGCGGCTTGGCAAAGCGGGCATCGGCAACCGTTGCCGGAAGGCCGCGTGCGGCAAGGTCTTCGGCGGCCAGCATCGCCTCTGCCAGACGGGTGCCGTAGGACAGGATGGCGATTTTGCCGCCTTCGCGCAGGATGCGACCCTTGCCGATTTCAAGAACCTTGCCCTCGGTCGGCATTTCAACGCCAACACCCTCGCCCCTCGGATAGCGGAACGCGCTGGGCCGGTCATCAATCGCCCATGCGGTTGTGGTCATATGGACAAGTTCGGCCTCGTCCGCCGCCGCCATCAGAACGATATTGGGCAGGCAGCCAAGATAGGCAATATCATAGGCCCCGGCATGGGTTGCCCCGTCCGCGCCGACAAGCCCGGCACGGTCCATGGCGAAACGAACCGGCAGGTTCTGGATGACCACATCATGCACCACCTGATCATAGGCGCGTTGCAGGAAGGTCGAATATAGCGTGCAAAAAGGTTTGTAACCCTCGCACGCCATGCCCGCCGCAAAGGTCACGGCATGCTGTTCGGCGATGCCGACGTCAAAGGCACGATCGGGGAACCGTTCGGCAAAGATATTAACCCCGGTACCCGACGGCATGGCCGCCGTGATCGCGGTGATCTTGTCATCGGTTTCGGCAAGACGGGTCAGCGTTTCGCCGTAAACCTTGGTGTAGGATGGTGCATTGGGTGTGGCCTTGGCCTGCTTGCCGGTGACGACGTCGAATTTGGCGACACCATGATATTTGTCGGCGGCATTTTCGGCCGGGCCATAGCCCTTGCCCTTCTGGGTCACGACATGAACAAGGATCGGGCCATCGACATCCGCATCGCGGACGTTTTTAAGCACCGGCAGAAGATGGTCCAGATTATGACCGTCAATCGGCCCGACATAGAAGAAGCCCATTTCTTCAAACAGGGTCCCGCCGGTCACCATGCCGCGGGTATATTCCTCGATCTTGCGGGCGGCTTCTTCGATCTGGCGCGGCAGGTGTTTGGTCAGGCCCTTGGCCGCATTGCGAAGGCCCTGATAGCCCTTGCCCGAAATCAGGCGTGACAGATAACCCGACATGGAGCCCACCGGCGGGGCAATCGACATGTCGTTATCATTCAAGATCACAATCATGCGCTGATCGGCGGCGGCGGCATTGTTCATCGCCTCGTAGGCCATGCCGGCACTCATGGAGCCATCGCCGATCACGGCAATGACGTTTTTGCGTTTGTCATCGGATAACTGATTGGCAACCGCCATGCCAAGCCCGGCCGAGATCGAGGTCGAGCTGTGCCCGGCACCGAACGGGTCGTATTCGGACTCGGACCGTTTGGTAAAGCCCGAAAGTCCGCCGCCCTGACGAAGGGTTCGGATACGATCACGCCGCCCGGTCAGAATTTTATGCGGATAGCATTGATGCCCGACATCCCAGATCAGTCGGTCATCAGGGGTATCAAACAGGTAATGGATCGCCACGGTCAACTCGACCACGCCAAGCCCGGCCCCCAGATGCCCGCCGGTGACGGACACGGCATCAATCACCTCGGCGCGCAATTCATCTGCGACCTGCTTCATCTGCGCGGGCTGAAGGCTACGCAAGTCAGCCGGGATTTTAATCGTGTCCAGAAGCGGGGTCTTGGAGGTCGTGCTCATACCGATCTCGATTTTCAGTTTTGTGTGGCGTTTTTTATATAGTCGTCAAACCAACAGGGTGACGTTTCCTAAGCCCTATTGCAAGCAGCGTAAAATAAACAGCTTCGCCATAATTAGCGACCCTGAAAATCACATGATTTGATGTCACTTAGGAACTTCAGCACCACCTGTTCAACAGTGCGGTGAATATCAGTGCGTTCGCGCCCGAAATCCCGGCATAAATAACCAAAGTTTTCAGCAATATAGGGTGTGCAGGGTGGCAGGAATGAATAATGCCCGGCCCCCTTGACCTTAACAAACTTTGCCCGTCCGCGCAGAAGGGTGCGAAAATGCGCGGCATTGGCGGTTTCGGGCAGGATTTCATCGGTATCGGCCTCGATAAACAGCATCGGCACCGTGACATCGGCAAAGCCCGCATCGGTCGCGGCAACGCCAAAGGCCGGGGTTACGGCAATCACGCCTGCAATCCGGTCATCGCGTGCGGAAACAACCGGGCCGCCATAACGATCATGCAACTCATCGACCATGTCATCACCCGGTACATGCTGGCAAATCACGCGATCCAGATCGGCATTGATCGCGCAATAGCTTTGCCAGGCGGCGGCATCAAACCGCCAGCCCGCCATTTTAAGCACCGTCGCCCCGCCCGCCGAATGGCCGAGCGCGTAAATACGATCCGTATCGATATGGGTTGCGATCCCGTCATGGCCCAGCAACAGATCAAGAGCCAAGCGCATTTCGCGCGGACGGCGTTCGATGATCGTCAATTGCCGCGCATCGGACGGATCAAGGTAATTGTCGCCATGATGCTGCGGGGCGGCGACGATATAGCCGCGCCGTGCAAGATATTCCGCCAGCCAGAACTGATTGAACCGGTGCCCTTCGGACCCGTGCGAGAACATCACCAGGGGATAGGGCCCGTCATCAGCAAAATCCGCATCGCGGGCCGCGGTTGACGTGACACCCATATGACGCACGGAGCCTTCGGCGGCATGCGACGGATACCAGATCGCCAGCGGGAACGGGTCCTTGTCAAACAGCCGGTCACGAAAACCGGCTGTATATCTGGTTTGCTGGCTCATGTCAGGGGGACTGGCCTTAACGCCCGCGTTCGATCACGAAACGTGCCATTTCGCGCAGCGGTTCGGCTTCGCCGTCAAAGCAGTTCAGGTGATTGATCGCCTGATTGCACAGCATGGTTGCCTGCTCTCGCGCCTGTTCAAGGCCCAGAAGCTTCACATAGGTCGATTTGTCCTGATCGATATCCTTGCCGGCCGTTTTGCCCAGTTCCGCGCTGCTGGATTCCACATCGAGAAGATCGTCCTTGATCTGGAAGGCCAGCCCCATGTCATGGGCGTAGGATCGCAATGACATGCGCATGCTTTTGGGGGCCTTGCCCAGAATCGCCCCGGCTTCGCAGGCAAAGGCAAACATCCGGCCGGTTTTCAGCAGATGCAAATGGGTGACCTGTGCCTGATCAAGGCTTTGCCCCTCGCCCGCCAGATCGATCATCTGACCGCCGACCATGCCGTACGGCCCGGCCGCACGGGCAAGGGCGCGGACAAGATCGGTGCAGACACGCGGATCGGGATGGGTGCTTTCATCGGCCAGTACTTCGAAGGCCTGCGTCAGCAGCGCGTCACCGGCCAGAATGGCGGTCGCCTCGTCAAACTGCTTGTGGCAGCTTGGCTTGCCACGCCGAAGGTCATCGTCATCCATGGCCGGAAGGTCATCATGGATCAGCGAATAGCTGTGCACCATTTCAACCGCGGCGGCGACTCGCAAGGCGCATTGGCGCGATACCCGGAACAATCCGGCGGAGCTTAGCACCAGAAACGGACGCAGGCGTTTGCCTTCGCCCAGGGTTGAATAACGCATCGCCTGAAACAGGCGTTGCTCGATCTGGCCATTGGGACGCGGCAGAATGCCATCAAGCGTTTCGCCAAGGTCAGCAGAAGCAGTACTCAGCTCAGCAAGCAGGTCGTAACTCACCATATTCTCCGCGAGAATTATTCGATTTCAGTCGGGGTTGCGTTCGGACGGCCATCGGCACCGAGGGTAATTTTCTCGATGCGTTCTTCGGCGGCGCGCAGCTTGTCGGCACAATGACGTTTCAGCGCCGCACCGCGTTCATAGGATGCAATGGCATCATCAAGCCCCACCTGCCCCTGTTCCAGCTGCCGCACGAGGCTTTCAAGCTGACCAAGGGCCTCTTCAAAGCTGAGTTTGGCGATATCATCGGGGATTGCGGTGGATGGGGTTGGCGTGGACATATCTGCTCCATTGATTTGATTGGCGCGGAGTTTACGCCGACCGTCCCGGCAGGGCAACCGGCCAGAACGGAATTCCCAAAGGAAATTCGCAGGTGCGAAGCGTGCCCCTGCCCGGCCGGAGCTTGGGCCGGGATTGAAGCATTATGCCGTCATCAGGGTTCGCACATGGGCCTGAACCGAACTTGCCAGCGATGGCAGGTCATAGCCGCCTTCAAGCACCGAGACGACGCGGTTATCGCAAACCTCGCCCGCGAGGGCGAGAAGATGTTCGGTCATCCAGGCAAAGTCGCTTTCAATGAATGAAAGTCCCGCCAACGGATCATTGCGATGCGCATCGAAGCCAGCCGAAATGATCAGCAATTCCGGTTTGAAGGCGGCAATGCCGGGTAAAACCGATTGTTCGAAGGCGTGTTTCATTTCCGCCGTTCCCGCCCCGGCCGACAGCCCGACATTGAGGATGTTATTGGCGCATCCGCGTTCATCGGGGGCACCGGTGCCGGGATAAAGCGGCCATTGATGGGTTGAACAGTAAAACAGGTCGGGATCGTTATAGAAAAGATCCTGTGTGCCATTGCCGTGATGAACGTCAAAATCCATCACCGCCACACGTTTGATGCCATGGGCATCGCGGGCATGACGCGCACCGACCGCCACATTGTTAAACAGGCAGAACCCCATCGCCCGGTCATATTCCGCATGATGTCCCGGCGGGCGTACGCCGACAAAGGCATTGCGTTCATGGCCGGCCAAGACCGCATCGACCGCGACGCAGACACCGCCAACCGCGCGCAATGCCGCCTCGCCCGAGGCGGGTGAAACATAGGTATCGCCATCAAGGGATTCATATCCGCTTTGCGGGATCGCGGCCATGACCCGGTCGACATAGGCAGGGTCATGCACCTTTTTGATCAGATCAAGATCGGCTTTTGGGGCTTCTTCCCGGTGCAGGAACATGAATTCTTCGGCTTCAAGCACCCGCTGGATCACGCGAAGACGATCAGACTGTTCCGGGTGGCCCGGCCCCGTATCGTGGTCGATACAGCTTTGATGCGTGACAAATAATGTCGCCATGTTTTGCGGATACCTTCCTGAATAGATGCCAGTCAGACAAGTTTGATTTTTGCCGGTCACCTTGCCTTACGGACGGCGACCCTGGTTATTATTGTTTCATCGTGCCAGCCGACGTTATCTGCTGCTTTGTTCTAGATCATCATGAATCAGACAAATACTGCAAGTTTTCAAACTGAATGACAGATTAAGACCCTGTATGAACTGTCTATTGTATACTCGGTGACTCAGAACGAAATATCGCCATAATCTCTGTCCACAAGACAAAGAGTGTCTTGACAGTTTGATGTTATACTTGAGAATAGGAATCTTCCCATTCTTGAATTTCATTAATGGGTTTGAGGCACAAAGACCTCGTTGGTTGGAAAAAATCGGGGACATCCCATCGGAGATTATCACCACGAATGTGATACACCCGATGCCCCAGTTGGGACAAAAGCCGAATATGGCCAGGCTAAAGGGAGCCAAATGGAACTTACCCATCTCGAAAAAAAGGCCGAGCAAGCCAGCGCGCTTCTGAAGGCCATGAGCAATCAGAGCAGACTTATGATTCTTTGCCAGCTTAACGATGGCGAAAAATCGGTCGGTGAACTTGAACGCATTGTCGGACTGAGCCAGTCCGCCCTGTCACAGCATCTTGCAAGATTGCGGCGGGACAAGCTGGTTAAAACCCGGCGCGAGGCACAGACGATCTTTTATTCGCTGCAAGGCGATGAAGCCGTCACCGTCATCAAGACACTTTATGGTCTGTATTGCCGCGACGACAGCAGCGCCGTCGCCGCCTAAGACTTTATGGAACTTCCCCCACAAAAAAGCCTGTCGGACATCCGGCAGGCTTTTTTGCGTTATCGGGCCGTTATTGCGGCAATAATCCGGTTTGTGCCTAACCGCATTCGGGGGCAGCAAGCCGCGTGACTTTCTGAAGGTCGCCGCGCACGCGGAAACTGCCGTAATTCATCCGCAGTTCCTGGGCAACACCGTTTTCACCGAAATCAACCGCAATCTCGGTCGACGGGCCGTTTTCGGCATTGCCAAGCGGGTAATAGGCCAGGTTAAGGCTGTGATAGGGCCGATTTGCGATACCATCGGCATCTTCGGCCGTGTTCTGCGATGGTCTGGCTGCCGAAATCACCGCAGCAATCCGGTTGGTCGGTGTATCGCCACTGCCATCAAACACCAGATCATTGGCAAATTTATCCCCCTGAAGCGCGCGCTTCAGCAGGGTTAGGGAATGCTGGGTCGGGAACATGGTATCGGCCGGCAGTTCCTCGGTCACTTCGACCGGGACTTCGTAGGTCACAAGAACCTTGTCCTTGTCACGCACCGCATCGCCAACAACCTCGTCGACCTGTACACCATCAAGATAATCGCGCATGCGGAAGCGGTATTTCGATCCGTCAAAGTTTTCCCACTGGGTCATCGAATAGGCGGAATTGATCGAACCGCCCTCGGCCCCTTGCAGAACCATCAGATGCTGCATCTCGGTGATCCAGCCATCACAGACCTTTTCAAACCGGTAACCCAGCGCACCGCGCACACCGACAACGGAGCTGCCGACATCCGATGACACCATCGAAAACCGGTATTCCGCCATATGCGGCACCAGTTCGGCCTGTATATCAGCCGCCTTGCGCACATGGGCCGGGTCAAAACCGCCCGGACCGGCGGCAAAGGATTGCCCTGCCTGCGCGGAACATCCCGCCAGGGCAACACAAAAGATCAGCGCCCCGAAGACGGAACGCTGTCGATTTTCAGGACAAACCGTAATAACTGGCAACTCTATTCTCCGGCAGCGTCGATCCCGACAATCCAAGGATCTTTGACACCCTTTTTGGCAGCAAGATGGCGTAAATCTTTTGCATGCTCATGCGAAAGCGGACCAACAGCAACACGAAGATATTCGCGGCCCGCAACCGTCGCACTAATCAGGCGCGGCTGATATTCACGGTAAAGCGACAGGGCATTTTGCGCGCGCAGCTGATCTGCAAAGCTTGCCAGTATTACATAGTCTCCCGGCAGCGGCACTGCAACAAGCTTGTCCTGCCCGGCGTTTTCCGGCGCGATCACGCTGACCTCGTCGGTCATGATGCCGGTATCGGTCAGGGCGGCGGTTTGGGTTTTGGCAACAGGTGCGACCGGCTTTGGCGGGGCGACATATCCGGCAACCGCGGCATCGGCTTCGCCCTGCGGATCAAGGGGACCTTCGTTGCGAAGCGGGGTACGGTCATGATCGGGGGTGAACTGCGCCTGTGCGCTGGCGACTTCGACCGGGGTTGTTTGCGGAACAACGGTCGCTTCGGCATGGGAGGTTGCGCGCGGCGGCAGATCGGTTTTGACAATCACGGCCGATGTCCGGGCACCGGCTTTGGGGTTTGACCAGTCTTCGCCGGGTGCGTTAACGGCATAAATTGCAGGTTCGGCGTCGCGGATTTTCTGTTTCACCGATTGCGCGCCCGGTTCGGCCAGAGCAACCGCATCATCGAGCACGACATTATCGCGGCAGACGTCTTCTTCGAATAACGGGCGATGCAGGGCGCAATCGCGCTCGGCAACCGCTGAAACCGCATGATCGGTGGTGCTTTTGCCCGTGGTCACATAGCTGATCAGATCGCCGGCCAGCTTGGCAACGGTCAGTTCCACCGGACCACCGCACGCCGCCAATGCCAACGGTGCCACCACCACAAGTATCTTTTTCAAACCGTAATCCCCCGCAGGATATAAATTGTTCCACCCTGAATGTGGATTACGGCGGGTTAAGATTACGTAAGCATCCGCCATAAAATAACGCGCTCCTGCCCCTCCCCATTGACGATTCCCAGCATAGAGTCCTGAACTCGCCTCAACCACCCTTAAGGGTAAATTAACACAGGCCCCACTCACGCAAAGATTGATTGTGTCGCCTTCACGTTATCATTCATCATTGAGCCGAGGTTTCCCAATGTGCACGGACTTTCAAATCCACGTTGACCAGTAAGGCTACGTTTCCGGTCGCTCCATGGAGTTTGCCCTGAACCTGAATTCCAAATTCTTCTTCCGCAGCGTCGGACACAAATATACTCAAAACCTGTGGGGCAAGAATTTCGATTATAGCTGGACTGGAAAATACGGCTTCGTTGCCATGAACTGCTTTGATCCGGATATCGTCACGGATGGCATGAACACAGCGGGCCTTTCAACAAGCAACCTCTGGCTACCCGGTAGCAAGTACCAAACCATCACCGATCCGCAAAAGGCCTTTGCATTGATAATTTTGCAGCCTGAATACTGAGTTCCTTTCCAATCTGCGATGAAGTCAAACAGGCATTGAAGGACGAAACGGTCCAAGTCGGTGCATCGACACTTTTAGCGGGATTACTGCCCCTTCATTTCCCCATCCATGACAGTGACGGAAACTGTATTGTTATTGAATTCACCGACGGCAAAGCGATGGTTTACAATAATCCGGTCAGTGTGCTGACCAATCAGCCCGAATTTCCCTGGCATCTCGAGAATCTGCGCAACTACACATCGCTCTCGCCCTATGACGCCAACGAAGCAACCTTCAACGGATATGCCGTCACTCAAACGGGGCATGGCTCTGGCCTTTCGGGCCTTCCGGGCGATCCGCCCCCACCCAGCAGGTTTGTTCGGGCGACGGTTATGACAAGTTTCGCCGCACCGGTCACAACACTCGACGCGGGCACGCATCTTGCCTTTCATATTGTGAACACTGTCGATATTCCCAAAGGTCTTGTTGCCTGCAACCAAGCCAACAAATCCATCCTGCCTGACATAGATTATACCCAGTGGGTTGCTGTGCGCGATGCAGCACGCGAAATATATTCGGTACGTTTTTACCAATCCCAGCAGGTCCGCCCGATCAATCTGACCGAACTGAAACAATCCGGCCCGCTCGATGAACTCAATGGCATGATAGTGCCCTTCGCATCAAACGGATTTGGTAATATGACCAGCGAAGAACTTGGGGCAACCGAAATCCCGAAAAGCGTCGCTGACTTGCCTCGGAACAACTGATCAATCCGACAAAAACAAACAAACGGCCAGCAGAATGGCGAGCCTTTCAGACTTCTGGCAAAGTCCTCGCATTATGAACTGACTTCGTAAAACTGGACGGCTTAAAGACAAAATGCTTTAAACTTGACCACAGTTTTTGGAGCTGACGCAGTCTAAGCCTTTTCAGAAGCCCGTGGTTGCAGCCGACGGTTTTTATCTATTTGAAAAGTCCGAAAAAATAAAACTCGGAAGTGCTGTCTCCTCTTTTTGAGGGGTACCCCCGAACTTTTTCTCTTGTTTCACAAATCCGTCGAGTCGATATCTCAAAACTCGACGGTTCGGAAAGAGTGGTTGCGGAGAGAGGATTAGCGCTCACTTTGTTCGCTCAGCTCCGCCCGACGGGCTCCGCAAAGAACCTGCAAACAGGCATTGGCTTGTTACAGGTTCAACATCCGCCATCCCCAAAGCCAAAACGATCAAACCCCACCAGATGGCGGGGTTTGATCGTTTGGTTGCGGGCGCGCGCACCGAAGTATGCTCATCTGCGCCAATCACCATTGGAGCCTATCTTATTTACTCCCAAGCCCTTTCCTCCTTAGGATAATGCGCAACCAACATAAGACAGCCTTCAAATTGCAGAGCCAAACACGTTAGGGTCTACAAAATTGAAAATGGCAGGGTAATCAAAACATCCAGCCCACCGCCATCCCGGTTGCGAATGGAAATTTCTCCACCATGTGCCTTGATCGCCCGCCGTGCAATCGACAAACCCAGTCCGAAACCGGCTCCATTTATTCCCGGCTCCCCGCGAATGAATGGTTCAAACATATTTTCAAGCTGGTCAGCAGGAATGCCCGGCCCCTGATCGGATATGGTGATGCAGAACACATTGCGGTCGGCGTCTGCTTCGGCAGAAATCCGCACCAGCTGGCCTTCGCGTGAATGGCGCAAGGCATTGCGCACTATATTTTCAAAGGCCCGCCGCAAAAGTTCAGCATTGCCCGCCACCACCGGCACTTCACCATGCCAGTTGCGTTTGATGGCAAGATTGGTCTGGACCTTGATCCCGGTTGCCTCGGCCTCAAACCGGGCATCGCTAACAACCCGGCCCAGCAGATGATCAATATCAAGCCATGTCTGGTTCTGGCTGGCACCGCTTTCGGCCCGTGACAGGGTCAGAAGTTCACCTACCAATTCATCCAGCCGAATGGTTTCCTTTTCAATCCGGTCAAGTGATCCTTCGATCCGTTCCGGTTTCTGACGCGCCAGCCCAACGGCCAATTGCATCCGCGCCAGCGGGGATCGCAATTCGTGCGATACGTCGTTCAGTAGGCGGTCACGTGCCTCGATCAACTGCTGCAACCGCACGGCCATCACATCGAAGTCACGCGCCAGATCGGCAATCTCGTCACGCCTGCGTCCAATCTTTTCGCCCAGCCGCCATGTCAGATCACCATTCGAAAGTCGTTCGAACCCCTCCTGAAGCTGCCGGATCGGGCGTGTCAGGTACCAGGCCAAAACACCGCTAAACACCAGCCCTCCCAGAACACCCGCAATCACCAACGGTGTCGGAACATTGAACCGCCTCCGTTCCGGGATAGAGGCAACGATATCGGACACATCAAATTTCAGATGTACCAGCAATCCGACCGGGCTGACCGCATCACGCGACAGAAATCCGTTTTCGCGGATTTCCTCGAACCGCTCTTCGGGAATAAAATCAGGCACCGGCCTTGCGGTGCGATTTGCATCAGGCTCGATGCTAAGACGTATGCGTTCATCTTCGGGCCAATGGGCAATCGCTTTTTCAAGCGCGCCAATACCTTCGGCCTCGACGATGCGGGCCGCGGTCTCGACATAACCGCGCGCGGTCTCCTGAAGATATCCTACATGATAGGGCTTCGGCGGATCGCCATACAGTGTGAATAAAAGCCACACCCCCTGCCAGATTGCCATAAAGGTCAACGCAAAACCGATCAGGATTTTCCAGAATAACCGGCCTCTCATATGTCCTGCCTCAAGCGATAGCCGAAGCCGCGCACGGTTTCAATCAAACCGGCATCATTGCTGACGGATTGCAATTTCTGTCGAAGGTTGCTCATATGCACATCAATCGAACGATCATAAACCTCGCGTGTGCGTCCCAATACCTTCATTGAAAGCTCGTTCTTCGATAAGGCACGTTCCCGCGCACGCATCAGAACTTCCAGAAGATTGAATTCCGATACCGTCAGGTCCAAGTCGCGACCATCAAACTGTGCCACCCGGCGCGCAGTATTCAGTCGCAATTTTCCCAGAACGACTTCATCGTCCATATTAGAGTCACTCGTATCGCGGCGCACCTCGGCAATCGGTTCGACGCGGCGCAGGACGGCACGAATGCGAGCCACCAGTTCGCGCGGATAGTATGGCTTGGGGATGTAATCATCGGCACCAAGTTCCAACCCGACAACCCGGTCGACATCGTCACCCTTGGCGGTCAGCATGATCACCGGCACCCGGCTTTTGGTGCGCAATTCGCGCAGCACTTCAATTCCGCCTATGCCCGGCATCATGATATCAAGCAACACAACGGAAAACCCGCCAGCCAGCGCCATGCGCAGGCCATCCTCGCCGTTATAGGCGTTGGCTATTTCGAACCCCTCGCCTTCAAGATATTCGCCCAGCATCGCGCCGAGTTCGACATCATCATCAACAAGCAGAATTCTGGTCACGGGCAACGGGTCTTTCAAATGCGGGTTAATTCCTGTTCATGATGACATTCTAGCGCTTAAACCGCCTAACGAAAGGCGTGGATGCCAGACTTTACACATTCCTTACAGATCATTTTCATCCCCCTCACCCCGTTCTGACAAAGGGGTTGCTATGTCTGGTATGCCCGACGGCTCAATTGCCTTTCAACGTCGGGCGCGTCTCATCCAAGGACATGAAAGCACGATGAAGAAATCATCCAGGACCGCACGCAACCTTGTCATCGCCCTGATCGTCATATTGGCGGCAGGATGGATGGCACAGGCCTATCTGTTCCCGTCCGAAGCCAAAACCAGTTATGTGACCGCCAAACCCCGTATCGGCAATCTTGCCGATACGGTACTGGCAAGTGGCACCATCACAGCCTCCAAACTGGTCAGTGTTGGCGCACAGGTATCAGGGCAGATCAAGGCACTGCATGTCGATCTCGGTGATGAAATCAAGGAAGGAGATCTGATTGCAGAAATCGATCCATCGACCCAGCAGAACGATTTACGCGATGCCGAAGCCGCCCTTGCCAACATCAAGGCACAGCTTGCCGCCAAGCAGGCCGAACTGAAACAAGCGGAACTTGATTATGCACGGCAGAAAAAGATGCGCGCCCTTGATGCCTCGCCACAGGAAGATTTCGAAAGTGCCGAGGCAACCCTAAATGTGACCAAGTCTGAAATCGCAGCGCTCAATGCGCAAATTGATCAGGCAAAAATCGCCGTTGATACCGCCGAAATCGATCTTGGATATACCAAAATCCTGGCCCCCATGGACGGTACGGTCGTTGCCCTGCCAGTCAAGGAAGGCCAGACCGTCAACGCCGCCCAATCCACCCCGACCATCATAAAACTCGCACAGCTTGATACCATGACGGTCGAGGCCGAAATATCCGAGGCAGATGTCATCCGCGTTCGTGAAGGCCAACCGGTCAGCTTTACCATTCTGGGCGATCCCGCCACGCATTATGAAAGCACGCTTCGCGCCATCGAACCGGCCCCGACCGGGATCGAGGATGATGACGACAATACCGACGACGAGGCGGTTTATTATAATGGCCTGTTTGACATCGCCAATCCGGACCACCGCCTGCGTGTCTGGATGACGGCCGAAGTCACCATCACGTTAAACGAAGTGGAAAATGCCCTGATCATACCGTCCGCCGCGCTGAGTGGCCCGAAAAAGGACGGGCAATATACCGTTCGGGTTCTTGATAACGAAGGCGACCCGGTTGAAAAGCCGGTCACAGTTGGCATGAACACCAATATCAACGCCCAGATCATCAGTGGCATTTCCGAAAATGACGACATTGTCATTGGCGCGACCAGTGGCGCAGTCGCAACCAGCCAGTCCATACGTCGCGGCCCGGGGGGGATGTTCTGATCATGAACCAGATAGCGAGAAACACGGTTAACACCCCGCTGATCGAAATCCGCGATCTGTGGCGGCACTACCCGGCGGGCGAGGATCGCATTGCCGTGTTAAAGGGTGTCAACCTGACGATTGAACGCGGCGAAATGGTTGCGATCATTGGCGCGTCCGGGTCGGGCAAATCGACGCTGATGAATATTCTGGGCTGTCTTGACCGACCAACTGGCGGGGAATACCGGGTTAATGGCCGCCTGACCGGCGATCTGGAACCAGATGAACTGGCCGCCCTTCGGCGCGAATATTTCGGATTTATCTTTCAACGCTATCATCTGCTGTCGGATCTAAGCGCACTTGGCAATGTCGAAGTGCCGTCAATTTATGCCGGTTTTGACGCCGAAACCCGGCGCGACCGTGCAATGGATATCCTGACCCGTGTCGGACTTGGGGATCGCATTCATCATCGCCCCAGCCAGCTTTCAGGCGGGCAGCAGCAACGCGTCAGTATCGCACGCGCGTTGATGAATGGCGGCGATGTCATTTTGGCCGATGAGCCGACCGGCGCACTTGATAGCCAAAGCGGCGCACAAACGCTTGAACTGTTGCGGAACCTGCATCGCGATGGCCATACCGTCATTCTGGTCACCCATGATCATGATGTTGCCGCCCATGCCCAACGCATCATTGAAATCCGCGACGGCGAAATCATCCGCGATGAACGCCAGACGCAAGCCTTTGTCGAACGCGCCGCCAGCAAAAAAGCTGAAAACTATACCCACCGCGCATCGCGTATCCGGGCCGAAATAGATCGCTTTACCGAAGCATTCAAAATGGCACTGGTGGCCATGAATGCGCATCGGTTGCGGACCTTTTTAACCATGCTCGGCATTATTATCGGGATCGCATCGGTGGTTTCGGTCGTTGCCCTTGGGCAAGGGTCGCAGGATCGCATCCTTGCCGATATCAGTTCGATTGCGACCAACACGATTGATGTCAATCGCGGCAAGGATTTCGGTGATCGCGATGCCAGCCAGATCAGGACATTAACCGCCGCCGATGCCGATATTCTGGCGACCCAGTATTATGTCGACAGCGTCACACCAAAGGTTTCAAGCACCGTCACCCTGCGATATGGCAATATCGAAGTCGATGCCGCGGTTGCCGGTGTCGGTACCGATTATTACCGGGTACGCGGCTATGAAATGGCCGACGGCATCTGGTTTAACAGCCTAGCCGTCGATAAACGCAGTCAGGACGCGGTCATTGACGACAATACACGTGAAAAACTGTTCCCGAACGGCGAAGACCCGCTGGGGCAGGTGATTTTCCTTGGCACCGTGCCGGTGCGCATCATTGGTGTAACCGCGCCAAAGGACAGCACTTTTGGCAATAATGACAGCCTGAATATCTGGGTTCCCTACACCACCGCACTGACCCGAATTCTCGGCCAGAATTACCTAAGCAGCATCACCGTCCGTATTGATGACGCAGTCCAAACCGCGTTGGCCCAACAGAACATCGAAACCCTTCTGACCCAGCGGCACGGGGTAAAGGACTTTTTCACGATCAATACCGACACCATCCGTGAAACCATCGAAAAAACCACCAGCACCATGACACTTCTGATTTCATCAATTGCGGTGATTTCCCTGATCGTTGGCGGTATTGGCGTTATGAATATCATGCTGGTGTCGGTTACAGAACGCACCGGTGAAATCGGGGTTCGGATGGCGGTCGGCGCACGTCAAAGCGACATTCTGCGCCAATTCCTGATCGAGGCGGTTCTGGTCTGCATCCTTGGCGGGGCACTTGGCGTTCTGACTGCCCTTGGCATCGGCGTTCTGTTTGACGCGATGGGAAGCTCGTTTTCGATGGTCTATTCGACGACCTCGATTGTCGCAGCCTTTGCCTGCGCCACATTGATCGGGATTGCATTCGGCTTCCTGCCTGCCCGCAATGCCGCCCGGCTTGATCCGGTCGACGCCCTGTCGCGCGACTGACGGAGAATACAAAAATGATCACACGAATTTTAAAGACCGGAACCATCCTTTCGATGATGGCACTTGCAGGGTGCAGCAGCCTGAACGAAACCCGCTATTCCCGTCCGGATATTACGTCGGAAAACGGCTGGAACGGAGCCGCCACCGCATCGGACAACAGCAACGCAGCAACCATCACCGCCTCGCAAAACTGGTGGCAGAATTTCGGCGATGACCAGCTTGATGAACTTGTCGCCCGTGCGCTTGAACGCAATAACGACCTAGCGGCGGCCACCATCAAAGTCCGCAAGGCACAATTGACCGCGGGCCTTGCCGAAGATGACCTGTATCCAGATTTTTCCGGTGGTGCGGATGCGTCGGTTTCGCGCGATCTGGACGAGGATAATGGCAGTACGCGAAGCTTTGGCACCAATGCCGGAATCAGTTACGAGCTCGACCTTTGGGGCAAGCTTGGCCATGATTACGATGCCGCCCGCTGGGAAGCACTGGCGACCCTTGAAGATCGTGAAAGCACGGCATTATCGCTGATCGGCACCACCGCCACCCTTTATTGGCAGGCTGTCTATTATCAGCAACGCCTGGATATCGCCCAGGCCAGCATCGACTATGCGCAGCAAACCCTTGATCTGGTGGATGTTCAATATGCGTCCGGTTCGACATCATCGCTGGAACTGTTCGAAGCCCGCCAGAACCTTGAAAGCCAGTTGGCCGATTATACCCAGATCGAACAAAGTCTAACGGAAACCAAAAACGCGCTATCGATCCTTTTTGACCGCGCACCGGGTGATATTGAAATTCCGCGCATGACATTGCCGTCCGGTGCCCTGCCCGATGTGGCGGCGGGCCTGCCATCGGAATTGCTGTCGCGTCGCCCGGACGTACGGGCGGCTGAATTGCGCCTTAAGGAACGCGTTTCGGATTTGAATTCGGTCAAAACCAGTTTGCTACCGACCCTGACCCTGACGGGGGAATTGGGCACCAGCAGCGACCAGTTGCGCAATCTGTTGCAAAACCCGATTGGCACATTGGGTGCCAGCCTTGCCCTACCTTTCCTGAACTGGAACGAGGGACAGCTTAATATCAAGGTATCCGAAGCCGAATATGAACAGGCCATCGCCGAATTCCGCCAAACAGCTTACGAAGCCATGAGCGACGTTGAAAACGCGCTTTCGGCCCGCACACAATATGATCGCCGTGCAGCAAGGCTTGAAGCTGCCCTTGATGCCGCGCGCAATGCCGAACGGATTTATGAAACCCGGTTCAGGTCCGGTGCGGTCGCCATGCAGGATTGGCTGGACGCGCAGGAAACCAGACGAACTGCCGAGGAAGCCGTTCTTTCAAATCAGCTTGATCGCATTACCAACCTGATCACGCTCTATCAGGCATTGGGCGGCGATGCGACACCTGCCAATGCCCAAACCAGCCCGGCACCGGACACCACAGCCGCCTGACAGCAACTGTCACACACGAAAACATGATGATGCGTTTTCAAAACCTTTCGCACCATATCGGTCATGTCCTGATCCTTTTGGGTACAGGACTATGCGCAACCGCGATCCTGCTTGGCGCAAGCCGGGCGGCACAGCATTGCAAGGATGACACTGGATCAGATCGTCTCCTTGAAACGCGCAAGATCGAGCCGCCCCCAACAAAAACCGAATACAGGAAACGAAAATAGACCACCGAACCCGTATTCGACATTATCAGATCCGCCCCCTCGGCTTCACCCGTTTCCACGTGCGCGGCATCAGAAATGTCAAGGCTGAGTGACAGCTCATGGCGCTCGGCTACAACTGCAAGCGTTTGGCAGCGTCATGCAGGTATGAGGCCTTTATCGACCGTCACAACCAGCAACCAAACTAAGATCCGATGTGGTAAATTCAGCGCAAATATTCAAACAGCGACATATCAACGATTTGACCGGCGACCGAATAGGATGCCTCAAGCTGTACTGACAGGGTTTCAAGATTCACCATGGCCTCGGCCAAGTCGACTTCGGAAAGGTCGGTCACGATACCCTCGGCGGTCAGTTGGAAGTCGGTATGCATGTCAACAATCGCCTCGAGTTCATCCTGCGTCAGGGATACCTGCGTTTGCAGATCTGCAATGCCCGCAACTGCATCCTCGATCAGGGTCATGGCCTCGGTCAGGGCAGCTTCGTCAATCGGATCGGATGATGCATAAGCTGTCAGGTTCAGCGCCCGCAATGCCTGCTCGAACGGTTCCTGATCGGCGGTAAGGCCATATTCGATGGTTGTGCCATCCGCGACCTTGGCCGATGCAATATCACTATTGCCGGAATAATAACTGGTATCGGCTGCACTGGGCGTTGTCATGGCCGGATAATCAGCCACATCGACAGAAACCGGTGCCGTATTGGTGGCCGACCCGGCAAACAGATACCGGTCTTCATATTGGGTATTAAGCAAAGATGCCATGGTGGAAAGTGCTGCCGTCGCGGACTCATTAATCCCAGCAACATCGGTGCTTCCAGTGCTAAGTGCGCCCGAAATATCGGCCAGCATATCGCTCATCAGATCGACCATATCATTCAGCGTCGAATAATACATTTCGACCCGGCTTTGAATTTGCTCTGCTAAATCGGCATAGGCAGACGATTCCGATATTTCCGCGCTTAGTGTGCTGATGACATAGGAATTATCCGAAACACCGGAATAGGAGTCCGCTTTCATTCCCGAACTTGACTGGTTGGTTGCATCTGTAAGTTGTGATTGAACACTTCGCATCTGATTCAGCAGATTTTGCTGCATGGCGGCTGTCGAAACTCTCATGTTCTTTACCCTTTACCGGACAGCTTCAAGCAACGTGTCCATCAGAGACTGCGTGATCTCCAGGACCGCCGCGGCCGCTTCGTAGGCACTTTCAAGATTGGCCAATGTCAGCGCCTCTTCGTCAGTATTGACCCCGTATTGATTGGAAAAACTCTCAACCAGATCGCTAAACGCGGTGCTGGCAACACTGGCCTTGGTTTCGGCAGTCGAAGCCTGTTGGGCAACATCAGACAGTATTTCTGATGCATAATCCGAAAGCGTCGTTTTGGTACTGCCAAGGTTCCCGGCCGCATCGAAACTGACATTGGTATCAAAAACATTGGCCAATGCCTCTGCCACATCCGAGCTTCCCGACGAAATCACGCTATCGCCAACGGCAAGAGTCGCGTCGTCCGATCCCGATCCGGTTGGCACCAGACTGGAATCGGCCAGCCACGCGCTATTAACCGAAATATCATCGGCACCGGTTCCAGTGAACATGTCGTTCAGACCGAAATAATCCGACAATCCCTGCGCATCCGCACCAATCTCGGCATCCATATTGATGATCGATACACCGTAATCATCATCCGTGCTGGCGATGGTTAAAGTGCCATCCGCATTTACCGTAGCACTCATGTTTGTTGATCCATTGATCTGATCAACCAGATCCTGAACCGTCGTCACCGTAGTCAGATCGATATCAAGAATTTCAACCGCATTGCCATCCTCATCCGTCGCCACCAACCGAACGGTGCCGGTTCCGGAAAAGGCATCTGTCAGCGCCGTTGTCTCGCTTGATGTTAGCTCGTTCGGGCCGGGATAGGACGTGCCAAGATTGGTCACGGCATTGACGCTGTCCATCAGAGTCACGGCAAGGGCATCAAGTTCATCCTGAATGGCAGGTAGGGTTTCATCACGAAGTTCAATCAGTCCTCCCAGCGCGCCACCGCTGACATCATCCGTGATCGAATTACCATTCACGGTAATTTCGCCAAACACCGTGTCGGCATTTACCGTACCAACCGCGTTATATTCAAGTTCCTGCACCTGACTACCAACCACAAGCGTCCCGCCGATATAGATCTGCGTCTGGTTGGATGAATTGGTGTAATAGGAAACATCAACCAGTTCAGACAGTTCCTGGATGGCAACCGCACGCGCATCTTCAAGTTCGCTTGCCGCCAGTGTCGTACCGTCCGTTCCGGTCAATTGGTTGTTATAGGACTGGATTTCATTTAACAGCGAATTGATCTGATCGACCGTATCCTCGATCGACTGATCGGCCGCCGCACGCTGATCCTGAACACTTGCCGAAAGGCTGGTAAGCTCGCTTGCAATCTGCTCTGCATCGGTCAGAACAAGCGACTTGGCCGACTGGCTGTCTGCACTGGCCGCAAGGGATGCTATTGATGTCTCAAGGTCGGTAATCAGGGTTGAAATTGCGTCATCATCTCCAACCGATCCGAAATTGCTTGAAACAATCTCAAGCGGGTCGGCAAACACGGATTCATACCCACTTTCCGACGCGGCTTCGTTGATCGCTTTGATCAGATAACTGTCAACGCTTGATCCCACCGAAGTGACCGAAACGCCCACAGCCGAACCACCGCTGACATTGCTGGCCAGACTGGTCGACTTGGTTGTGTATCCCTCGACCGACGCATTCGCGATGTTGTTCGAAGATACAGCAATCCCGGTCTGGCTTGATTGCAATGCGCTGAACGCAGCAGATTGGGCAGCACGGATCGACATTTTTCTGACCTGTCAGTTGTCAAAAGTGCAGTTACATCTTCAAATTCAGAATGGCGCGCGTTGATTTGCCATGCAAATCACCATCGCGGTCATATGACGTTGCCTGATCACCTGCCGTTGCGGCCCAACCGGCACGAATACGTTTCAGGCAGGCATCGCGCTTGGCCATAAGGCGGATATTATTGCGATCAAGCTTATTGCGAAGACTGCGCACCAAATCAAAATTGATGATCTGGCCAGCAAGCGGATTTTCCGGATCGGCCTGTTTCTGAGCACGCAGTTCGGACTTCAGAGCATCTTCCAGCAGAGTCTTTTCCGCCGTGATATCGGGCAAAAGGTCATACTGACCCTGTTCAAGGATCCGCCATTCGACATCGAGAAGTTCTTCGAGACGCGCAATGATCTGCGTGACGGCGTCGCTATCGTTTGGAAGTGCCAAAGCCATTGCTGTCATAACCTGAAATCCCCTTGCTTCACGACTTAGTTCACTGCCGAAATGAGCGTGTCATACATATCGCTGGTCGTTGAAACGACCTGTGCCGCCGCCGAATAGGCCTGCTGTGCGATGATCATTTTGGAAAACTGGCTGGTAGTATCGACGGTGGAACTTTCCAGCGAATAATCCGCCAGCGTTCCGGTTCCGCCATCACCCGGGGTTTTCAGCACATAGCTGCCCGATGTGTTGCTTTCCTTGTAGACAGTATCGCTATAAGCGGTCAGGCCATCCGCGTTGGCAAAATCGGCCAGTACGATCTGATAGACCGGTTCGCTCTCGCCGTTCTCATAGGTCACCGAAACAACCCCATCGTCCGAGATCGATATCTCGGCGATCTCGCTGTAATTCGAACCGTTCTGGTCAACCGAATACAGCGTCATGTCGCCGTCTTCTTCGTCGGACGCAAATTGCTGCAAGCCGTCGTCATCGCCAGCCGTTCCAAGATCGGAAACGATAGAGCTATCATTAGCCCCGGTGGTCCAGCCGGTGATGGACAGAGTTGCATTGTCCGTCACATCAGTGCCGCTGGTATCCGTAATCGCCGAAAGATTGCCATCCCCGTCAAAGGTAATCGTCAATGGACCACCCGAAGACGTACCCGTAACCGTCGTTCCGTCCGAGGTCAGAACCGGATCAGAATAAGTCAGCTCCCACTCATTCGCCGCCGTTTTCTCGTAGTTATAGGTTACCGTATGACTGGTACCGAGACTGTCAAACACTTCGACATCAACGGAAAATGTATCGCCAACTGCCGCATCTGCCGGAAGATTTGCCACCATCGAAACTTCGGTCGTGCCTTCTGCCGTTCCGGTCAGATCTTCAAGATTGATTGTCGTCAGGGCCGATGTGCTGGTCGGAACGGTGCCGCTTGCCGGATTACCGTCATCGTCAAGGGCGTATCCCATAAGATAATAGCCAGAACTGTTAACCAGATTGCCTTCGGCATCAGTGTCAAAGTCACCGGCACGCGTGTAATAAACGTCACCATTGCCATCGGTCACGACAAAGAAACCATCACCCGAGATCGCAAGGCTCGTCGCAGTACTGTCGGCCTGGATCAACCCCTGCGAGCTGATATTCGTCTGGGTCGATGTGGTTACGCCGTTTGAGTAGCCGGTCGTCGTCGAACCGGGTGTCGTTACCAGCGACGAGAAAGAGGTCGAACTGTCCTTGTAGCCGACGGTTTCACTATTACTGATATTGCCCGAAATCACGCCAAGCGACGTCGATTGCGCATTCAGCCCCAAAACGGCGGAATTCAGTGCACTGCTTAAGCTCATGGCCTTGATCCTTCACTTCAGGAAACTGTTTGCGTGCCCTGAACGTCCGAGATCGCGATATCGACCCCGTTGACATACAGCACGGCTTCGTCGCCGGTCAGGTCGATTGCCGACACCACACCGGTCATGAGAATTTCAGAATCAACGGAATTTCCGTCAGAATCGGTCGCTTCGACCGAAAGGGTATAGGTCCCCGAACTCAGCGTGCTTCCGCCGTCCGTCACCCCGTCCCATGTGAAATTATTCGCACCCTCGGCACCGGTCACCGTCGTCTCATAGACAACATTGCCGTCTTCATCGGTAATTTCGATGCTGACATTCGAGGCATCATCATCAAGGACGAAATACCATTCGGCCTCACCACCTTCGAGCGGAGCAGTATCCCCGACAGCAACGATATCAGTCCCCAGATAGGACTGTGCCGCACTGTTATCGACAACCCCTTGCAAAGCCGTCAGCGAAGCCGACAAATCGGACAACAACGCATTATTCTGCTCAGACAGTTCAAGCTGTTCAAAGGTGGCAAGCTGATCGGTAATATCCGAGACATCTTCCGGATCGGTCGGATCCTGATTCTGAAGTGTCGTCAGCAACAGCGTCATATAGGTTTCGTAGGTCGAGCTCTCGCTCGTACTCGACGAAGTCGATGTGCTTGACGACGAGGTCGTCGAAGCCGTCAGGCTATCGTATGTCAGGCCGCTGAGGTAACTCATCACCGCCTCCATGAAGCGAACATTGAACGGGTCTTATGTTCGTTTCACGCTGACGGACGGAAAAACTGGCGTAGCAAATTCACTTTTTTAGAAAATAAATCCAAAAACAAAAAAAGGAGCGCATTTGCACTCCTTTCCATCTTAGGCTCGTTCCCGGCAAAAGTTACTGCGGCGGCGGTGGCGGTCCAGGACGATGCAATGCCAGTTCTGCGCGATCTTCGGGTGACAGCTGGACCGCGACATTGGCCATGTGCGTAAGTATACGACCAAAATCATCCCCGATACCGTTCTTCATTTTTTCAAAAACGCCACGGATTTCGGCATCCGTTGCATCGTCGCGCAGCAAAACCTCGCGCAGTTCTCTGAACTTTTTCAGGTCATCACGACGTTTCATCAAATCTTCC
Organism: Thalassospira sp. MIT1004; assembly: GCF_001858545.1. Lineage (NCBI taxonomy): Bacteria > Pseudomonadati > Pseudomonadota > Alphaproteobacteria > Rhodospirillales > Thalassospiraceae > Thalassospira > Thalassospira sp. MIT1004. The sequence continues at coordinate 25,855 of NZ_MCAO01000009.1, read as the reverse complement.
ATCACCGGCGCGAACTCGGCGTCAAAAATGGCCTTTCCTTCCGGGCTCAGCTTCTCGCGTACTTCTGAAAGCATGCGAACCGGCGGCGGCGGGCCATTGTCCGGACCAATCATCGGCGGCGAGCCCCCCAGAAAGCTGTGGAGGATCGTACTACCCGCGGCAATACTTCCCGCAATTGTCCCAATCAGGAACAGATTCAAAGCAAGCGATGCCCACAAGAACCTTCGGGTGGCATCAGGCTTGCGACGATCATCTAAAATCATCATTCCCGCCCTGTTTGCGTGTTTGCACCATTCGAACCGATTCCCATGCCTTGCGAGGCCTCATCAAAAACATGATTTTCCAGAGCTTGCATCATCGGCATTTCGATTGCTTGGGCGTTGGTTTGGATTTCCTGTTCGGACGTAAACACAACGCCGACCACAAAACCGAACATCACACAAAGCACCATCCCGAAGGCAGAAGCAAAGGTCGCTGAATACCGCAACAATGCCCGCGATGACTTCACCCGGATACCTGATATTGCAAGAGCCGGGTCAGTTGGTCCTGTCACGCTACCAACCGGATTGGCGGTCCTTTCGGACGGATAAGTCTGACGCTGTTGAACAGAATCACCCTGATGTTCCGCCACCCGAAGCTCTGCACCACTTCCGCGGCGCGCGTCGTTAAAGGAAAAGACATCGCTTTTCGCGTCATGGCGTCGCGGCTCTGCCGCATTTTCTTCTGCCTCAATCACCGCAAAAATATCGTCAATCGCACGATGTTTGCCCAACGGCAAGGGATCATCGGCCAGCAAATCTTCAACAGATTTCAGGGATTTCAGCAATTCTGCTGCTTCATCATTCCGGGCAACAAGAATGTTGGCCTCATGGCGAAGCGGCTCCGGCCAGGATGTAATGTCCCACCCGTACTGATCCAGCAATTCTTCAAATTTCTCGATCTTCACAGCACACCGCTTTTTCCTAGGACGAACCTACCTGTTCGAACGCAACTGAAGTTAACGATCTATCCCATTGCTTTCAACTCTTCACGCAGTCGCTTTCGTGCCCTTTTTAACAATGATTCCATCGCATTGACGGAAACCCCCATAATAGCAGCCGCTTCTTGATTGGACAGTTCGCGATCATAAAACAGATTGATGGCAATTTGTTGTTGCTCAGACAACAGCTTGATCGCAGTTCGAAGCCGCCTGAATTCCTGATGTTGTGCCAGCTGTTCAACTGGTGAAATCGCCTCATCAGGCACGTTTTCAAGATCACTGCCATCGACGAATTGCGGCTTGCGTTTCAGATCAATCACCCGGTTTACCGCAACCCGATACAACCAGGTTTTGAAGGTGGCTCCTTCCGGACGCCATTTTTCCCGATGCAACCATACCCGGACGAAAACATCCTGCGCCACATCTTCCGCGTCACTGCCTGTAAGGCCCATACGCCGCGCAATCCCGATAATCCCGCGATAGTATCGCTCGACAAGCACGCGATAGGCGTGCTTGTCACCCCGAACCATCAGGGCCACAAGATCCTGATCAGCAAGTTCCGACAGGGTGGCATTCTGTCTTGCCGCCTCGGAGGCTTGCGATCCCGTTGTCATTTCGCGACGGATGCCTACACTCAACTGCCCCTCACAACACCTGTTCCACGATATGACGTGTTCCACGAACCTGTTGCGGTCCAGCGGCCTGCGAATTTACCGATTTGAAACTCTCCCACTGTTTTGCCAGTGTTTCGAGGTTCCGGTCCACGATTTCGTAACGTTCCTCAAGCGGTGTTTTCCGCCCGTTTCGAGCCAGAAGTTTGATCATGCGCGCATAGAACGCATACAGATCACGAGACAATTCAGGGGCCGATTTCGGCGAGACGATTGCCTGCAAAGCCCGCAATCGATTGACGACAATTGACTTTTCCTGACGTTCAAGATCGAAACGCTTTTCTTCGCGATGTTGTTTCGCCGCCCGCAAATGCTGGCGCGTACGGGTAATGGCGATCACCATCATCGCAAGGGGTGACGTCGTGCGCAATGCATTGTTGTATTGTGCGCTGGCACCGGCAAAACGATAAGCCTGTTGTGCAGTCGCCTGTGAATTCTTAGTCATCTTCACCCCACAAGGCTTCAAGTTGTTCACGCAGCAGTTGAAGCTGATACATCTTGGTCTCAAGAGCCGAATAACGTTCCGTCAGTTTCTCGGCATATTCTTCTGCGTCGGCCGTAACATCTTCGATTTCATCCTCAAGATTGGTGGTTTGTTCTTCCAACCGCTCGATACGGGCGGAAATCAGGCCGTCCGAACTGTTGGTATATTTGTCGAGCGCGGTAACCATTTCATTGGCAAGGCCGCTTGAAATCGTGACATCGACGCTTTCAGAACTATCACCGCCAAAATACAGTTCGACCCCCTCGAACGCCGAACCTGCGACCCCGATGATCTTGTTGCCACTGATCGTAAAAAGACTGGAATCGCCGCCAACACTAGCCGAGGTCATGTTGCCATCGACATCTACCTCGATATCGATCGTGAACGTGCCCGTATAGGAACCGTCGGCTTCCGACACCAACAGATTGTCGGAACCGGTATCGATGGAAAGAGAAAACAGATCGGCAATATCGTCAAAATTCGACACCAACGCGTCTTCAAGCGTCTCGGTATCAATGACCAGATAATTGCTCTCATCAAACGTGATGCCAATCGACGACAAGGTCGCATATGTGTCGCTATCTTCCTTGAAGGAAAGCGCGTCATATACCGATGAAACAACAGAACTCAGTAATGAATCACCAAACAAAACCGCATCCTCATCCGCGCCCTGACCGGCTTCATAGGATTGATTGGTGATGACAAAGCTGCGCAACTCGTTATAGGCGTCGACAAAAGCCTCAATCGCGTCATAGACCGAACTCGCGTCCTCATCAATTTCAAGCGTAATCTCGGTACCTTCTTCCTCCGCATACAGATAAAGCGTCACACCATCAATCACGTCATCAACCGTATTGCTGCTGCGGGTTACCTCTACCCCGTCGACGGAGAAAATCGCCTGATCAGCTGCCACCAGCTCGTTCGCATAACCGCCATCGTCATTGACAAACCCCAAAGACGCAGCCAGCGTCGTGTCTGCTCCATCGGTATCAAAGGTGATCTCCTGCCCGGTATCAATAGCCGATAGCACCAGCATATATTCATCATCGGAAACCTGAAGCACACTGGCACGTACCCCGGTTGCACTACTCTGGTCATTAATGGCATCGGCAATATCGTCAAGCGACATGTCATCGGATATCTCGATATCCGTTGCGGTATAATCATCCCCGGCCACAAGATTGAGGGTGCCCGACAAACCAGCAGCCGATGAAGCATCGGCATAGGTATCCCCACCCAGCTTGTGGGCGGTTGCCATCTGTTTGATTTCAATCGTGTAACTACCAACCGCGGCCTCGTCATCAACCAAAACACCCAGTACATCCGATGCGGTGGTGTTGGCATCCGACGATGACAGATAGGCCGATTTTCCAACCCAGACATCATCGCGCAAACTGTCAAGCTCGGCCGAGGCGGTCAGGGCCTCTGCCGCATCTTCCAGCGCCTCAAGCAGATCCTGCAAATCTTCAAACGCCGCAATTTCAAGTTCAAGCTCGTCAACCTCTGTCTCGATGGTGTCGGCAACTTCCATCTTGGCGTTATAGGCGTCTTCAACCAACTCTGCGGTATTAAGGTCTGTCAGACCTGAAACGTAGGACGACGATACATAGCTTGACGACGTAGATGAGTTCACTGTCGACATTCAGCCCTCCCTTGTCACACGATACCAGAAGAAACAGGACCACCCGGCGGCTCTAAGACCAGGCGGTCCTGCAACGAGTTAGCTCAGCAACCGCGAGAGCTTCTCGAGATTGTCATTGGAAACTGACAGTGCCTGAATGGCAGAGTCCATTTTGACACCCAACTCGGTTTGATCCGCGCTCAGCTGGGCGATATCGGCGTCCATGTAAACGCTCATCGCTGCTTCAAGGTTGGTCTGAGCGGTTTCGATATTGCTCGCGGCATAATCGAAGCGCGACTCAAGCGCACCGATGTTTGCACGGCCAGACGAAACCAGTTCGATGGCAGCTTCGATTTCCCCAAGTGCGGTGGTCGCGTTTGTGGAACTGGTCACATCAGCCGCAATACCAAGACCGGCCGCGTCATAATCCTGGGCCAGGGTCACGGAAATCGCAGCAACTGTTGAGTCGGCTGAAACAACAAAGCTTTCATCATACGCACCATCAAGCAATGCCGTATCGAAATACGTCGTGGACGCAACGATGGAATCGATCTGTGATGACAACTGCCCGTATTCATCATCCAGATATGCACGTTCCGTATCCGTCACAGAACCAGACGACGCCTCTGAGGCCAGCTCATACATACGTTCCAGAATATCGGCGATTTCGGCAAGGCCACCGTCGGCAGTCTCCAAAATAGCCGTGGCAACTTCGGCGTTATCACCCGCCTGTTCCCATGCCGCATAATCAACAGACATTGCAGTATAAACGGCAAGACCCGCCGCATCGTCCGATGCAGAGTTGATGGACTTGCCGCTCGACATCGCCGTCAAAACGGAAGTCATTTCATCGGTGGTCTTGTTGAGGTTCGACACCGCAAGGGTCGCCGACATATTCGTGTTAATGCTCGCCATTTTCGCGATCTCCTATATGGAAGAATGGAAGTGACATACCTGCCAACCGACCCAAAATCGGGCCGGTATTCATATCCACGCGTGCAGGCGATAAAACTGGCGACGCTTCTGTTGTTTTTTTTTCGAGAACTGCCAATGCCACACGATAAATGGCTGTTTTCCCGGATTTCGCAGCAGATTTAAATTTTGTGCCTGTCATGAAAAAGGCCGCCGAAACGGCAACCTTATGCATTGAGAGGCACGAACATTTTCTATGATGTTCGTGTTTTTTCTACCATTTACACGTATTGCCTTTGCCTTGGTCCGCGGCAACAACTTGTCACCAACGGCGGATAAGGCAGAGTGGGCTAGCACGACCTTCCTGAGTGATAGCCTTAACCCATTTCAAACCGTTGAGGCGCTGACTCGCAAGTGCACCAAGGCATCTCAACAGCGCATGCCACCTTGCAAAACGGCATCAATACCCGACCACGTATATCTTGACCCCATACTTTCAGCTAAGAGACTGATTAGAAAAGACTCTGAAGCAGAATGGGTTTGACCTGAGCCCTTAAAATTCGCCCAGAAATGAGTAGGTCTGTCTTAACGAAGAAAACAGACGATATGAAACGATCACGGTTCACGGAAGAGCAAATCATCGGGATGACCCGGGAGCAGGAATCCGGGCAGAAGACAGCGGATGTTTGCCGTCGTCATGGCATCTCGGAAGCCACATTTTAAAAGAACAAAGCCAAATACGGCGGTATCGGAGGAGACAATCCCCATCTTTGAAATCTCGAGATCGATCAGATTGGCGACGCGGCATGAGCGAAGAAAACGTTATTGCTGCTGGCCCTGAACAAATCTGATCCGTTTACCCGCCCCGGCCCGGAACACAGAAAGATCACAGGCTCTCGGCCACGCTGGCCCTAGCCTGGGACTGACGCTGCGAATGACACCTCGGTCAATGATCTTTACCGCCGGAAACATGACCAAGACATCCGGGCCACCGCCAAGCGATAGCCGATGCGACAGCAGAACACACAACCCAAAACCGAAACGCCCGCCTCCCGGAAGTCCGGGCAGACCCCGTGCCTCCCCCAACCTCAAAAACATGCCGCATCGGCTTCACGGCACGCTCCTATCACCTCCGGCAATGGCAACACTTCCCGCTACCGATGGAGCCCGGACACACTTCGGGCGCACGGCCCCCACTGGTCCACCATCGACGGGTCACAGATCACCGCTGCCCGCTGCTGCCATTACTGCCACTCCCGGCAAATCTAACGCTCCTTTTCCAACAAGACGCACCTCTCCCGTCATGACAAATGACCGGGTTAGTCCCCTTAGTCCTTGGGCAGAATCCCGCCGTAATGGCTCCGCCATCCGCCGCCCCATATCCTGCGGGTCACCTCGCCGCCCTGCCCGTGTCTCTGTCCGTCTCTTTGCCGCATCATCCTGATCACCTCTTTCATCCAGCCCCAAATGCAAAAACCCGCGAAGCTCAAGGCCGCGCGGGTTTCGGTCCGGGTGCTTTTCTCCCGTTGACTTTGTCTCTTATGCCACAAATAAAAGAACAAATCAAGAACTTTTTTCGAAAAATCTGAAAAACTTTATATATGCCCCAGGGCTGCCCCCAATTCGTACGCCTGAAATTGACAATTGAAATCTGGTTGCCCTTAGAAAAGGGAATTGTCGTATGGCACGGATTTAATGCTGCAGAATGAATAAGTTATTGCTCGTTTTCTTCTGCTTGAAGGGCGTGGATTGATCAGCAGAACAGCGATCTAACAGCATATTTCACATTCTTTAAACCGTTACGCGGCCCAATTTAATTGCGAATGAGTATTATTTTTGATAACTCAACAAGTATCGGATCATTAGAGTCAGGTTTTCGGTTTGGCAATAACCGACATCAAAACGCTATTCCTTTCCCATCAAAGGGAATTGCAGATTTATCTCACTCGCCTGTTGCGCGACGCTGATATTGCTGTGGATTTGACACAGGAAACATTCCTGCGGGTTACCGAACACGCCCGGCAGAATAAATCGAATGATGTGACGCATGTACGCTCCTACCTGTATCGGGTTGCCCACAATCTTGCCGTGGACCATGTTCGCGCACAAAAGCGTAACCCGGTGAATAGGGCTGATGACAGCAATCTGGGAACGATCCCTCACAATGCTCCCTCGCCAGAACAAATTGTCGGCGATCAGTCTGAACTTGATTTCGTGCGACGTGCCCTTGATGAACTTCCCGAAAGGACGCGCAATATCTTCGTGCTGGTGCGCGTAGATGGGCTTACCTATCATCAGGCTGCCGAGAGACTTGGTATCTCCGACAGTTCGGTCCAAAAGCATATTGCCCGTGCCATTGCCCACGTCATGGCACGGCTGGGCAAGAAAGGCGTGTGATCTGGTGCAAAATTTTTTAGCCTTTTCTTGTACTTTGAACGTCCTAAAGTTATGGACCAAATGAAACAGCGATTTTCGGGCGCGGATCAGTAACGTGAATCAAACGCAACAGACGCAGGAAAGCATTGATCTTTGTGCCGCCAACTGGGTTGCGCGGATGATTGACGGCGGCCTGAATGATGCAGAACACAAAGCTCTTGATGCCTGGCTTGCACAATCCCATTCCCACCAGCAAGCATTCGCCGATGCCAATCACGCACTTGCGATGATGGATGCCAGTCTGTTTTCTGACGACGTAAATGCGGCGCAGCGCTCTATACATGAGACCGACAAGCAGAACACGCAAATCCGGCCATTTACGGTAATTACAGGCAAAGGCAAAAAACCGCCTCGCCCGGGTATCGGAAAATGGGCTGCGATTGCGATGGCAGCCTGTCTGCTCATCGCACTGTTTTCCGGCAGGGTGCTGATGGGTGATCCGGCTTTGGTCTGGGGGGCAGATTATCATACTGCACCTGGCGAAATCAGAACGATCACCCTTGACGATGGCAGCAAGATAACACTTGGCCCCGATAGCGCCATTGACGTCAAATTCAGTGAACAGGAACGACGGATCGAAATTTTGACCGGCCTCGTCGACTTTCAGGCAGTTCCGATGGAGAATGCCGGTGATCGTCCCTTCGTCGTGTCCACCGGCGACGGTATCGCACGCGCTTTAGGGACCCGTTTTGTCATCGACAAATTCGATGATTATGCGTCGGTCTCCGTATTGCAACACAACGTGAAAGTCAGCCTGACAAACGGCGCGCGCCCCACAAAATCGCTCGTTCTGAGCCCCAATGAGGCTGTCAGATACAGCCGATATTCACTTGAAGATATCTATCCCGTCAATTCGGACCGTGTTCTGAGTTGGCAAAAGGGCAAGCTGATCTTTGACCGGGTTGCCTTGCGTGAAGTGGTTGCCGAGTTTTCCCGCTATCAGCATGGAAAAATCCTGATCGCCAATGAAGCCGTTGCACGGAAGCTTGTCAGTGGTGTTTTCGACATGAGCGATCCACAAATCGGGCTGGACCTGATTGCGACAGAGCTGTCTATCCGCAAGGTTTCCATCACACCGCTGCTGACATTCCTTTACTAAATCGGACGCCCAGTCTCCCGGAAAAGCCGCATTTCGGCCATTTCCCGACCTTCCTCCTGAAGAAAAACAAAAAAATAGAAATTTATCTTACTGAATCAGAATGCAAATCCCGTCTCACCTAACATCAGCAAATGCAAATCATTTGCGTTATTAAGAAAATATCGAAGATGGGGGTCTGCATAATGCAGGTAAATAAAGCCGGCAAAGCCCGGTTGGTAAAAGGTTTGGCATATCAGTTGATATGTGGTGCAAGTTTGTTTGCACTTGCTGCCGGGTTGATCGTTACGGGGGTTCCAGCCACGGCGAAAGCACAACAGGACAAAACGTCGGCGAGCAGCGCAACACCGATGGAATTTTCAATCCCGTCACAGGACCTTAATCAGGCGCTGTTGACTTTTGCCGATCAGGCAAATTTGCAATTGTTCTACGATCTGGACCGTGTCGACGGTTTGCAAAGTTCGGAACTGGAAGGCAGTTACACGCCTTCTGATGCACTTAAAGTCCTGCTGCTGGGTAGCGGTATGACCTATCGGTTCACGGGCGAGAGCACTGTTTCCCTGTCAAAGATGGAAACTTCCGATGTTGATGCGTCGACTGTTGTTGATCCGGTCTATGTCGAAGCAAATGCACAAAGCTCAAGCGAACTGGCGCATGGTTACGTCGCAACAACCAGCAGTTCGGGAACCAAAACCAGCACTCCCCTGATCGAAACCGCCAAAAGCATCTCGGTCGTGACCGAACAGGAAATTGAAGACCGCGCAGTCGCCAGCATTGAGGATGCAGTCGCCTATACCGCAGGTGTCGCAACCAATAATTACGGCTATGATCCACGCTTCGATCAGGTCTATGTCCGTGGCTATCCGGTTCATATCTATGGCGATTATCGCGACGGTCTGCGGCAGATGACCGGCGTTTACGCAACCTTCAGAACCGAACCTTATAGCCTTGAACAGCTTGAGATCGTGAAGGGACCAACGGCGGCACTATATGGTCAGACGACACCCGGCGGCTTGCTAAATAGCGTCACCAAACGCCCGCACAAAGATGCCAAAAACAACGTCTATGGACGTTTCACCGACACGGAATCCTATGAAGGTGGTTTCGACTACAATCTGGATATCAGCGAGAATGGCGAATGGGCTTCGCGATTTGTCGGCATGGCGCGTTATGGCGAAACAAGCAATGACATCCAGGATGATCGCCAGATGTTCTCGCCAACCATTCGCTGGCAACCCAATGAGAACACGGACCTGACCGTTTATACCCTTTTACAACATGACGAGACGGACGCATCTGCGACATTGCTGAACCTGAATGGCGAAGTCCTTGACTATCGTACCAGTGACGCAGATTACGACTATCAGAAGCAAGATCAGTTTCAGGTCGGCTATGAACTCACCCACCATCTGAACTCCGTGCCGGTCACCCTGGCTCAAAACACCCGATTTGGTTATTTTGACCTCACGGCCCGCTATCTCACCGGGGGCGTTGCCGGGGCTGGCTGGAATCCTTCTGACGCCAACGAATATCGACGCGTGGCGCAGGCCGTCCAGGAAACGCTCTGGAGCGCACAGGTCGACAATCAGGCAATTACCAGCTTTGAAACCGGAGAGGTTTCTCATGAATTGCTGACCGGTCTGGATTTAATGTACTCGAAATCCGATTATCGATTTGGTTCAAGTGCGGTGCTGAGCGACTACAGCTTCTATCTTGATGACCCAAACAGATCAATTTCCGGCAGCACGCCTGCCTACACGACATTGGATGATGTTACTTATAACCAGACAGGCGTCTATGTTCAGGATCAGCTGGAATACGGGAACTGGCATTTCAATGGCGGCGTTCGTTTCGACTATGCAGAGCGCAAACGCATCAGCCGCCTGACAAATACCGGCTCAACAGACTACAACACCGCAACGACTTTTAATGCCAGCGCACTTTACGCGTTCGATAACGGTGTATCGCCCTATGTCAGTTGGGGCACTTCATTCCTGCCAAGCACCAGTCAGGATATCAACGGCAAGATGCTCACCCCGACCGAAGGTGAACAATATGAAGTTGGCGTCAAATACGAACCAATCGGGTTCGATAGTTTAGTCACCGTATCTGCCTATCGGCTGACCGAGGACAATGTTGCCCGCTATGCAGGCTACAGTGCCACAATTGGTTCGTATTATGAGCCTATCGGCAAACTTGAATCACGCGGGCTTGAAATCGAAGGCAAGGCAAATGTGACCGAAAGCCTGAGCCTTGTTGCAAACTTTGCCTATAACAATGCCAAGATCGTCAAAGGCTCCTACCGTGGCAACACGCCGCTCGTAACGCCGGAAAAAACCGCATCGACCTGGGTGGATTACACTTTCCAGAACGGACCACTGAGTGGCTTCGGACTTGGCGTTGGCGTTCGCTACATCGACTCAAGCTATGCCAACTATACCAACACCAGCAAGAACAAGTCTTACACACTGCTTGATGTCGCAATCCGATATGATTTCGGTGCGGTCAGCGACAAGCTTGAAGGCCTGACACTCGCCATCAACGGCACCAACCTCGCCGACAACAAAGCCGACATTTGCAACAACGGATACTGCTACCAGAACGAGGGGCAGACCATTGCAGCAACGTTAAAATACGACTGGTAACCACGCATCCCGGGGCGCAATACCGCGCCCCGGGTCCGTTTTCCGCAATCCGCGTCCAACGCGGATTTTCTGCGTTTCCAAGAAACTGGTTCATCGCCATGGATTTGTCTGATCGCCCCGCCGTTCTTGCCATGCAGGACACCCATTTCCAAACATCAGAGGGCTCAATCCTTCTTAAGGAAGTCTCCGTCACATTTCGGGCGCGCAGCCTGACCGCGATTGTAGGCCATAACGGTTCTGGTAAATCGACGGCCCTTAAAATGCTGGCTGGGCTGAACAAACCATCGGGGGGGACCGTCACCCTTGATGGCGAAAATATTGCAAGCTTTGGCACACGCGAATTTGCAAAAAATGTTGCCTATCTGGCACAAGATCCCGGCGACGGCGCGGATTACACCGTCGAGGAACTGGTCGCTCTGGGACGGTATCCCTGGCACGGACCATTCGGGCGATTACAGGACCACGACAAACAAGCAATCGAACGTGCCATTGCTCTGACCGGGCTGGAATCATTACGTCAACGTGCTGTCCACACCCTGTCTGGTGGAGAACGGCAACGTGCATGGATCGCAGTCACGCTGGCCCAGCAGGCACCTTGCCTGCTTCTGGACGAGCCAATTTCAGCACTCGACCTTGCCCATCAATATGAAATCCTGCTTTTGCTTGAAGAACTCAGCAAGCAAGATGGCTTGTGCATCATCGCCGTTTTGCACGATATCAATCTGGCTGCGCGCTTTGCCGATCAAATCGTTGCCTTGAAAAATGGCCATCTGATTGCGGATGCATCCCCTCAAACCATTATGCAGCCCAATATTCTGCGCGATATTTTCGGCATCGACATGCTTGTCCAGCCCCATCCAACCAATGGGCATCCTGTTGCCTTGGCCAATGTGTGACGGGACGAATTTCAATGCATAAACCAATCCCTTTATATTCACGCAGATCATTCCTGCGCCTTGTCACGCAGGCATCGATTATATCAGGATGCGGTTACGCTTTATCCGGCCTGATGGCAGAAACCACATCGGCGGCAGTTCCCAAACGCATCGTGATCGCAGACGGCGCAATCAGCGAAACGGCACTGGCGATGGGGATTGTTCCGTTAGCGATGGCCGATATTCCGGGTTATCAGGCATGGGTGCAGGAACCGGCTGTTCCAGATAGGGTCATTAACCTTGGCGCACGTTTCCAGCCAAGCCTTGAACGTCTGGCACAGCTTAAACCTGATCTGATCCTGACCAGCAGCTTCTATGCAAACCAATATGCCAGCCTACGTGATCTGGCACCGATTGAAAAAATCGACATTTACAGCAGCAGCAAAACCCCGTTTTCAAATGCGGTTACCGCAGCACGCAAAATTGGCGACGTCACCGGTCACCCGAACGCCGCCGATAGACTGGTTGCTGATACAGCTGCGCGAATTGAACATGCTGCCCGACAACTTTCAACTCCAAAAGCCCGTTCGGTTTTGATTACCAGCATGCTGTCCCCCAGACACATGCGCGTATTTGGCCAAAACAGTCTGATGCAGGATGTTATTGCGCAACTCCCCATCCAGAATGCCTGGACTGGCCCAACCAATCATTGGGGGTTTGCGACCGTTTCGATTGATCAGGTCGCGCAATATACCGATGCCGCAATGATTGCCATCGAACCGGTGCCTGACAATGTTGACCGGGCAATTGATCACAGTCCCATTCTTTCCGAACTTCCACCGATCAAACGCTACGGGCTGATCAGGATGCCCCCGATTGCAACATTTGGTGGCCTGTTTGCCGCCGGTCGTTTTGCCGACCTGCTGGCAAAGTCGCTTACCCAAGCCACGCCGGAGAATGCCGAGGCGACATCATCATGACAACAACATTGCGTAACCACCCCGCATATCTGGGCACCATACCGACGACGATTTTCATTGCAGCTTTGCTGCTAAGCGCCCTTTCACTGCATATCGAAACGGGAAGCCTGAACCCTGCAATAATTTTCGATCTTGCATCTGCGTCGGGTACACAATCCTTGTTGCTAACCCATGGCTGGGTGCCAAGGTTTTTGATCTCCTTTGTCGCCGGTGCAGGTTTGGCGACGGCCGGTGCACTGTTTCAGCACACACTCAAAAACCCGTTAGCGTCACCGTCCACACTTGGCCTTGCTGGTGGGGCAAAACTGTTTCTGACACTGGCAACACTGTATGTTCCCGGCGCACTTGTCATTGGCCACGATATCATTGCCCTGCTGGGTGCTTTAGTGGTCGGTATGTTGGTTTTTGCCTTGGCCCGACGTAGCGGTTTCTCGCCGTTGGTGGTGATCCTGACGGGTATGATCATTGGGCTTTATTGCGGGGCTGTGACCACCGCCCTTGCAATCATTCATCATGAATGGCTCAAAAGCCTGTTTATCTGGGGCAGCGGTGATCTTACTCAGGATGGCTGGTACATTTTGAATCCGCTGACCATCAAAGTCGCGATCGGGATGGTCGTTGCAATTATGCTGACCCGCCCGCTTGAGATGCTGAACCTGAATGATCATCAGGCAACGGCCCTTGGTGCATCACCGGCCCGACTGCGTATGCTGTGCCTCCTGATCGGCTGCTGGCTGACGGCAGTTACCGTTGCCGCAGTTGGTATTGTCGGTTTTGTTGGCTTGGCCGGTCCCGCAATCACACGCATGATCGGTATAAGACGCCTGCGCCACAAACTGATCGCATCTGCACTGTTTGGAGCTCTACTGCTTTGTGCCGCCGACCAAGGAGTACAGGTCCTTTCGGGTCATCTCGGAACTCTTGTTCCTGCAGGGGCCTTGACCGGTGTTTTCGGCGGGCCATTACTGATTATTCTCATAAGGCAACTACGTGCCAATTCCCCACCATCACGCAGCACAACAGCAATCCCGACGAAGGATAGGAGCCTTCGGCAAAGCAGAATGATCCTTGGAACTTGTGTCCTGCTGGCCATTGCGGGTGCGATATTCATAGGACGTGACGTAAATGGGTTCTGGCAACTTCAATGGACAAATGATCTGCAAACTGTCTGGCCATGGCGTGGCCCGCGCATTTTGGGGGCAATCGCGGCTGGAACAATGCTGGCAATTGCCGGAACCGTCTTGCAGCGCATGACAGCAAACCCGATGGCCAGCCCCGAAAGTCTCGGTGTTAGTGCCGGGGCGGCAATTGGCATGATCGCCATCATCTTTGCGATTGATGCACCATCTACATGGCTTCAGATTTCCGGGGCCGCAATTGGCGCATTCGTGACACTGGTTGCGATTTTTGTCCTGACGCGGAAATCGGGATATGCACCGGAGCGCATTCTCATTGCCGGAATTGCAATCGGAGCATTATTTGATGGTTTCATTGCATTCCTGATGGCAGGTGGCGATCCACGTGCCGCACGCCTTCTGGCCTGGAGTTCGGGGTCCACTTACGGGCTGGGCTTCGACCGTGCCACTATTCTTGCAATCGTTGCTGTTACCGCCCTGCCAATCCTGCCTGCGCTTGCACGCTGGCTTAATCTATTTCCGCTAGGCCCCATCACCACAAAGTCGATGGGTGTGGACCTGTCGGTGTCACGTGGCAGCATGTTGCTGTTCGCTGCCATTCTGACGGCCGCGGCAACATTGCTGGTAGGGCCGCTCAGCTTTGCCGGCTTGATTGCCCCACATCTTGCGCGATTAGCCGGGTTCCGCCACGCGCTTTCACATAGTATCGGAGCTGCTTTTATCGGTGCCGCCCTGATGGTGAGTGCCGATTGGCTTGGACGGATGTTGTTCTTTCCGTGGGAAATACCTGCTGGCCTGATGGCTGCGATCATTGCCGGACCGGTTCTGGTTTGGCTGCTTATGCGTATCGGACAAACCTCATCATGATGTCAGCACCACACAATCAATCGAACCTGCCGCCGCGGCAGCCCTCCATCAACGGGACAGAAAGCAAACTGCTTTCGGAAATCAAGGCTCAGGTTTTTCAGGGCCCCTATCAGGGGCTCGGCGAACGTCATCACGTTACTGCCGACGCCAAGGCCGGTATTGACTGTTTTGACTTGCATGATCCCGAATGCCTTTCCCCGCTGCTGGATCACTATTGCAAGATGAAATATCCCAATGATGATCGTCGTGCCGCGGTTTCGATGTGGTCACAGTGGTATTTCGGGCTTCTTCTATCGCCTATGCTGGTCATGGGTTCCGGGGGTGAAGTAGTACTGCCGTTTCAGGCTGGCTTTGTCAGCATGAAGTCAGATGACGTCAATTGCCCGGTTGGCTTTGATTTAACCGACGGGTACGTTCGCCAAACGGTTACCGATCCTGTTGCACCTTGTCCATGGGTACATTTTGATAATTTGATATCCATGCATCTCACCCCTCTGATTATGTCGCTTTCAACCTCATCAAAGGTTTCCCCCAAAGTATTCTGGTCAAATGTTGGGGTGGTAATTGCCTATGTCGAAAAACACGTTCTCAAGGACAGCCGTATCTCGCTTGTACCGCTGATCAGTGACGCAAAACGCCCCGACGATATGCGCAACCCTCTGGCAAATCCATACAGCACCAAACAATCAGAAGATGGCAGCCTTTCCAGGCGTGTCTGTTGCCTGCGGTATTTGCTCACCAGTGTCGAAATCTGCCCCACCTGCCCGCTCGCAAAACTCTAGAAATTCCACAAGCCCCTTGCATAACTGCGTTCACTTTCCGGACACGCAGTTTTCCTTACTGAAAGCGATCAGAAATCCCGTCTCATGAATCATGAGGCGGGTTTGGAGCACCATCAGGCCCTGCTCAAAAAACAAAAGATGTATCGACCTCACGGAGAGTGCAAAGCCACGTCCCAAACTTGCAAGTGACTATTAATTTCACTTATGAGCAAACCAATGGAGACTATTGGAAAATGCACCTATCAAACCGACTTGAGCCGAAATCCTTTGAGCACAAACAGAGACACGAACTGCTGATCAAAACCCGGGACATTGAAGGAAAGTTGCGTCGCATTGCCCAATCCATCGTCAAATGCCCACATCTTGCAGATGATATTGTTCAGGACACATATGCCAAACTTCTAACTATACAGATTGACGAGGAAGTCTCCACGCCAAGTGCATTTATCACCCGCATTGTACGCAACATGGCCATTGACAAGGTGCGGCAGATGACATTTGAACGCAGCCTGTTTTCAGGCAGCGACCAAACCGAGTTCTGCCCGGCAGGTACTGCCAATTGTCCGGAAGCACGACTAAGCGGATGTCAGGCCCTGCGCGTCATTGAACACACCTTGCAGGAACTGCCGCCCCATGTTCGCAATGCTTTTTATCGCCACCGTGTCGATGGGTATGCGCAAAACGTCATTGCCAGAGATATCGGCGTTTCAAAGGCATCTGTCTGCGCCTATATTCATCTGGCCGATCAAAGTTGTCGCAAGGCCCTGCAAAATGCCGAACTGTTGCGTCCCGCCTGATTGGTAAGGAGGATCGGCAGCCGGGATAAAAAATATTTGTCCCGGCCGCTTGCCGATCAATTATCACACCATACTATCCCCACGCCTGAACCACAGCGCCATCTGCCACATGCGTCCCATCTGCAACCCAATCGACAATTGGCCGGTTTTGATCGAGATCGAACACATTCTGCCCCATCAGTGCATTGACGATCTTCGCACTGCGCCATGCCATCAGGCTGAGCTGTGGTTCAAAGATTCCCAGATCAATACGCCCGGCATTTTGAACGAAGATGCTACGATCAGCCGGGCCATCCCAACAGGCACGAAAATCCGCATCAAGCCGGTAGGCACCAGACACACCTTCTTCAAGACGTGCACGCAATGGTGCCATGAATTCCGGCAAGGCCGTTTCATATCCTGTTGCAAGGATCAATGCATCGACATGGAAGAATTCAACATCCTGATTAAGGCCGTTGCGCGCCGCTATCCTGAAATCTTCCCCATCATGCTGAACCTGAAAGACCTCACGTTGCGGCAACAATCGCGCAATGACGTTACCCTCATCAAGATATCTTTGCCGATAGATCAGCTGATAGATCGACTTCAATGTCGAAAGCGAAGCCCCGTCACTTGCCAGCTTCTGGCGCGACATAAGCTCCTGCTTCCGGCTATCGTGCAATCTGGCAAAGATATCAGCATATCCGGGGGTAAAATATTCATTCACAAACGGCGTATCATCAAGTGGCTCAAAATTATCGCGCCGCGATAGCCAAAGGACTTCTTCCACATTCCCGTCATTTCCGCCAAGCAGATACTCCACAAGCTCCGCCCCGCTCTGACCACCGCCGATAACCGCGACCCGTTTGCCATGTAAATCAGGCAATCGCGATTTTGCCTGGCTTGTATGGAAACATTTCTCAACCGGCAGATGACGTGCCCAACCGGGCACAAAAGCAGGCTTTCCGATGCCAATTGCAAGATTGCGCGCCACATAGGTGCCATTGTCTGAACGCACCTGGAAGTCATTGCCGTCAAATTCGACTTCCCGCACCGCATTATTGAACACAAGCCCGCCAAGATGATCCGCAACCCATTTCAGATACGCTGCAAACTCCCGACGCGGTACGGCTGCAAAATCGGCATTCATGAAATCAAGCATACGTTTCTGGCTGACCATATAGGACAGAAACGACCATTTGCTTGTCGGGTTGGTAAGGGTCACAAGATCCTTCAGGAAAGATGTCTGAAGTTCAACACCGGGCAGCATCATGTCGGGATGCCAGGCAAATTCAGCCTTTTGTTCCAGAAATGCATATTTCACATCGCGAACGTCATCAAGTTGTGCCGCAAGACTAAGATTGAAAGGACCAATCCCGATCCCGACCAGATCCAGCTTATCCATCTTCTGAGTCCTTCTAATTGCCTGAAAATTCGGAGCTGACTGTCTGTTCAAACGCACGTTGCAAACGTCGTCCAAACAGTCTGTGAAATGCAGGGTCACCAATGATGGTCAAATGGTCTGTGCCAGGAATGTGTTCTGGTTGCTCCGCCCGACGTGACAGGGCCTGCCAGTCAATGAGATCAAGCTTGCGACTTACGGTATCACCTGCCAGCCAGGATGCGATTGGTGCGTCATAAGGAAGAAGTTCATGGCGCCGAAAGACAAGGGCATTATCAATCAGCACCCAAAAAGTGTGCTCCCGTGTCCCAATTCCTGGACCATCTATCGGAAGGCCAAATTCGCTTTTACCGACGAAATGGACAAACTGCGCATAGGCAAGATCATCCATCAGCGCCAAAAGGCGTTCCCATTCCTCGCGCATTGCGGTTTGTTGTAGCCAGCGGCGAATGTTGCTTTCGATCTCCTCACGCTCCCCCGGTTGGAATTTTGGTCGGGCATTCAGATCAAAATCATCATCCATGTCACAAACATCGACCATACCGATCAGACGCAGATCAATATCGCGGCCCAACATCCGGGCGGCTTCATAGGCAAGCAAGCCTCCCCACGACCAGCCAAGAAATGCACAGGATCGTCCTTTGGCCTCGCGATGCACGATCTCGGCATAGCGTGCGCTAATGTCTGATACAGAAACGTCAAGTTCCTGACTGTCTGAAAGCGAATGGCACATGAACCCCACAGCCGATTGATCCGCACCAAGGCTCTTAACCAGCTTCATATATTCACGCGTGCTGACCAGAAGCCCCGGAAAACAATAAAGAACGGGCTGCTCTGGCCTGCCTTTCTGCAAATGCACAATGTCAGCACCCGGTTTGCATTCCGGTTCAAAAAGCGCCGTCAGAAAGGTTCGGACTGTCGGGAAATTGAAAAGATCCGTGATTTCAGCATTTCTATCCGGGAACTGTTCACGAATCTTTCCCAGCACCCGAAGAGCGGTGATCGAGTTTCCCCCGATTTCAAAAAAATTATCGCTAACGCCAATGTCATCCAGTCCCAGCGCCGATTTCCAGATCGCAAGCACAGCGATCTCATCATCATTTGCAGGAAGCGTTATCGTACCTTCCCGACGTGGCAGAGGAAGCTGTGCCTTGTCGACCTTGTGATTGGCATTGAGCGGAAGCATCGTCATCTCAATGATGTAACCAGGCACCATTGAGCTTGGTAAAAGCTGCTGCAAGCGCGCACGAACTGACCGGGTATCAACCGACGCACCCGATCGCGGAACCACATAGGCAATCAGTTCAAGCCGGGATGCAACATCCGCCGCGATAACCACGCAGTTGGCAACATCATCAAACCCGCGCAGGACAGTTTCAATTTCCGCTGGTTCAATCCGATGACCACGGATTTTGACCTGATCATCGACACGTCCGGCAAACTGGATCATGCCGTCTGGCAAGAAACGCCCCAGATCACCGGTGCGATACATCCGCGCGTCATCGGCAAGCGCAAATTTGTCATAAACAAAAAGGCTGTCGGTCTTTTCCGGCAAATTGTTATAGCCGCGTGCCACACAATATCCACCAAGATGGATTTCACCGATCTCGCCATCGGCAACCGGATTGCCATCACCGTCAAGGATATAGGCCCAACGATCACCAACCGGACGCCCGATCGGGGCGGTTACTGTCTCACAAAGCTGATCCTGATTAACCCGCCATAACATTGGGGTCATCACCGTTTCGGTCGGGCCGTAACCATTGATCAGATAGCGTGAATTGATCGCACGAGCGATGCGATTGAAGGTTTCTTTTGGCATTGCCTCGCCACCAAAAGAACAAAGCGTCAGATCAAGTGTCTGTTCCTTTTCTCGTAACCAGCCGGCCAATTCATGAACGTAGCTTGTCGCAAACGATGCATGCGTAACGCCGTGATTGCGGATCGCACCGACCGTGTCTTCAGGTGTCCAGAGAAGCTGATCTGGCAACAGAATGCTGCCCCCGGCCATCAGCGGGACAATCCATCGTTCGTGGCCACCGTCCGAAGAAAAAGGAAGAAATGGCAGTTCCCGCGATGTTTCATCCATAAGATAAAGCGGACCAGTCGCGTTCAAATGATCAACGAGAGGACCGTGATCAACCATCACGCCCTTTGGCTTTCCTGTCGAACCAGATGTGTAGATGACATAGGCCAGTTGATCTGCACTCGGTGTTGTAGCTTCAAACCGGACTTCCTCTGTCCCGACATCTTCAACCAGAACGGCTTCAAGATCATGGTTGCCCAAGCTTGCCAAACCATCGCGGCTGGTTACGGCGAAGCGCGCACCGCAATCAGATAGCACATGCCGGTTGCGGGTTTCGGGATGCAGTGGGTCCACCGGAACAAACGCACCACCCGACTTCCAGACCCCCAGAATGGCGGCAATCGCCATCGCTGACTTCGGCAAAACAACAACAACAACGTCACCAACCCCAACACCCCTTGCCACAAGCGCATGTGCAATCGCGTCTGAGGTTTGCTTCAAACGTTTGCGCGACCAGTCATCGTTCGTCGCCAGAATGACTGTCCGGTCCGGATCGCTTTGGCAAAAACGGTCAATGACTTCATGTGGATACCCCGTCATGGGCCAAGGGGCCTCTGCCCAAGGTAATCCATTCGCAATCAAGTGCTGGTCTGACTTGGAAAAGGGCTTTGTAGCCAAATCAAAAGAAGCGGCAGATACCGCCTGAGAACCGTTCATGGTCGTCTCCATGCTGACAAAGCAATTATTGCATTTGCAGGGGAGACGATCCGTTCGGATGTAAATTCAGTTTTTTCTGCACGCAAACGCAAAAAAGATCACTGAACTTCCTGCCCTCTCACTCGTCCGGACTAGAGCAAGATAATCGGCCCCGATGGGCTGGTACCATGGAAACAAGGAGTCCCGGACATGAATGTCATGACACAAGAAAGCCCAACACAATCCTCGATGAAAACATTTCAGATCAAACACTTCCAGCAGGTGGGCAGGCGGCATTCCGTAGTCGAAGGTGGGCACCTGCACCTGTCTGGCGAAAACGAGAATCACGACTTTTATTTTACACTGACATCAAATCAGATCGTCCTTGATGATATCGCCAGTATGACTTTATGTGTTCTTGACCAATATGGTTTGGCTGCTTTGGCCGAGGCGCTTTTTGCCGTTCATCCGGCACGCTATGAAATCCGCCTTCCCAATCAACTTGATCCTGACTGGCTTAGCCAGATGGCCCGAAGTGGATTGATTACTCACACTGCAGGCGACAATACCATCTATTCAGGTGACCTATACCAACTGTCTCTTAACTGGCTGGAGCATCCTGAAAGGAATAGCTTTCCGCTACGCTACACCTCAACGAATGGCCGTCGCCATCCGGTTCGTCGACCAAGCGCGCACCAGACGCTCTATTCCCGCTACATTCCATGGATCAATAAAACGATCCGTTTTGAACGGGCTGATCCAACGCGCCACCTTGGGTATTTCCATAAATGGATGAATGACCCACGCGTAGATGTTTTCTGGGAAGAATCTGGCACGGAAGCGAAGCATCAGGCCTTCCTTGAAAACCGGCTGAATGATCCCCGGACAGAACCGCTTATCGGATTTTTTGATGATGCACCTTTCGGGTATTTCGAACTCTATTGGGCCCAGGAGGACCGGCTGGGCGAACACTACACGGCCGAGGATTTTGATCGTGGCTGGCATGTTGCAATCGGTGAGGAAGCTTTTCGCGGCAAGGAATACCTTACAGCATGGTTGCCATCACTGATGCACTATATGTTCCTTGATGATCCTCGCACCCAGCGGATCGTCGGCGAGCCCGACGCTGGTCATGATCAGCAAATCCGCAATCTTTTACGTTCAGGCTTTGCCGGTCTCAAACAGGTTCGCTTCCCGCACAAGACATCTCTTCTGGTGATGCTGCTGCGTGAACGGTTCTTTGATGACCGCCTTTATGTTCCGGACTTTGTTCGTAACGAGGATATATCCTGATGCGCAAACGTGAACTTCCGGACCTGAATGATCCTGCGATCATGCGTTTGATCCTGCGACTGGCCTTGCCTTCTGTGGCGGGGCTTTCGATCAATGCGATAAATCAGGTTGTCGACGCTTTTTTCGTCTCGCATTATGCGCTCAGTGCCATGGCCGGTGTAACGCTCTCGATCCCGTGCTTCATGCTTGTCGGTGCCATTGGCCATGGATTGGGTATCACGGCCTCAACCGAAATTGGTCGGGCGCTTGGTCACGGAAATGCAAATGATGCAACCCGTGCGGCTTCACTCGCATTGGCGCTGGCGATCATATTCGGGATTGTCGTTGCGGCCCTGATCTTCCTCTTTCATGTTCCGATCCTGCATATCCTTGGTGCAAGCGGCGATGTCTTTGGTGAAGCTGCTATCTATATGCGCATCCTTGGAGCCTGTGCCGTCCTTGTACTTTTGCAGATCGTATGTGATTTCATTGCAATCGGCGAAGGCAACAGCCGGTTCTCCATGTACACCCTGATCGGATCATTTGGTCTGAACATGGCCCTGGATCCGATCCTGATTTTCAGTTTTGACATGGGCGTTGCCGGTGCAGCCTGGGCAACCGTTATCTCACAGATCGCTGCCCTTGGGGCATATCTCTGTTACTTCCGGAAACGTCTGGGCCGCGTGCACCCAGCGTTATCGGCTCTTCGTCAACTGAAATGGCGGCCTGCTCTTTATCCTTTCGCAAAGCTCGGCATACCGGCAAGCTCGACGACTGTACTTGCATCCGTTTGCTTTGCCATTTTGATGCAGGCGGCAAACGTTCATGGAACCGAGGATGAACTGGCCGGACTGGCCATTTCTCTTCGCATCGTGCTGCTGGCAATCCTGCCAATCATCGGCTTTTGCCTTGGAGCACAACCGATCCTGAGTTATGCGGCCGGTGCCCATAATCAAAATCGCTTTGATGCCGTTTTCAAAGGGATCGTTCTTTATTGCACTGGTTTTTCGTTAAGCTGTGCCCTTATTGCATTTCTGTTTGGTGATCTACTGATCACGGCATTTGTTGATCGTGCAGAGCTTGTCGAATTTGGAGGGCATCTGCTTGATATTCTCGCCATTCAGATCGCCTGCATCGGGATTTACCAACCAATGGTATCGCGGTTTCAGGCCGCCAACAATGCCCGGCACGCCGCGATGGTAAGCATGGCCCCACAAGGTTACATCCAGATCCCGCTCGCCATCCTTTTACCAATGGCCGTCGGGTTTGATGGAATTGTCATGGCACCGGCACTTGCCGCTGTGCTGACGACCCTGCTTGCGGTTTTCCTTACCTTTTCGGGGATCAGATCACTTCCCATCAAGGAGCTTTCATCATGAATGAACTGCCCACAAAACCATTGAGTATACATCAGGGCGAAATACGGCATTTGGGTGCGCATGACCCAAATTATGAACGACATTTCCGTGCTGTTTCTCAACCGATTTATCAAACATCCCTTTTCGCATTCAGTGATTTTGACGACATGGCAAATGCCTATGCCGGGAATCCGGGGGGACCGATCTATGCCCGTGGCGACAACCCGACTGTCATGGCGTTCGAGCGCGAAATCGCCCGGCGGGAGAATACCGAAGCCTCCCGCGCGTTTGCCAGTGGGATGGGTGCTATCAGCGCAACGGTCATGGCTCTTGTTGCGCCAGGTGATCGAATTGTGACTGTCCATAATGTCTATTCGGATGCCTATCGCCTGTTTGAAACGATGCTCAGGCCAATGGGGGTCAAGATTGACTATGTCGATGGCAAAGATACCGATGCCGTTATTGCCGCTATTACGGATGCAAGGTTACTGTTTCTGGAAAGCCCGACATCGCTGACCTTCGAGCTACAGGACCTTGAAAAACTCGCCACTGCTGCCAGGGCAAACGATGTCATTACGGTCATTGATAATTCTTGGGCGACACCTGTTTTTCAAAAACCTGCGGATCACGGCATTGACCTTGTCATTCATGCCGCATCAAAATTCCTGTCAGGGCATAGCGATACCGTGGCAGGCGTTGTTACAGGGCGTCAATCATTGATCGACCGTATCAATGCATCGACCTTCCCCTATCTTGGTGGAAAGCTTGGGCCGTTTGAAGCATGGCTTCTTCTGCGTGGGCTTGATACCCTCGAATTGCGCATGCAAAGGCACGCCCTGAACGGAGAATATCTGGCCAGAAATCTTGCCGTGCATCCACAGGTTTCATCCGTGCTTTATTCCGGTTTCAGTGACCACCCCGGAAGTAAAACCCTGCACGGTCATTCCAGCCTGTTTTCGATCATTCTTGATGACGCCGTTGATATCCGGGCTTTTAGCAACGCACTTCGAATATTTCGCCTGGGTGTCAGTTGGGGCGGCCCTGAAAGCCTTGTCGTGCCTGCGGCTGCGGTACTTCATCAGAAATACGATGTCAGCGCGTTCCGTCACTTCAAACTCAACCCCCAACTTGTCCGCATCTATGGCGGGCTTGAGAACCCCGAAGACCTGCTTGCCGACCTCAAACAGGCAATTGCCGTCGGTCTGAAACGGTAGACGCAGGTTTTCCGGAACGACCAAAAGCAAAGGGCGCCCAGACGGCGCCCTTTTCGTTCTTTGCCAAACAGACAGAACTAACTGCTGCTCACCGAAACCTCAATCCGTCGCGATCCGGGTCGAGTCAACAACGTCAATATCCATTCAAGCGGGCCGCGCGATGCCACCCTGAACCAGACTTGTGCAAATACAACCCATCCCAGATACATCACCAATGAAATCCACAAACAGTCGACCAAACTGACCTGATTGTGCAATCCGGCACCATATCCAAAAAATACAAACCCCATGATCAACGACATGCC
The DNA here is from genome assembly GCF_001858545.1 of Thalassospira sp. MIT1004. Lineage (NCBI taxonomy): Bacteria > Pseudomonadati > Pseudomonadota > Alphaproteobacteria > Rhodospirillales > Thalassospiraceae > Thalassospira > Thalassospira sp. MIT1004. The sequence continues at coordinate 1,322 of NZ_MCAO01000009.1, read as the reverse complement.
AAGGTAGATGGTCAGTGACATGCGTCCTGCTGGCGCAATAAATGATGTCAAACCGTTACATGATCTCGACATGAAGCCCCACATCGCTACTGACACCAGAACAAGAGACAGCGGCACAGCGAACAACGGACGCAAAATCAGGGCCATCATAAAGAAGCGTTCTGGCTCTGCTGATGCTGGCAAGGCGGCCAACACGCCATAAACCACGCTACCCAGAATTGCCGGAATGACCGCAAACGATGCAATCAATCGCAACCTGCCAATCAGAACATCAAATCCAAGTGCATCACAATATCGCGCGGCGGCCAACCCGCCGCACATCGCTGCCGCCACCAACAGGTAATTGCTCCAAAGACAGTAAAGCTGGAACCCGCTCCAGCTATCGAGCCGGATGGCCATGACATCAACAAAACTCCCCGACGCCAGCACTTCGGAAACCGGTATGTCCGGCGCAACATAAGGTACAGGGTTTACCGTCATGTTTACACCAAACAAGGCATTGCCAATAACAGCCCAAGCCCATAGTCCGATGGCATAGGTCAGAAGAGAACGTACCGAATGATTGCGCACAAAGACCAACAACAGGCCAATGACCGCATAGGGTAAAAGAATATCTGCTTCAAACAGCAGCGTCAGGTTCACCACGCCAAACAATGCCAAGACCACGAGACGTCGAATGTAGAATGACAGACCGTAACGCTGAAACTGTTGAAAGGCAGCAAAACCAAACAGCGCAGAAAAGATCAGGATAAACTTGCTTTCAAACAGCCCCTGAATCACACCAGCAGCGATGACATTCGCCCAAAGTGGCGTTGCATCCTGCCATACCCCACCGGCAAAGCCATACGTAATGGCAAAAAATGGCAGATTGACCACGAGTATCCCAAACAGGGCAAACGCACGAAGTGCATCAATTGAAGGTTCGCGTTGCTTGAACATTTATCTTTCCTTTGATGATAACGCGTTAAAGGAAAGACGTTTGGGATATCGGTAAGTTCAGGCTAAAGACGGTCGCTATATCTCAAAGCGAGAGCGCATCTCTATCTTTACGATCAATTTCGTTACGTGAACAGTAGAGCTACCGATCAATATAGCCCCGAATTGAGGCAACCATCCCTAAAGCAAATAAAATTCGCAACTCGTAAACCGTAACCTATGAAACAAAACACCCCGCTCGACTTTCACCGAGCAGGGTGTTTTAATCTAGAGCACTGCTATATCTCGCACAGGAGCGAGTTATAACAAAAGTGGTTGCGGGGGCAGGATTTGAACCTGCGGCCTTCAGGTTATGAGCCTGACGAGCTACCGGGCTGCTCCACCCC
>NZ_MCAO01000008.1:0-70986 GCF_001858545.1 Thalassospira sp. MIT1004 | reverse complement strand
GCGTCAGGGGGCCGGGGTGGATGGGGATGGGGTGACCGTCTGGCAGGCGGCAAGGCCGATAGCCAGAATGCCGACGGTCATGGTCCTGATCATCGTAACGCCCGGTTTCATCACCCATCCCCCATAGGCCATCTGATAAAACCGATTTCGCCACAAGTTTGGCAGGTTGGGAAGTGTTTAAATTCAGGGGACAGGGTGTTTCGCCCGTCAATGTTGGGTATTGGGTGTCGGTTGTTATTTTCGTCCCCAGGGATCCAGAAGGGCGTCAATCGGCGGGACTGGTGTTACCTTGACCTTTTTGGTGACGATATAGGTGAAATAGCGGTCAATGCCGATCCCCGCGATCAGAAGCCCGTCGATCAGGCGCTGATAGGCATCGACATCGCGGCAGAGCACCTTGAGCATGTAATCCACCCCGCCGCCAAGGGCATAGCATTCGACGATTTCCGGGATATCCTGAACCGCCTTTTCGAAAATCGCGAAATCCTCGTGCTGGTGATGGCGCAATGTTACCTCGGTCATCACAAGGGTTGGTTTGACCAGCATTTCAAGATTGATATGCGCGTGATAGCCCGAAATGACGCCAAGGTCCTCAAGGCGTTTGAGCCGTTCCCAGCACGGGCTTGGCGAAAGGTTCACCGCCTCGGCCAGTTTGACCTTGGTGATGCGCCCCTCGCGTTGCAGCGTGAGCAGGATTTTCAGATCCTGATCATCCAGCCTGATCATTTCCCGACCACCTCGGCAATGACAGCAAGACAATCCCCGGTCTTGATCAGGCCGGGGAAATGGCGACAGGCGACGATGCCGTCGCGCGGTGCCTTGTATTCGGTTGGCACCCCGCCGGTCCGGTTGGCATCGTAAACGCGCGCAATCAGATCGCCGCGCGTGACCATCTGCCCCAGATCGACACAGGGTTCAAACAGGCCGCCTGAAACCGACGCAACGAAACAGTTGCCGTCCGGCATATCGAGCATGATGCCGCTATCGTCGGGAACGTCGGGCTTACCTGTCAGAATACCGGCATGGATCAGAAGGTTGCGCACCCCGCGATCGGCAATCGCGACCCGTTCGGCCGTGGTTGACCCCCCGCCGCCCAGTTCGGTGGTGACGAATGTTTTGCCGGCTTCCTCAACAACCGTGTCGAACATGCCGACCGAATCAAGTTCCAGCATCATCATCGAATAAGGGGCGGCAAAGGCTTTCATCGCGTTTACGCAGCGGGCTTCCTGTTCCTTGTCGTCAAGGACGTGGACGGCGGCAAACGGGATGAAGTCCAGTGTCTTGCCGCCGGAATGCAGATCAAGGACGATGTCGGCTTCGGGTACCAGATGGCGCAGGACGTAATCGGCGATTTTCTGTGTCACCGTGCCATCGGCCTTGCCGGGGAAGCTGCGGTTAAGGTTGCCCTTGTCAATCGGGGATGTCCGCGATGCATTGAGGAAAGCCGGGAAATTCATCGCCGGTAAAATGATGACCCGCCCGGTGATTTCAGCGGGTGACAGTTTCCCCGCCAGTTTGAACAGCGATACCAGACCTTCGTATTCGTCACCGTGATTGCCGCCGGTCAGAAGGGCGGTGGGGCCATTGCCGTTGCGAATGACCGTGATCGGGATCATCACAGCCCCCCACGCGGAATCATCACGCGAATAGGGCAGCTTTAAAAAGCCGTGATGAACACCATCCTGATCAAACGGGATCGTTGGCGTAATCGGGGATTTCTTTGTCATGGCCGTTTCCTTGCATAAAGGCAGGATACCGCGACCGTCGGTATCCTGCGTGGCAGTCTTGCACCGGCATATATCTGCGATGCGATTTTGATCGGCGGTATTCGCGTCAGTTTTTGACGAATAACTGCCTTGGATAACTGGTCAGCGTCTTGCTGCCGGTTTCCGTGATCATCATGCTTTCGGTGATCTCGATACCCCAGTCATCAAACCAGAGCCCGGGCATGAAATGGAATGTCATGCCGGGTTCAAGAACCGTGCGGTCACCGGGGCGCAAACTCATGGTGCGTTCGCCCCAGTCGGGCGGATAGGAAAGCCCGATGGGGTATCCACACCGGCTGTCTTTGTGGATGCCGTATTTTTGCAGCACGCCAAAGAAGGCAATGGCGATGTCTTCGCAGACATTGCCGGGTTTGGCGGCTTCAAGGCCAGCCTGAAGGCCTTCGATCAGGGCACTTTCGGCATCAAGGAAGCGCTGTTCGGGCTGCCCCAGATAGACCGTGCGCGATAGCGGCGCGTGATAGCGTTTATAGCAACCGGCAATCTCGAAGAACGTCCCGGCATCGCCCGGTATCGGTTTGTCATCCCAGGTCAGATGCGGCGCACCGGCATCGGCACCCGATGGCAGCAACGGCACAATCGCCGGGTAATCCCCGCCGATCCCGTCAATGCCGACAATCCCCGAACGATAGATTTCGGCCACCAGTTCGTTTTTCTTCATGCCCGGTTCGACGACTTCGAAAATGCGTTCATGCATGTTTTCGACGATGCGGGCGGCCTGGCGCATATAGAAAATCTCGGTCTCGGATTTTACGGCACGCTGCCAGTTCACAAGTGCCGTGGCATCATGGAACTTTGCATTGGGCAGATGGGCCTGCAATTGGGCGTAACATCTGGCGGAGAAATAGTAGTTATCCATTTCAACACCGATATTGCGCGTGCCCCAGCCGCGATGTTCGATTACCTCGGACAGGTAATCCATCGGGTGATGGGTGGTCGATTGCACATAATAATCGGCATAGGGGATGATGCGGTCATGGGTCATATAGACCGTGCGCTTTGCCCCATTTGCATCCTGTGATCGCCCGAACCAGATCGGGTCGTCCTCTATCGGGACAAGCACGCATTGGTGAACATAAAACGACCAGCCGTCATAGCCGGTCAGCCAGGCCATGTTTGATGGGTCGGTCACGATCAGAAGATCGAGCCCCTTTTCCACCATGGCTTTTTTTGTTTTTTCCAGACGCTCGGCATATTCCTCGCGCGTGAAATTCAATTCAACCTGGCTCATTGCAGGCCTCCAAAAAAAGGCGGGGTTTCAGTTTTTCCTGACCCTGTTTCCTTTTGTTATTACGACGTGATCTCGGTCCCGGCCTTGGCTGCATCGCAGCGCGCCCGGGCGAGGGTGGCGATTGCGGTGTCCTGGACACCCGTACCGGTCAGATCGGCAACCGTGATCGCATCGTCGGAAGCACGTCCCGACGCCGATCCGGCAATAATCTGACCCAGTTCTGGAAATGTGTGGTCGGCCCTGATGATCCGGGCATCAATGGCATGATGCAGTTCACCCAGAATCCGGCATTGCGAAAGGCTGTCGCACACATAAAGGTCTGCCCGGCCGATCAATGCCGGGTCGATTTCGTTTTTATGTTCCGCATCCGACCCCATGGCGGTGATATGGGTGCCGGGTTTGACCCAATCGGCTAAAAGGACGGGTTCACGTGCGGGGGTGGTGGTAACGATGATGTCGGCATCCTGTGCCGCCGCCCGGCCATCGGGCGTTGCGGTTACGGAAAGGCCAAGCTCGCTGGCGCAGGCGGCGGCACAGATTTCGGCCTTGGCCATATCGCGTGCCCAGATGGTGGCCGATGTGATGCCGCGCACCAGTTTAAGCGCCTTGAGCTGCAATTTTGCCTGCACACCGGCCCCGAAGATCGCGGCATGTTTGGCATCCTTGCGTGCCAGATGTTTGGCGGCAACGCCCCCGGCGGCAGCGGTGCGGATATCGGTCAGATAACCGTTATCGAGCATGACGGCTTCGAGCAGGCCGGTTTTGGCTGAAAACAGGTTCATCAACCCGTTGACCGACGGCAGGCCAAGCTTGGGATTGTCAAAGAAGCCGGGGCTTATTTTGATCGCAAAGCTTTCCAGGCCAGGGACGTAGGCGGTTTTGACATCGACCTCGCCATTGTGGTCGTCGATATCAAGCCGAAGGATTGGCGGCATCCGTACATCCTTGGTCGCCAGTGCCAGAAAGGCGTTTTCGATACAGGCAATCGCATCGGTATCAAGGGTGATCACGTTGCGAAGGTCGGTTTCGGTCAGAATTCTGATGTTGGGCATATCGGTTACTCCGCCATCAGGTCGACGTCTTCGCCGCCGACAATACGTTTATGCAAATCCATGTCGATATTGCAGCCGGTGGACAGAACCACCGTGGTGCCGGGATTATCGATCAATCCGGCACGAAGGGCGGCGATGCCAACGGCGGCGGCCCCTTCGATCACCTGCTGGTCATCGTGATAGGCGGCGCGGATGCCGTCCGCGATCTGGGCTTCGTTGACCAACACGAAATCGTCGGTCAGATCGGCACACATATCGAAGGTGTATTGGTTGTTTTGCCCGATACCGCCGCCCAGACTGTCGGCCAGTGTCGGCAGTTCCTTAACCGCGGTCGGTTTGCCTTCCTGCAGGCTTGTGATCATCGCACAGCCACGTTCCATCGAAATGCCGACAACCCGGATGGCCGGATTGATCGACTTCGCCGCCAGTGCCACACCTGCCAGAAGCCCGCCGCCCGATAGCGGCACCAGAAGCGTGTCGGTTTCCGGAAGCTGTTCAAGGATTTCAAGGCCAAGGGTTCCCTGACCGGCGATGATGTCGGCATGGTCAAAGGGGGGCAGCATGGTCATGCCCTTTTCCGATACCAGACGGTCGACTTCCTTTTGGGCTTCGTCCTGAGAGGCGCCGGAAATGCAAATTTCGGCCCCCTGGGCGCGGATGCCTTCGACCTTGTTTTTCGGGACCAGTTCGGACATGCAGATCACGGCGCGAACCCCGGCATTGCGCGCCGCATTGGCAAGAGCGCGGCCATAATTGCCGGTTGATACCCCGACCACGCCCTTTTCCTTTTGTTCGGGCGAGAGTTTCAGAACGGCGTTTGCCGCCCCGCGCAGCTTGAAGCTGCCGGTATATTGCTGGTGTTCGCATTTCAGCCACACGGGCGATCCGATCCGCTCAGACAGGCTGGCGGACGGACGCAGTGGTGTATGGATCACGTGTCCCGCAATGGTTTTGCGGGCAGAAAGCACATCACCAAGTGTGATGGGTTCTTTCATGGCGACCTCGTTACGATTTGTGTGGGGCGTGGTCAAACAGGGTTCCGAACCCTGTGACCGGTTTGTCGTATTTCATCAGATTCAGGGCGTGCCAGATCATGGCCTGATTGCTGGTAATTACCGGCTTGCCCAAAAGCTTTTCCGCACGTTCGGCAATCTCGGCCGAGCGGATGGCCGTGCAGGAAATGAACACGGCATCGGCATCCGGGCTGTTGGCCTGTAATGCCGCAGCCAACAGGGCATCGGGCGGGATTGCCGTCATATCAATATCGTTTTCAAGCCCGAAACCCAGCAGCCGGGTCACATCGAAACCGCGCACGATCAGCTGTTCGGCAACGGAACGGGTGACATCAAGAACATAGGGGGCGACCACGGCGATTTTTTGCGCACCGATTGTTCGCAATGCGACATCGGCCGCCAGCAACGGATTGGTCACCGCCGTACCGGGCATGCCCATGTTGATCAGGGCTTCGATCCGGTCTGATCCATTCACCGCCGTCCCCGATGTGCAGCCGAAAATGGCAACATCCACACCATATCCCGGCAACAGGGTGCGGGCGGCACGCGGCAGATCGTCGGCCATGCTGCGCAGGGTATCAACCGTGATGGGATTGGCATTTTCAATGCGGGTGGTGAACAGGCCAACATCATGGGGAATGATGCGGCGCAGGTCATCCTCGCCGTTGAAATCGGTGGCGAGCGTGATCAATCCGATCCGCCCGGCCGGGGCAACCGGATCGGGCAAATAGGACAGGTCTACCGGCTCTGGCGTGACCGCGGGGGCAACGGACATCGTCCTGAACTCCTTGATGGGGCGGGGCAATGAATGCCCGCACCCCGGTTTGATATTGTGGTTCGTCTTTTCCGGGACGGTCCCGGATTCCTGCCGATTAACGGAATGCCATGGTCGGCAGGAACAATGCGATCTGCGGAACAAGGACCAGAATCACGGCTGCCAGCAGAAGCATGAAGATAAAGGGCGGCGTGCCCCGGATGACCTCGTAATAAGGTCGCCTGAAGATCGCGATGGCGGTGAAAATATCGCACCCGAACGGGGGCGTTGCCGACCCGATGGCGACCTGAAGCGTCACCAGCGTGCCAACCAGAACCGGATCAAGTCCGGCATCACGCACCAGCGGCATGAAGATCGGTGTCAGAACCAGAATGACAACAATCGGATCAACGAACATGCAACCGATAAAGAACGCGATGCAGATTGCCGCCAGGATCAGATAGCTGTTTGCACCTTCAAGGCCCAATGCACCGATCACGTGTTGCGGGATCTGGGCAAAGGAAATCACGAACGAGAATGTTGTCCCCGCGCCGACAAGGATGAAGACCACAGCGGTAATCAGGCCGGTCGAACGGGCAATTTCCAGAAGTTCGGACCATTTCACCGACTTGAAGATCATGACTTCAAGAATGATGGCATAGACCACGGAAACGGCTGCGACTTCGGTCGGGCTGACCCAGCCGAGATAAATGCCGCCAACAATCAGAACCGGGAACATGATGGCGGGACCGGCATTGATGACGGCCTTGCCGCGTTCGGCCCAGCCCATGCGCGGGATGGTCGGGATGTTGTTCTTTTTCGCGTAGTAAATGCAATAGGCTGAAAACATCAGCAGGATCAGGATGCCCGGGCCGATACCAGCCAGGAACAATTCACCAATCGACACCTTGCCGACCACGCCAAACACGATCATGCCGATGGAAGGCGGGATCAGAAACGCGATGTCGCTGGCATTGATGATCAGGGCCATGGCAAAGCTGTCTTTGTAACCGGCTTTCAGCATTTTGGGACGTAACGGGCCGCCCATCGCAACCACGGTGGCCTGTGTCGAACCCGACACGGCCCCAAACATCGTGCAGCCAAGGGCGGTGGTGACCGCAAGACCGCCGCGCACATGGCCGACAAAGGTCATGGCAAGGTCAATAAGGCGGTTGGCCGTATGCCCCTTTGTCACGATATCGGCGGCAAAGATGAACATCGGCACGGCAATCAGTGCCACCGGCGAGATCCCTGTCACCATTTGCTGGATCAGAATTTTGGGATCAATCGGCATGTAAAAGGTAAAGGCGACGACGCTGGCCATGGTCAGCGGCACCATCATCGGGAAGCCCAGCACCAGAAGGACGAGCATCACAATCAGAATTGTGGTTCCAAGATCCATTTTCCGTCCCCTTACAGATGATGATCGTCAGCGTCGGAGAACGTATCTTCCACCCGGTAGGACAGATGCGTCCCCGGTCTGAAGATATTCGTTGCCGCGGCAAGTACGAACTGGATTCCCGTGACCGTCAGGCCAAAGGGTACGATGAGGACGGTGAAATAATAGGGGATGCGAAGGGCCGGTGTCAGGCGGTTCGACTGGATCAGGGATGAAACATAGCCGACGGAGTACCATGCCAGAAGAAACAGAAGGGCGGCTGTGCCCAGCGTGATGATGATCATCATGATCTTGCTGGCCTGCGGACCCAGCATATCGGTAAAGGCCGACATGCGAATGTGGCGACCCATGCGGGCGGCCTCGCTGATGCCGACAAACGTGACAAGAATGATCAGAAATTGATTGAGCTCTTCGGAAAAGAAGATGCTCGAACTGAAACCCAGACGCATGATCACATTGGCGACCGTGTTTACGGCCATGATCACGATGCTCCACCCCAGCAACTGACGCTCGACAACGGATAAACCGTCATCAAGCCGTTTCAGCACCGACAGCACCCCGCCTTGTGGCGAGGGAGCCTCCCCGTTAGAATCTGACATACGACCTCCATGATGCGCGTGCGAGACATTCTTGCTGAACGTTGTGTGTGGTTATTGGTTCCCTCCCACACGTTTCCTGTTCGCTTCGCGCCAGACAGTCAGAATAAAAACGGTTTGTGACGGTTCAATCAGATTTTTGTCATGACACAAAAATCAATACATAACGTCGAAGGCATGGACACCCGGCATCTGTTCCATCGTATGGCGGATCTGCATCAGCCCGTGATGCAGGGACGGGGTATCCACCGCCCCGCCGACACAAATCCGGATGGCATTCGGGCGGGGGACCTTGACCGTCATGAACGGGTCGGAAATCGTCACGGCAACGCCGTTTTTCCTCAGTTCTGATGCGAACCATTCTTCCTGCCAGTGATGCGGAATGCGCACCCAGGCGCTTAGCGATGTGGGATGATGGCGGACCACGGCATCCCCCAGTATTTCGGCAACAAGGGCCTGTCTTTCACGCATCAGGGCGCGTTGGACCGTTACCGCCTGATCAACGGTGCCATCAGTGATCCAGCGCGCGCCGATCTCGGCCATCAGGGGGGTGCCCATCCAGCCGGTGACTCGCAAAACACTGCTGGCACGGATCGACAGATGCTGTGGCACGACCAGAAAACCGGTACGAAGCCCCGGCATGACGATCTTGGTCAGGCTGGAAACATGGAAGCCCAGCCGCGGCAGGAAACTTGTGATCGGGGGCAGGTTCTGTTCCAGAAGCGGACGATACACATCGTCTTCGATGACGTAAACGCCGTAATGTTCGGCGATCTCGGCGATTCGTTTGCGCCGTTCCAGCCCCATCAGGCAGTTGGTCGGGTTGGTGTAGATCGGGGTCACGACAAGGGCGCGGATGTGGCGCGCACGGCATTCACGTTCAAACGCGTCGGGCAAAATGCCTTCGTCATCGGTTGGCAAGGCGCCCAGCTTGAAGCGAAGGATGCTGGCGGTGCCAATGACACCATGATCGGTCAGGCTTTCGGTCAGTACGACATCGTCGGGCTGAACCACGGTGGCAAGGGCGGTAAAGACCCCCTGTGCCGCGCCATTGGTGATCAGGATGTTGGGAAGTTCGGCCGAAATTCCCATCGATGCCAGCCATTTGCTGCCGATTTCGCGGTGGTATTCGAACCCTGCGACCGGGCGGCAGCTTTCCATCCAGTTGTGATGGGTTTCCTCGGCCAGTTTGCCGTGAATCTGGCGCGACAGATCATTGTGGAAATCGGTATAGGCCGTGCGCACAATCGACAGGTCGATCAGATCGGGCTGGCGGTTATCAAGGATGAAGGTCGATGCGCGATCTGTCAGGCGTGCCTGAACGAATGTACCGCGACGTCGTTCCGACCTGAGATAACCCTGCCGTTCTACTTCCTTATAGGCGGCACTGACGGTTTGCACGCTGACATGCAGCCGATAGGCCAGTTCACGATGGGTCGGCATGCGGACATCATGGCGAAGGCGTCCTGCCTCGATATCGGTGATGATCGCTTCGACGAGGGCCTTGTATTTCGGTCCCGTATCGCCGCTCAGGTCAATATTTGGCAGCCACATCCTGTTGATTTCCAGCCTTTTCTACCCTTGTGCCCCCTTGGGGGTTTTTCCAACCCTAACATGACCTGAGGGTTAATGTGTAGACGTCAATGTTATTTTGTCATGATACAAAACTAACATTGACCTGATGCAGGAACATTTCAACACTTTGCGCGTTCATAACATTGATGTGCCAACTAATCGCCGCCGATTAAGGGTTAGATCCCGGTCGTCGCGGCACAATAAGGGAGACTTCGATATGAGTTTGAACAAGCTCTTCAAGGCGACCCTGTCTGCCGCCGCAATCTTTGCGGTTGCCGGGACAGCCGCCCAAGCCGAAGAATGGAAATTTGCGCATGAAGAAAGCCCGGGCGATGTGCAGGACCTGTATGCACAGGAATTCAAGCGCCTGGTCGAGGAAAAAACCAACGGTGATGTGACGGTTACCGTCTACACCTATGGCCAGTTGGGTACCGAAAACGACATTACCGAACTGACGACGGCGGGGGCTGTCCAGTTCTCGAACGCGTCGCCGGGCCATCTGGGCACCTTCGTTCCGGAAATTCAGGTTTTCGGCGTTCCCTACCTGCTGTCGCAGGATAACGAGGTGAACAAGGAAGTCCTGTCGAGCAGCCCGACGATCTATGACGGTCTGTCGAAGGATTTTGAGTCCAAGGGTCTTAAGCTTTATACCATGTATCCCGAAGGCGAGATGGTCTGGACCACCAAGAAAAAGGTGACCCAGCCGTCCGAATTTGACGGGGTGAAATTCCGCGTCATGACGTCGCCGATCCTGATCGAAAGCTATGAGTCCTTCGGTGCCGATCCGGTGGCGTTGCCCTGGGGTGAAGTTTATTCCGGTCTTCAGACCAGCGTTATCGATGCGCAGGTCAACCCGATCTTCTTCATCGAAAGTGCGAAATTCTATGAAGTTACCGACTATCTGATCTATGCCGGTCAGCAGCAATATACCACCACCGTGGTATCGAATGCCGCCTTCTATGAAGGTCTGTCTGACGAGCGCAAGGATATGCTCAAGGAAGTCAAATCGGAACTTGATGACTTCATCTACGAAGCCCAGGAAAAGGCAAATGCCGAGGCACTTGATCGCATCAAGAAAGCCAAGCCGGAAATCGAAGTCATTCGTCTGAATGATGAACAGCGCGCGGCATTCAAAAAGGCGTCGGCCGGTATCGGTGACAGCCTTGTCAGCGAAGTCGGTGGTGACACCGAAGAAGTGCTGAAAGCGCTCCGCAAGGAATTCGGCACCGAGATGTAATCATCTCTGACCGCAATTTCCCCTTCGCGGGATGATATCGGAAACCCCTGCCATGTTGGCCGCAGGGGTTTCTTCTTGTCTGCTTGGTAGAGGCAGGTGTCGAAAAAAAGATTTTGTACTGACAAAAAACAGAGGCCGGCATGGGTCCGGCCTCTGTGGTGCACCCGGTCGTCATAAACAAGACCGGGTGGGGATGGTGTGAGACGGGTTACTTGCCGCTTGCGACCTCGTTAGCAACCGCATCGACGGCCTGTTTGGCGATGTCGATGACCTTGTCGATTTCGGCCTTGGTGATGCAAAGCGGCGGGGCAAAGCCCAGGATATCGCCATGCGGCATGGCGCGCGCAATCATGCCGCGTTCAAGGCAGGCGGCCGATACGCGCGGACCGATTTTCGCATTCGGATCGAACCGTTCCTTTTTGGTTTTATCGGCGACAAATTCCAGTGCGGCCATCAGGCCGACACCGCGCGCCTCGCCAACCAGCGGATGCTCGTTAAAGGTTTCGCGCAGGCGTTTCTGGAAATAGCCCCCGGTATCGGCCGCATTGCCGGTCAGGTTTTCACCATCGACAATATCAAGGTTGGCATTGGCGGCAGCCGCACAGACCGGATGGGCGGAATAGGTCCAGCCATGGCCGATCGGCCCCATCTGATCCGACCCCTGTTCCAGAACCTTCCAGACGCGTTCGCCAATGATGACACCCGACAGCGGCAGGTAGCCCGATGTGACACCCTTGGCAATCGTGATCAGGTCGGGCTTCATGCCGTAATGGTGCGACCCGAAATAGGACCCGGTACGGCCAAAGGCGGTCACAACCTCGTCGGCGACCAGAAGAACATCATATTTGTTCAGCACCTTCTGGATCGCGTCCCAGTATCCTTCGGGCGGGGTGATGATGCCGCCCGTACCCATGACCGGTTCGCCGATGAAGGCGGCAACGGTTTCCGGGCCTTCGCGCAGGATAAGTTTTTCAAGATCATCGGCACAGCGTTTGGCGAATTCGGCCTCTGTCTCGCCCGCGTCGGCATTCCAGTAGTGATGCGGGCAGGTGGTGTGCAGGATTGGCGCGCGTGGTAGGTCAAACGCGTTGTGGAAGGCGGCCAGACCCGTAAGGCTGCCGGTCATGATGCCCGAACCATGGTAACCACGCCAGCGCGAGATGATTTTCTTCTTCTGCGGCAGGCCGCGGATATTGTTGTAATACCAGATCAGTTTGATGTTGGTTTCGTTCGCATCCGACCCCGACATGCCGTAATAGACGCGCTGCATGCCTTCGGGGGCGGATTTGACGATGCGATCCGACAGGCGGATGACCGGCTCGTTCCCGTGCCCGACATAGGTGTGGTAATAGGCCAGTTCCTTGGCCTGGGCGTAAATCGCATCGGCGATTTCAGTACGGCCATAACCAACATTCACACAGTAAAGACCGGCGAAGGCATCAAGCGATTCCTTGCCTTCGGTATCATGGATATAGATGCCCTTGCCGCCATTGATGATGCGGTTGGGGGTTTCGCCCGCCGCGTGCTGGCGCATGTGGGTCGAGGGATGCATGAAATGGGCGCGATCCATTTCCTGCAGATCGGCGGTGGTGTTTTTGATGACATTCATTTTGCTTCTCCCATGTGAATGCGGTGGCTGCTGCGCATGTTACTGTTTGAACGCGGCGCAGACATATTTGAGTTCTGTGAATTCTTCGAGGCCGTGGCGCGACCCTTCGCGGCCAAGGCCGGATTGCTTGACCCCGCCAAACGGGACCGGTGCGCCGGTGATTTTCACGCAGTTCAGTGCGACCATGCCGTATTCAAGTGCATTCGAAACACGCGCGGCGCGATCATGATCCCCGGTATAGACATAGGCTGCCAGACCATATTCGCTATCATTGGCGCGGCTGATGACTTCTTCTTCGGTATCGAACGGGATGACCGGGGCAACCGGGCCAAAGGTTTCCTCGTGATAGATTTTCATATCTTCGGTCACATCGGCCAGAAGGGTCGGGGCATAGAACAGCCCGCCCATTTTCTTGCCACCGGTCAGAACGCGGGCACCCTTGGCGCGGGCATCTGCAACATGTTCATCGCATTTGGCAACCGCACGATCATGCATGAGCGGACCGATTTCGGTGGTGTCATCAAGCCCGTTGCCAACGCGCAGTTCGCCGATTGCCTTGGCATATTTGTCAAGGAACGCATCATAGATATCACGATGGACAAAGATGCGGTTCGCCGCAAGGCAATCCTGCCCGCTGGTGGCGAATTTGGCCCCGACCGCGTGATTGACCGCGTCATCCAGATCGACATCGGGGAACAGGATGAACGGCGCATGTCCGCCCAGTTCCATCGACATCTTTTTGACGGTTTGCGCACCCTGCGACAGCAGCAGTCGGCCGACTTCGGTCGAGCCGGTAAAGGACAGTGCGCGCACAACCGGGTTGCCGCAAAGTTCGCCGACAACCGGATTGGGATCGCCGGTCACGACGTTAAAGACACCGGCCGGGATACCGGCCCGTTCGGCCAGTTCGGCAAGGGCGGTGGCCGAAAATGGCGTTTCGGTCGCCGGGCGGACAATCATGGTGCAACCGGCTGCCAGTGCGGCGGCGGCCTTGCGTGTGATCATCGCACACGGGAAGTTCCACGGTGTTACCGCAGCGGTGACGCCAACCGGTTCGCGTTTGACACTCATATTCCGGCCGGGCAGGTGGGATGAGATGTTTTCGACATTCACCCGTTTGGCTTCTTCGGCGAAGAATTCGATGAAGCTTGCGGCATAATCAATCTCGCCACGGGATTCCGAAATCGGTTTGCCCTGTTCAAGTGTCATCAGAAGGGCCAGGTCTTCCTTGTTTTCGATCAGAAGATCAAACCAGCGGCGTAGACGCGCGGCGCGATCCTGCGGCAGAAGGGCGGCCCATGCCGGAAAGGCCGCATGGGCTGCGGCAATGGCGTTACGGGTTTCGGCAATGCCCATATTGGGCACGGTTCCAAGAAACGCACCGTCGAACGGATTGGTGACTTCGATAACCTGACGGTTGTCGGCCGAGCACCAGCGCCCGTCAATATAAGCGTGTTCGCGCAGAAGCCGAAGATCAGACAGCTGGCTTAACGACACGCAGCGCTGTTCTTTGAGTTGTGCCGTCATGAAAACCTCCTTGAAACAAGGCCGCGCCTTTTGGCGTCAGCCCCTGTTTTGTTGAACTGCCAGCAGGCTATCAACAAGCTGGCAGAGGAGGTCTCCGAACTCGATGCGATTTGATGCGGTTTTTTTGGCAAGCCCCGGTCGAAAGCAGATGTTTTTTCTGCCGGGGCTGTGCGGATATTCAATCGTCGGCGTTATCTTTGAGAAAAGCGCGCATTTCGCGGCGTTCGCGCCGTTTCTCGATGACGGTACGGATGATGATCACGGCAAAGAACAGCGCAACGATGCTGGTGGACATCGGAAAGGCGACCGGGATGCCGATGATAAAGACAATGGCACCCAAAAGCCCACCGCCGATCATCGCCGCCATTCCGCCAAGCAAGGCGATGGCGAAAACGGCGGCGATGATGATGGAGGCAAGCTTGTTCATAAAAGGTCCGGTCGAGTGTAATTCACTCAGCCACTGCGGCTGGTAAGCTGTTTGGTGGTAACATCAACACGGTGGGCCAGAACGCGGATCAGCTGAACGGCAACCGCCTGGTCCTGTCGGACAAGGCCAAGGAACTCGTTTTTATCGAGTTTCAGGACCGTCATTTCCTCGACCGCGCGAATGGTTGCGGAACGCGGTGCATCGACCAGAAGGGCGATTTCACCAATGACTTCCTTGGGTTCGACATCGCGAAGCTTGATGGTTTGGGCTTCGTCGGTCGTCAGCCAGATTTCACCGCGCCCGGAAATCACGATAAAGGCCGCATCCCCCGGGTCGCCCTGTTTGACCAGAACCTCGCCGCGTTTGAAGGTCAGACGCGGGCTGGTAAAGGCCAGCAGCTTGATCACGCTGGGGTCAAGGCCGGCAAACAGCGGAATGGTCCGAAGCAGTCGGACTTCCTGTTCGATGCTGCCATCATTTGCATCAGATGCGGTTTCGGCGACTTCGTCTTCGGCCTGTTCGGCGGTGGCACCGTCGATTGCATGGCTTTGGCGTTTAACGATTTTGCCGTTCGCCATATGCAGATAGGTTCCGAAACGCTGGCTGTCGGTTTCATCACCATCAACCCAGATTACACTGCGATGTTCGGATTGCCCGGTCAGCCAGTCAATGACCTGTTCGCGTGTTTCACGGTCCAATGCCGAAAGGGCTTCGTCCACAACCATCAGATCGGGATTCTTGATCAGGGCACGGACCAGCGCGA
Source organism: Thalassospira sp. MIT1004 (assembly GCF_001858545.1). Lineage (NCBI taxonomy): Bacteria > Pseudomonadati > Pseudomonadota > Alphaproteobacteria > Rhodospirillales > Thalassospiraceae > Thalassospira > Thalassospira sp. MIT1004. The sequence continues at coordinate 56,019 of NZ_MCAO01000008.1, read as the reverse complement.
TTTTCTGACGCAGGCTTTGTGAAACGCGGCTGCCGCCGACACCAACCTGACTATCAAGGCCAAGTGTGACAAGCGCTTCGTAAAGGCCGCCTTCATGGGCGATTTCAAACAGCACTTCGCCAACACGTTCTTCGGAATTTGCACGGCCATAGGCAAAACGACCGAACAGAAGGTTGTCGATGACGGGGGCCGCAGCGGCATATTCATCTACCTTGAAGAAGTCGATCATGTCCGCCAGATCGTCGGGCAGTTTGCCATAGAATTTCGGACGCGCTTTGAGGACCAGCTGGCGGAATTCGTCATCAATGACGCGCAAACGATGGCGTGCCGGGGTCAGGTTCATGGCGACGTCAAGAAGGCGTAGCTTGTCCTCGGCGCGCATATCCGTGATCGCGACCCCGTCGGTGCGTTTCAGCATGTTTTTGACCTCGGGCAGTTCGTCGGCCGAGATAAAGCTGTAACGGTCAAAGAATTCGTGTCCGGGCGGCAGGCCGGTAAACAGTTCGACCATCAGATCAAGCGTATCGCGGCCCATGCTGATCATGACGTCGTAAAGCCCGGTTTCGCGCAGGGCTTCCTGCATATAGGGATGCGACAGAAATGCCGTGCGTTCGAAATCGGATCGGGCCGGGGCACCAAACAGAATGTTGACGCCGACCGGTGCGTTGTCATTGTAAAGATCAATATCATAGGGTTCGACCAGATCGGACAGGCCACGTTCGGCAAGGATTTCCTTGAGTTTCGGGCGGGCCGTCAGAACGGCTTCGACCAGATCCGGGCGTTCTTTCGGATCAATGCGGCGTTGCAGGCCGATGCGGTAAATATCGCGGTCAAGCTGCACGACTTCAAGCAGGCGCATCAGTTCGGCCTTCAATTCATCAATCGAATTGAAGCCCGGACCGATATAGTCGATCCATTCTGCCGCCGGGTCATAGGGGATATTACCGGACCGCTTGATTTCGTCGTACATCTCGTCGGTCAGACGCCACGGCAGATCGGTCGGATCGGTCAGTTCGATATGGTCGACAAATTTCGGCAGCGGCAGTTTCAGGTTTTCGTCATCGCCGTCACCGTCTTTTTCATCGCCGGTTTTGATAGCAAGGATCGGACGGTGTTTCAGGCCATAAAACAGGTTGTCGGCGATGGTGCCGTTAAACAGATAGGCGTCATTACCGATATAGGCCAGACGTTGCCCGAATGTGGATGCCGGAAGGTCTTCGGCATTGCGGTCGCTGAACTGGATGCGGCCACCGGTCGGGGTCAGTAACCGCGCGATCAGGCGGGCCAGTTGTGATTTTCCGCTGTCAGCCGAGCCGGTCAGAAGGGCCGAGCCCGGCAAGGGCATGTTGAACGACACATTTTCAACAACCCGGGTGCCGTCATCATCGACCCATGACAGGGCCGCGACATCAAGCGGTCCGGGCAGGCGTTCGGATTTCGGCGCGATCAGTTCGTGTTCACGGCCAAGATCAGGCAGTTCGAACTGTTCGTGAAGCTGTTCATATTTGATCCGCGCATCGGCAAGGCGCTGGTAATAGGCCAGAAGCTCTTTCCAGGGGGCCGACATATCCTTGTAGGCGGCAAGGGCCGCGACCAGCGCGCCGAAGCTGAGGTCGCCCATGATCACCAGATAACCACCAATCGAATAGAAGAAGAACGGCGTGATCTGGGCGATGAAGTTGTTCAGGAACTTGATAAAGAATTTGCGGAAATAGATTTCCTTGCGGATTTCAAAAATCCGGCCCATCCGCTGGGTGAAATGGGTCAGCTCGAAACCCTGCGTTTCATGGGCGCGGATATCGGTCGCACCGGCAACGACTTCGCCGATGTGTTCAGACATGCGGCGCACATTCTGCACGCGCTGTTTGCCAAGCTGGTTCACGCGGCGTTGCAGTTTCGGGATCAGGTAGCCCTGCAACGGATAAAACGAAATTGCCGCCAGCCCCATCAACGGGTCCTGAATAAAGATAAAGGCGGTGATCGTGACCAGAATACCGCCCTGATAAAGCGGCAGCGAAAACGCTTCGCCAAAGAAACCGCCAAGCGGTTCTGCTTCGGCGGTGATCATGGAAACGATTTCGCCCTGGCTGGTTTTACGGAAATGCGGCAGCGGAAAACGCAGGACCCGTTCAAACAGGGTATAGCGCAACCGGCGCAAAAGCCGTTCGGACATCACGCCGACATAGACGTTGATGAAATATTTGAATCCGCCATTGATGAAGACCAGCGCGAGAAAGATACCAGACAGGGTGAACAGATATTCGATCTGGTTCAGTTCGATGCCAAGAACATCATAAGGTTCGCCAGCGCCGCCGATTGCCTGGTTGACGATCAGCTTTGGCAAATCCAGCGAGTAATACAGAAATGGAAAGGAGATCACCGTGACCAAAGTCAGGATAATCTGCTGTAAGCTGCTGTGTTGCCAGATATAGGCAAAAACCGACTTTGGCATTCACGGGTCCCGTATTCTTGTCGGAACGGATTTTTTTACCCGTTCCTATTGCTCGTTTTGATGCAGAATGTACCCGGCCTTTAAGGCTTTAGCCAAGTTCGAAACTTTGACCCGGTTCAACAAAGCCGCAAAAGCCGTCAGAAACCGCATCGGGCTTTGGATAGGCCTGATAGTGATAGAGCCACATTTTGGCTTTGATATCGGCAGGAAGGGTCACAAGCTGTTCGTAATGGGCATGAACGCCTGAATGGCGGGGACCAAGTTCGCAGTCCTGAAAAATGATATCTGCTTTCTGGTACAGCGGCATATGGGCATCAGGATTGAAAATCGCATCTGTCGTCAGGAAGAAGCTTTGTTTTTTTCCATGCCCGAACAGCGCGTAGGAAAGCATCGTCCCCTGGGACGTCACGATATGTTCAACCGGGATGACATCAAAATGCACGTCCTGCCAGTCAAACCCCTTGGCCGGGCTGAGTTCATTGACCTTGAAATAGGATGACAGGCTGTTGTTGCCCTGATCGCTGATCTGAAGTCCGCCGCGCAGGCTGTGTTCCCAAAGCGGTTCAAGCAGGTCGTGAACGGCAAACAGTTTGGCTTGGTGGCCTTCGAAAATGAAATAATTGGCCAGTGCCATCCATTCCAGACCGCCAATATGATCCGAATGCAGATGGCTGATATAAACAGCATCAAAGTCATTGGGCATATAGCCCAGATTGCGCAGCGAGTGCCGTGCATCTGAACCACAGTCAATCAACATGCGTGTCGGTTGGTCACTGCCGGGCTGAACTGCTTCCAGAACCATATTGCTCTGGAAATTGTCAGCCGCCATGCAGAATGCCGAACCTGTCCCCGCAAACGTAAGCTTCATTCCCCGATCTCCCGACATTTTGACGAAAGATTAGACGAGGTTTGGGGCAAAGAACCACCCCCTTTGATGGGGAAATGCTAATTTTCCGGATAAAAGCAGCGGGCTGACCCGCGGTTCAGCAAGGTATAGCGCGCTATTCGCCGGGTTGGCGAACCGTTTCAATGTCCTTTTTGCCATCGGCCAGACGGGTGACTTCGGCACGCAATTCCCGCAATTCCCGCAGGATTTCGTGATGATCAAGGCCGAGTTCAGTGCGAGTCTGCGTTTCTTCGACGTCAACATGGGTGGCCATGGCATCGACGACGATGGCAATGAACAGGTTCAGAACGGCAAAGGTGGTGACCAGGATGAAAGGCACGAAAAATAGCCACGCCAGCGGATAGATTTCCATAACCGGGCGGACGATTCCCATCGACCAGCTTTCGAGCGTCATGATCTGGAACAGGGAATAAAGCGACGCGCCGATGGTGCCAAACCATTCGGGGAAGCCCGATCCGAACAGCTTGGTCGCCATGACGGCAGACACATAAAACACCAGCAACAGCAGGGTCAGGACCGACACCATACCGGGAATGGCCTTCATCAGGGCTTCGACGACCTTGCGCATCGAGGGTACTGTCGAAATCAGGCGGAAGGCACGCAGGATTCGAAGGGCACGCAATACCGATACGCCCTGCCCCATCGGCAGCAGGGTGATGGCGACAATGGTAAAATCAAAGATGTTCCATGATCGCCGGAAAAAGCCCAGCCGATACACGGCCAGTTTCATCAGAAGTTCGATGACGAAAATCGCGACCGCGATCTGATCAAGCAGATGCAGGATCGATCCGGCGGCATTCATGACGGTTTGGGAAGTTTCAAGTCCGAGAATGATCGCGTTGATCGCAATGACCGCAGTGATGAAATTCTGGAACTTTGAAGATTCGACGATCCGGCGCAGCGTTTCCATTAAACCCTCCCGGTGGGTACCGGTTCAAAAGGCGCGGCAGCCGGGGTTTTCACCGACGGGCGGGACTGCGCCGGAAAGAAAACACGAACAGGGCGCAGACCAGACTTGCTGACGACTGCGCCCTGCGAAATCAGTTCAGACCGTGACGGCCCATATCAAGGAACTTGTCACGACGGCGCGCCTTGAGCACACCGCCTTCGACATTGTCCATGGCTTCAAGTGCTTTGACGATTGCGGTGCCAACCCGTTTGCAGGCATCGACCGGCGAACGTTGTGCACCACCCAGCGGTTCGGTAATGATTTCATCAATCACACCTAGCTGGTGAAGGTCCTGTGCGGTCAGGCGAAGGGCTTCGGCCGCCGTTTTGGCTTCGTCACCCGAACGCCACAGGATCGAGGCGCAGCCTTCCGGCGAGATCACGGAATAGATCGAGTTTTCAAGCATCATGACCGAGTTTGCGACCGCAAGTGCGATGGCACCGCCCGATCCTCCTTCGCCGATAATGACCGAAATCAGCGGAACCTTGATATCAAGGCAGGCTTCGATTGACCGTGCGATGGCTTCGGACTGTCCGCGCGCCTCGGCATCGGCACCGGGGAAGGCACCGGCCGTATCAACCAGTGTGATAACCGGAATGCCAAAACGTTCGGCCATGCGCATCAGGCGGATCGCCTTGCGATAGCCTTCTGGTTTGGCCATGCCGAAATTGTGCTTTACGCGGGATTCGGTATCGCGGCCCTTTTCATGACCGATCACCATGACGCTGCGCCCCTGCAGGCGGGCCAGACCACCAATGATGGCTTCGTCTTCGCCAAACAGACGGTCACCGGCAAGCGGGGTGAAACCCTCGAACAGGTGGGCGACGTAATCGGTGAAATGCGGGCGATCAGGATGACGGGCAACCTGCGTTTTCTGCCATGCGGTCAGCTTGCCATAGGTGCTTTGCAGCAGCTTGGTCAGCTTGTCCTGCAGGCGTGCGACCTCGTCGGCGATGTTGACTTCATCATTGCCGGTCAGGTGGCGCAATTCTTCGATCTTGCCTTCGAGTTCGGCGATCGGCTTTTCAAAATCCAGAAAGTTATGCATCAGGGCATCATATCCGGCTGGGAAACAATGAGGCGGAACATAGTTGATCAACCCGTCACGTCAAGGGTTGAGGTCCGATAGGCATATAAATTCCATCCTTGCACGAATTATATCGTATATTTCGCGCTGCACAGTGACAGTTTTGCACGCGGAAATCCATGACGTCCAGTATCGAGATCACATCGCCCAGCGATCCCGCCCTTGTTCCGTTCGACCGGCTTGTTGAAATCCTGCTGGCGGCATTTGCCTTTCAGGACGATATCGTCGATCCGCCAAGTTCGGCAAAATCGGTCAATATTGCCGAACTTCAATGGCGATTTGCCCGTGATACGCTGTTTCTGGCCCATGATTCAGCGGGGCGTGTCATTGGCCAGGCCTGGATCGAGGATGTTGGCAAAGACGCCTATCTTTATAAATTGTCGGTTGATCCGTCCATTCAGGGCGGCGGCATTGGCAAGGCACTGGTCGAGGCGGCCTGCGCCCATGCCGAAAAGGCGGGCAAGGCAAACATGCGGCTCCACGTTCGGGTTGAACTGACCGGTAATATTGCCTTTTTCAAGTCGCGCGGCTTTGAAATCGCCGGTGAAGGCGTTCACGACGGTTATGATCGCACGACATTCTGGAAAATGGCGCGGCCTTTACAGATGGCGAAATCGGCCTGATCCAACCGGCAGTCAGGCGACGTCTGCTTCGGGCCTGACTGCGAAATAAGGCACGTGGCTTTCCCCCCAGTCCTTTAGCGCGAGGATGATCTGGCGAAGCGTTTCGCCCTTTGCGGTCAGGCTGTATTCCACGCGCGGTGGGACTTCGGCATAGACTTCGCGGTGGATCAGGTCGTCGGCCTCCAGCTCGCGCAGTTGGCGGGTCAGCATGCGCTGTGTCACGCCGGGCATCAGACGACGCAATTCATTGAACCGTTTTGTCCCGTCCAGCAGATGGAACAGGACGACGCCTTTCCATTTGCCACCAATCACGTCCAGCGCCCCTTCGACCGGGCAACCGGGGCTGCGATCCGGGGGGCAATCAAATGTCGATGCCATCAAATGGCTCCTTTAATCCACTGAAACCGCCAATAGTATACAAAGTGATACTATTGGTCCAAATTGTGCGTACTTACCGTGAAGGGCATTATGCGCTAGGTCTGGTGCATTCGCAATTCAAACCTTTGATCAAAAGGATGCCACGATGAAAGCAATCGGACTTTATAAAGCCGCCCCCGTCGAGATGGACGGGTTGTTCAGTGAAATCGATATGGAAACTCCAAAGGCCGAAGGCCGGGATATTCTGGTTCGGGTCAAGGGTATTGCCGTCAACCCGGTTGATTTCAAGGTCCGCCGTGGCAAGGCGGATGACGGCAATTTCAAAATCCTTGGCTGGGACGCGGCCGGTGTCGTTGAAGCTGTTGGCGAGGATGTCACCCTGTTTCGCCCGGGTGATGAGGTCTGGTATGCCGGGGATGTTACCCGGTCGGGCAGCAATACTCAGTTCCAGCTTGTCGATGAACGCATCGTTGCGCCAAAACCCAAGTCGCTGGGCTTTGCTGATGCGGCGGCATTGCCATTGACTGCTATTACGGCATGGGAAGCCCTGTTTGACCGTATGATGATTGATCGCAATGCCAAGGATGCCAATGCGGGCAAGACACTTCTGGTGATTGGCGGTGCAGGCGGGGTTGGCTCGATTGCGATCCAGCTTGGCAAACTGGCCGGTTTGACCGTTATCGCGACCGCATCGCGCCCGGAAACCATCGATTGGGTCAAAGATCTTGGTGCCGATCAGGTGATCAACCACCGCAATCCGTTGAATGACGAGCTGAAGGCAATTGGCATTACCCATGTCGATTACATTCTGTGCACGTCGGAAACCGATCAGTATTTCGATGTGATGGCTGAAATCATCACCCCGCAAGGCCGGATCGCAACGATTACCGAAGCCAAGGAAAGCCACAATGTCGATCTGCTGAAGGCGAAATCGGCCAGCTTTTCCTATGAATTCATGTTTACCCGTTCGATGTTCCAGACCCCGGACATGATCGAACAGCACAAATTGCTGGCGACCGTGGCCGATCTGATCGATGCCGGAACCCTGAAAAATACCGCAAATGAAAGTTTCGGAGCCTTAACACCCGAAAGCCTGCGCAAGGCGCATGCGTTGCTGGAATCCGGCAAGGCCATTGGCAAGATCACCTTTGAGGGCATCGCGGATTAACCTTTTGCGGTTGCCATAAAAACAAAGGGGTGCCGGGCGGCACCCCTTATTGTTTGGCAGAGTGTAATGATTTATCCCGCGTCGCGTGCGGCAATGGCTTCGGCCTGTTTGACCATGACTTCGGCCTGTTTGATGGATGCGATATCGATCAGTCGGCCATCAAGGGCGACGGCACCGGCACCTTCGGCCTGTGCCTTGGTCATGGCTTCAAGGATGCGTTTGGCTATGGTGACCTCGGCCTCGGACGGGGAATAGACATCGTTGGCAAGGGTGATCTGGCTGGGATGAATGGCCCATTTGCCTTCGCAGCCCAGCACCATGGCGCGTGCGGCTTGGGCGCGATAGCCATCCGGGTCGGAAAAATCGCCAAACGGGCCGTCAATCGGGCGCAGGCCATTGGCGCGTGCGGCAACAACCATGCGGGCAATGGCGTAATGCCACATATCGCCCCAGTGATAATCGCGCGGATTGTCGCCGTCCTTGTCGGTCAGAACGCCATAATGCGGGTTCGGGCCGCCGATGCCGGTCGTCATGGCCTTGGTCGAGGCGGCGTAATCGGCAACCCCGAAATGCAGGCTTTCATTGCGTTTGGAGGCACCGGCAATTTCGTGGATATTCTGCATGCCAAGGGCGGTTTCAATGATCAGTTCGAACCCGATGCGTTTTTTGCGGCCTTTGGCGGCCTCGATCTGGGTTGCCATCATATCAAGCGCATAAACATCGGCGGCCGTGCCGACCTTTGGGATCATGATCAGGTCAAGCCGGTCACCGGCCTGTTCGAGCACATCGACGACATCGCGATACATATAATGTGTATCAAGACCATTGATGCGGACCGAGAGCACCTTGTCGCCCCAGTCGATGTCATTGATCGCGGCAATGATGTTCTTGCGCGCCTGTTCCTTGTCGCTTGGCGCGACCGCGTCTTCAAGATCAAGGAAGATCGCATCGGCCTTTGATCTGGCGGCCTTTTCAAACAATTCGATACGGCTGCCCGGAACGGCCAGTTCGGACCGGTTCAGACGTGCTGGTGCCGGGGTCGGTGTGGTGAAGCTCATGGTAACGTCTCTCCAAAGCCTGTCATTCTGGAAGGATCGGCCTGTTTGTGTTTGGGCCAAGCTTCCGGCGTTAAATGCTTTTGTCCCGTTTTCGGGATCGTACCGTGGCCGCCGTGACAGAATTCTGCGCCTGCGATCATTGTGCGCCGCAGTGAGATAGAGCGAATTTGATCCAATTTATGGTGCGCATGCTAACAGATGCAAGCCATTTTGCGCACACGACCATCGTCTGATGCCAACCGGAAGGCAACCCTGATGCGGGTCTGTCCGACTGGATTAGAAAAAACGCAGAAACAAGGCATAAAGCAATGGCCCGTTAAGGGTGCAGTGGTTAGATTACCCGGAATATTGCGGATCGGCTGTGCCCGTTTCCGTATCCTTGGGGGAATTTCAGGCAGAACCACACCGCCCATGCGTCGCGCTTATTCCATTCTTGTCTCTGCCGGGCTGGCACCCTTTCTGATTTTGGGGGCTTGCCTTGTGCTTGCGCTTTCACCGGGGTTGGTGCCGGGTGAACTGGCAGGGCTTGTGCGATATGGCCCCTTTATTCTGGCCCTTCTGGGCGGTGCGATCGGCTGGTGGTTTAACCGCGGGCGGGCGGTTTTCGTCATGATCCTGCTTCTGGTCTGCTACTGGTTGCTGGTGGGAAATGGCGGCGGATTTTCAGCCGATGGTTTGGCATTCCTGCGCATTGCGACGCTTTATCTGATCCCAGTTAATCTGCTGGTTCTGGGATTTACCGCAGAACGCGGGGTTCTTAATCCACGCGGTATTGCGCGGATGCTGGTGCTGGGATTGCAGCTTTTTGTCATGCTGATGCTGGCCGGCAAGGCCGATGTCGGGGCGGCCCTTTATCAGGTCCTTAATTACCGGCTGATCGATATCGGAAGTTTCATGGCCGACATGCCGCAACCGGCCCTTATCCTGTCGATCCTGTCGGTCGGTATTCTGCTTGCACTGCATCGCCCGCTTGAAACCAGCTTTGCCGCCGCGATCATTGCTATTGCGGTGGCAACTGTCATGGGCCCCGGTTTTATCAAGTTCGGTTATCTGGCGGCAACCGGTGTGGTTCTGGCCGGGTTGGCACAGGAAGCCTGGCGGATGGCATTTGTCGATGATCTGACCGGATTGCCCGGACGCCGTGCGCTGGGCCATGCCTTGGCCGAACTTGGCAGCCAATATGCGATTGCCATGCTTGATGTCGATCATTTCAAGAAATTCAACGATACCTATGGCCATGATGTCGGTGACATCGTGCTGCGCAAGGTTTCCCGCGAACTGGCGCGCGTTGGCGGCGGAGGCAAGGCGTTCCGCTATGGCGGCGAAGAATTTACCGTTGTTTTTGCCGGACGGAGTGCTGAAAAAGCCCACGAGCCGCTTGAAGCCCTTCGCAAGCGGATTGCCGCAACCAGAATTACCCCGCCCGACAAAAACAAGACGGTTTCCGTGACAATTTCGGTTGGTCTTTCGGAACGTGACGAGGATGTTGACGATCCGTGGGCGGTGCTGAAACAGGCAGACGAAAAACTTTATGCCGCCAAGCAGGCAGGGCGTAACCGGGTTGCGGTTTAAGGGCGTCGATGGTGTGGCGTTGTGCCATTACTGGCAGAAAACCTGCATTTCCGGTTGAAAATCGAACTATATTTTAGGTTTTATTTTCCTTTTTAGAATCACCCATAGGGCGTACCGTTGAGTCGTTTCATTCAACGACAGGAGGCCTTCCATGGCACGGATCATCGGTACAAACGAAGACGACGTGTTGAACCATACCTCTCGTGGTCGTGACATTATTTATGGGCTGGATGGTGATGATGAAATCCATTTCAGCCAGTCAGACACGGTGATCGGTGGAGCCGGGGCCGACAGCTTTTTCGTCAGTGGGCGATCTGACGATTACGTATTGTCCTATGCGACGTCGCGCGAACCGCTAACCTTCAAATTCTACAATAACGAAGATGCCCCGTCTGGCGAACAGGTGGCCGAGCTTGACGTCAGTGGTGGTGATGCGGATGGCGATCAGCTGATTGTTGGAGAGTATGGCGACCATATCTCCCAGAAGCTGGGCGTGATTGGTACTGACGGAGACGATTATTTTGAAGGAGAAATAAGTGCGGTCGAAGGTGGCGGCGGTGCCGATACCATCAACTTTGATTTCCGCGATATTTTTCCCTCTTCCTATTCCCGCTATGCGCCGACTGTTGCCTATGGCAGTTCGCCCGAAGCCATTTACTTCGATCAGGACAGCATGAAGGGTTATGGCGGGGATGCAGAGGGGGACAGAATTTCCTTTGCGGATGATAGCGAGCTTCGCGATCTGAACATACGCGGATCAAATCATGATGACCTGCTGATTGGTGGGGAGGAGCGCGGTGGCACCCTGTTTGGCGCGGGGGGCGATGATCTGATGATCGGTCGCGGTGGTGACAATACAATGGTCGGCGATACCGGCAATGACACCCTGATGGGAAATGATGGTGATGACCACCTGACAGGCGGCCGAGGGGCCGATTTCCTTGATGGCGGCAGCGGGCAGGACACGATCAGCTATCAGACGTCTGCCGAGGCTGTGCATATTGATCTTGGCGCGGGCATTGCCGAAGGTGGGGATGCCAACGGGGATGTCCTGATTGATGTCGAGGGCATTTTCGGAACCAGCCATCGCGATCTTTTGATCGGTGACGATCAGGACAACCATATTGATGGCTATTTTGGATATGACACCATCTATGGCAAGGGCGGTGATGACACGCTAACCGGGGCGACGGCCTATGGTGGTGACGGCAACGATACCCTTTCTGGCACGGAATATGGCCAGCCTGATCGCGACTACCTTTACGGTGATGCCGGTGATGACACCATTCTGGGTAATGAAGGCGGCGATTATCTATATGGCGGCGAGGGCAATGACACGGTTCTGGCCGGTGAGGTGTATTATGATGATGATCTCTTTCCGCCGGACGGCACCCATGCCGATGGCGGAGACGGAGATGACATTGTCAAAGGCCACAATGCGGACGACTTTCTTTATGGCGGCGCCGGGAATGACCTTATCGAAGGTGGTATGGGTGACGACGCAATGTATGGCAACGATGGTCAGGACATCATGCGCGGGGATCACGGCGATGATCAGTTAGTGGCGGGTGCTGGTCGCGACCTTCTGGAAGGTGGCCGCGGCGCGGACCGGATGTTCGGGCAAGACGGGCATGATGTCCTGCGCGGGGATTATGGCGAAGACGCGCTGTTTGGCGGGGATGGCAATGATCTTCTGACCGGCGGTGCATCGTCGGACAATTTCGTCTGGGTCCGGTTCGAAGGCGGGGCGGAACGCGATCGCATTACCGATTTCGACCCAGGCGAAAATGGTGACAGGCTTTTGCTGGGCAAGACATTCCAGGAAAAAAGCGGCATCGATGATTTTGATGATTTCATCAATCACGCCGAACAGAACGACACAGGTGTTTATGTCGATTTCAGTGGTGGTCGACATTATAGCTATGGCGTTCAGATCGACGGGATCGAGATCGGCGATCTGGTTGAAGGCAATGTGGCCTTTGATGTCGATGATTACGGAAGCTTGTAAGCCGCGACGCTATTTCAGTTCTTCAAACCGGAACAGCATGCGCATTGACCCGGCGGTGTTGGCAAGCGTTGCCAGACAGGCAGCCGCACGGTCGGCCGGGATGGCAACCGCAAAGCGTGTTGTATAGATGCGCGCATCTTTTTCATCGGTTGCCGATGCCGCCAGTTGCACGATATTGGCGTTGAATTCGATGAAAATTTCCGACAGTCGGGCGATCAGGCCGGGTTGATCAATGCCGGAACATTCAATCATGTGCGTGGCCCCCGGTGCGCGGGTCAGAAGCGGGGCGGGCTGAATTTCTTCGACTGTGATTTCGGCCTGTTCCATCGGCAGTTCACAAAGGGCTGCCTCGCATTCGGTGATCGGGCAGGTGTCGGGCAATTCGCAGGTGGTGACAAAATTCGCGCGCCCCTGATCGAGCACAAAGCTGGTCGGCCCCAGATTGGCACCGATATCAAACAGACGACCGGATATATCCGATACCAAACCGACACGATCAGTGCAGGAAATGGTGATGCGCGTGTTGGCATTCATGCTTGGGGCTCCTTGAGGCGATCATAAGATGGCATCAAGCATAGCATTCCTTGCCGTTTCCGGGCACCGGCTTTTTCCCGTTTTCAAGACGCACAATCGATGCTGTACGCAGGACGGCCCTGTGTGGATGTCGGGCGGTCATCACAATTAAATGATGGATCAGAATGGATCCGTTGGGTGCGAAGGGTGCGTACGGATTTCGACAGCACAAATGTCGGGAACATCCGACGACATATGGACAGGAGTTCGAAACATGACTGCTTTTAAGAAAACCGTGATCGCAACCGTTACCGCCGCGGCACTCGCATTGGCAACCCTTCCGGCAAAGGCCGCCGACATCGTGGATACAGCTGTATCTGCCGGGTCCTTTAAGACGCTTGTTGCCGCGGTTCAGGCCGCCGGGCTTGTCGAAACCCTTAAAGGTGAAGGGCCCTTTACCGTTTTCGCGCCGACCGATGATGCGTTTGCCAAGCTGCCAGCAGGAACTGTCGACGACCTTCTGAAACCGGAAAACAAGGAAAAGCTGGTGGCCATCCTGACCTATCATGTGGTGCCGGGCAAGGTTATGTCGACGGACATCGCGGGCAAGGAAATGGAAGTTGCCAGCGTTCAGGGCGACACCATTGATGTAAATGCGACCAGTGGTGTCATGGTTGACGATGCAACGGTAACCCAGGCCGATATCGAGGCCGATAACGGCGTTATTCACGTTATCGATACCGTCATCATGCCGGGTATGTAATCGGCCAGCATATATTTGCGCAAAAAAGTCAGGCCCGGACGGGATCGTCCGGGCCTTTGTGTATTATGTCGGTTGGTTTGCTATCTGGCGGCGAATTCGCGCCGTGCGCCTTCGGCCTGTGTATCAAGATGGGCCCGCAATTCGCCAGGCAGGCCAAGGCAACCGGCAAGCCGGTCAAGATATTGCTGTTCGACCTGTTCATCGGGATCAATCGACAGGCTGGATGCCAGATAGATTTCGGCTCCCTGTTCGCTGGTGCGTGCAAGACGGGCAATCGCCAGCGGATCGGCATCGGCGGAAAATGCATCAAACAGAAACGCCTTTTCCGATGCGCCCAGTTCAAACTGTTCGATCTGGGCGGCAATGCGTTTGTGTTCTGCCTGATCGATATGTCCGTCGGATTTGGCGGCGGCAATCATGGCGCGCACCAATGCAAGACGGAAATCAACATCATCCTCGCCGCGTTCCTGCTCCGGGGCAAAGCCGCTATCGGCTGGAATACTGGCAAGATCGGTGTCGCGTGCATGGTTTTGTGGTTTCTGGCGGTTGCTGTAATCGCGCCATGCCTTGTAGGCAAGCCCCGCAACAAGGGCTGTGCCGCCGTACGCCAGCACCTTGCCGCCCATCTTGCGGCCCTTTTTTGAACCAAGAACCGCAGATATCAGCCCACCGCTTAGCGCGCCACCAACGAGCCCGCCGCCCAGGCCGCTATTGCCCAGTACCTTGCCGATTCCGCTGGTCGATCCGCCGGAAGTGGCTTGCTTGATCCGGTCGCCGATCTGGCCGGTACTGCCGGAACCGAGTACGCCACCGAGAATTTTTCCGATATCCATTCCTGTCTCCTTGCGGGCGGGATTGCTGTTCTCCCCAGATATGTTTGAGGGACTGGCTGGGGCAAGGATGGTGGATAAAAGTTGCGTAATAAGGGCAGATAACCGGCTTTAAAGTGTAATCCGCTTCACATTTCTGCGTTCCGAAAGACCGGACAGCGAAAGCGCGATAAATTTTGATCCGGAAATGGCAAAGGCCCGACGCGATAACGTCGGGCCTTTGAATGGCGCGCCCGGAAGGATTCGAACCTCCGGCCTTCTGATTCGTAGTCAGATGCTCTATCCAGCTGAGCTACGGGCGCTTTGCCTTGGTTTCCGCCAGTTTGCGTTGAGTGCTCCCCGTCGGCGGAGCGGAACTTATGCAAACGAGCGGGGCATTGCAAGCGGTAAATTTCAAAAAACCGTATTTTTTCCGAATGCAGGTTTTTTACCGCTGCTAGGGCCTTGTTCTGCCCCGGTTTGTTGCTTTTGACAACGATATGACAAACTATGGCTAAAAAAGGGGCAAATGCGTCTTGTTCCACACGTGGTCGTGGACTAAGATGCATTCAATCCCGGGGGAGCAGGGGCTTGTTTCAATTCATAAAAAAGCAGGCTCAGGGAGATTCGCTTATTCCTACTTAGGTAATAGATCGAAATGGCCGTTCGTAAAACCTACCTCGCCGTAATCGGCGCCGCCCTTTTGCTGGGGGGATGTTCTTTTTCTTCAGAGGCCCTTTGGCCGACTTTGGCTGGCGAAGAGAATGCCGGCTCTGAAAATTCAGCAGCAATGGCTGATACAAGCGGGGCAGATGCTACGACATCAAGCGATGTTGCGCGCAGTTCCCAACCGCTTACAGGCATTTCGCAGACCGGAACCTTTGTCGGGTCCAAGGTCGAAAACATGCAGTCCGAGCTTAACCGCCTGAAGGCTGCGCTGAATGATCACAACAACGAATTGCAGCAGCTTCGTGCGCAGACAGTTCGCAATTCGCAGGCCTATCACGGGACTGTGGCAGCGATCAGCGCACGTTTGCAGGTTGGTACCACGCCGGGCAACCCGGTTCTGGTGCAGCAGTGGAATACTGCACAGCAGGAACTTGATCGTGTGAATGACGACATTGCGGCGATGAATTCGCTGGCCAACAAAGTGGCCGCTGATTCGACCCTGTCGACCTTCCTGCTGGAATCAGTCCGGTCTGCCTATCAGGTTTCCGGTGCTGTTGACGAAGATCACCGTCAGCTCGCACTGCTTGAAGACGAAACCAATCGCACCACGGTTCTGATTGATCGTCTTCTGAATGAAATCAGCGAAGGCCTTGCCCGTCAGACGTCTTATGTCAGCAACGAGCGTGCAAACCTCAATGCGCTGGCACTGGCCGTCAAGAATGGCGAGATTTTCGGTGATGCGCTTTCCAAGCGTGTCTTCCAGTCACAGGCTGCACCGGCATCTGCCGGTGCCAGCATGGCATCGGCCAGCGAACGTCCGCTGGTGGTTATCCGTTTCGACAGCGCGAGCGTGAAATACGAGCAGGCGCTTTATAACGCGGTCAACCGCGTTCTGGAGCGCCGCCCGCAGGCCAGCTTTGATGTTGTTGCGGTAACGCCGAATCGTGGTACCCCGGCGCAGGTTGCGCTGAACAGCAACAAATCAAAACGCAATGCGCAATCGGTTCTGCGTTCCCTGACAGATATGGGAATGCCCAGCACGCGTGTACGTGTTTCTGATGCGACCAGTGCCTCGGTTTCGGCCAACGAGGTACATGTCTTCGTCCGCTAAGGCGGTTTGAGGCAGCAGGTTTTATCAACGGTTTGCCAAGCTTCCAGGCGGGTGCCCTGATCATTCAGGGTGCCCGTTTGTCATTTCAGGCCGCGATGAAAGGGGACGTCCGCATGGGCGATCTTGTCAATCTGCGTCAGGCGCGCAAGCAGAAGAAGCGCACAGCCAAGGAAAAACAGGCCGATGCCAATCGTGCCCTGCATGGCCGCACACGCGGCGAGCGCACGAAAAAAGACGCCGAGGATCGCAAGGCCGACAGGCAGCATGATGGCCATTATCGCGGTGGTTCCGAACCGTCTGAAAATACCGAATCTGATGAAACCGGCGATGAAGCCGAATCCGCTGTTGCCGGGGGCGGGAAAAATCCCGATGACGTCGATATGGCATCTTCGGACACCGACACCGACATTGAAACCGGCGCTGGTAGCGACAACGTGATTTCGTTTTTCCGCGCCGCCAATCCGAATTCCAGACCCGATAACGATTAAACACAAAACGCTTTAAACCGGTTCTTGCGCCAGAGCCGCCGCCTGATGGCTTTGCTATCTGGCGTCGCGATACATCTTTGGGAAATTGGGTGACGCATACTGGTTGCCCTGCTGTTGGCTGGACCGGTACGCATTCGTACCCGGAAGCAGCCGGCGGGCAATATGTGGCCATCGGACGGGCATCCGGGCCAACCGGATCAATTCCGGTGTGGTCAATTCCGGCACCGTCCTGGTTCCCCCAAATGGTGCCGGTCGCAGATTTTCATGGCGGGCCGCATTCATGGCCGGAATGATTGCCTATCTTACAAGCGTTTCGGCTTCGCGTTTGCTTTGATCAAGCGCTTCGTCCCAGCCCATCAGCCAGTCTTCATGATCGCGGCTGTCGGACGGATAGGGGTTCTCGGTTAACCGATGGGAACCCAGTCCCGCCGAGAAACCCGATCCATAAGCGGGATTGGGAAGGTGCCGTTCATGCACAACCGGGGCATTGGTATCGTAAATCTGATTGCGAAAGGCCGGTAGCGAACACAATACCCCATCATCGATTCCCATCGGATAGGCCATCATCATGGCCCTGCCAAGGGAGGTGATGGACAGGCTGTTATCCGTTGCCGTGTCCACCAGACCGGCAATTTTCAGATGCGAAATTGCGTTATTGATACGTCGTCGCAAGTCGGGTGAGTCTTCGACAATGATCTGATTGCCGTCATCATCCGTGCAAAACAGGGATAAAATGCGTTCAAGCAGGATGCTTTGGTCAAGGTTGCCATCGGCACTGCGGAGCACCGTCAGCATCAAGGCGGGATCGCCAGGCACGAAATCCGTCGCAGTGGACATCAGGGGCCTCCGTTCTGTCCGAACCGAATTCCCTCCCATAGGCAGCGTTTTCTCTCTCGTTTTCGGGGCCGTCGCCGGACCCTGCTGCCTTTTATCATTATAGTTTGCAGATATGTTTCCATCTTGTGAAGACAAGATTGCGCTTTGGTAGAATTTTTTGATTTTTAAATAGATTTTCACGCAAATCGCGCGGTGCCCCGCAAGAAATGCGGCGGATTCAACCCAATATCCCATGTCCGGATCGCGTCGTTAAAAACGATCACATTTTCGATATCGGCTGCGGTGCTCAGGCGTCGGATTTCGATCCGTCGGTTTTGCCGGTGTTCTTGGGACCATCGGGATTGCGCCAGACCCGAACCTTGTTCCGGCCGCCTTCCTTGGCGGCATAGAGCGCCTGATCGGCCTTTTCGATGATCTGTTCGATCGTGCGGGTTTTGGTCATCGGGGCCGCCCCGATAGAGGCCGTGACCGGCAAAATCGTACCGTCATTCAGCGTCACCGGGGATGCTTCGATAACGCGGCGCAGGCGTTCAAGAACGCGTGCGGATTGCTTCATGTCGGCATTTGGCAGGCAAATCAGGAATTCTTCACCGCCATAACGATAGACCTTGTCGAACGGGCGGACATGCGATTGCAGGATACCGGCAACCGATTGCAGCACCAGATCGCCGGCCTGATGGCCATGTGTGTCATTCACCGCTTTGAAGTGATCCAGATCGACAAGGGCAATCGCGGTTGGTGTATCGGTGCGCACAGAACGTTCGCGTTCATTGCCAAGGTCACCCAGCATGGTTTGCCGGTTATAGGTGCCCGTCAGCGGGTCGACATCGGAACGCGCGGTCCGGAAGGCCCGTTCGAGCCGACGAAGCTGGGCAAAAAACGATTCGGCGCGCAGTGACAGCATTTCGAATTCGGCTTCGTCGACGCTGCCATCAATTTCGTGGCCGTCCAGAAGCCGTCTGGCGGACGCATGAAGCTGTTCATGGGTGGTGGCAAGCGCATGCATCGCAGGCTGGTCTATGAGCCTGTTATGGCGATTAAGCGCATACCATGCCCCAAAGTCGCAATCGTGGTCTTCGCTATGGTCGTGGGCTGTTGCGGGGGGCTGTTTGCCCGTGGGCAGGGTCAGGCGGCGGCACCATCCCAGCAGAAGCGAGATATGTTCGCTAAGCGCCTTGTCGAGTTCTGCCAGAATATCGCGTTCCGCATCAGCCATGCCGACTTCGGCGATGCTTTCGCCCATCTTCCGGGAACTGCCCGGTTTGGCTTTGCTGGTTCTGGCACCCCTGTTCTGGCTGTCACTCATCTGCGAATCCGGGGAATACATCGACAAAGGTCTGTTTTAACAGCCTATCGAGTTCCGCCATAGAAATATCAACACCCAGATCGGCAAGGCTTGTGACCCCGTGATCGGAAATACCGCAGGGAACAATCCCGCCGAAATGCGATAAATCGGGATGAACATTGATCGCGATGCCATGGAACGTGACCCAGCGTCGCACCCGCACACCGATGGCGGCGATCTTGTCTTCGCGTCCGCCATCGCGCACAACCCAGATACCGACCCGACCATCCCGGCGTTCGCCGGTAACACCCAGCAATGCCAGGGTGCGAATCACCCATTCTTCAAGGTTATGGACATAGGCCCGAACGTCCCGACCGCGCTTTTTTAAGTCCAGCATCAGGTAAACGGTGCGCTGTCCGGGGCCGTGATAGGTATATTGTCCGCCGCGTCCCGCGTCATAGACGGGGAAGCGATCCGGATCGACAAGATCTTCGACATGCGCGCTGGTTCCGGCCGTATATAGCGGCGGATGTTCCAGAAACCATACCAGTTCCGTGGCTTTGCCGTCATGGATGGCTTCGGCGCGCGCTTCCATTTCGGCCAGCGCTTCGGGGTAGGAAACCAACCCGGAGGCGGTGCGCCAGTCGGGAATTTGCGCGGTAGGGGCGATGGTTTGCATTTTTCCTGTCAAATAAGTGAAATGAGCCCTTGATCAGGGGTAACCTTTTTGCTATCTCCCTTTCCGCACCAAGGCAAGCCCACAAAATTACCTCAACGGGCTTGCAGACAAGACATATGCGGTCGTGGCGGAATTGGTAGACGCGCAGCGTTGAGGTCGCTGTGGGCTAACCCCCGTGGAAGTTCGAGTCTTCTCGACCGCACCATTATCTGGATCCCTCCTTCGGGAAGGGTCATGAAAAGAACCCGCCAGCGATGGCGGGTTTTTTCGTTTCGGATGATCCCCATATGAAACGGGACCGCTATTTGGTCGGTAACGAGGAAAGTTGCGGTGTGGCGTTGAAAATTATGCAATGCTGACCCTTGTCGTGTTTGGGCGGTTCTTTGAACTGAATGCTTCAAACCGGCTTGAAAGTACTTTACGCTGTGCGCCCCACTTAAAGACAAAATAATCAGGATTTAACCAATTTACGGTTAATTTGGCTCAAATACCTGAAATTAAAAGGTATTCTTATGGCAAACAGAAATGACAAGCTGCGCGAAGCAGCTTTGGACTATCACCGGTATCCCACCCCGGGGAAGCTGTCCGTTACGGCAACCACAACGCTTGCAAACCAGCGCGACCTTGCGCTGGCCTATTCGCCCGGTGTCGCGTTCGCCTGCGAGGAAATCGTCAAAGACCCTGAAACCGCAGCCGAATATACCGCGCGCGGCAATCTGGTTGGTGTGATTTCCAACGGCACGGCGGTTCTGGGCCTTGGCCCGATTGGCCCGCTGGCATCCAAGCCGGTGATGGAAGGCAAGGCGGTTCTGTTCAAGAAATTCGCCAATATCGATGTCTTCGATCTTGAAGTGAATGAAACCGACCCACAGAAATTCATCGATATTGTTGCAGCCCTTGAGCCGACATTTGGCGGTGTTAACCTGGAAGACATTAAGGCACCGGAATGCTTCATTATCGAGAAGGCATTACGCGAACGTTGCA
This sequence comes from Thalassospira sp. MIT1004, assembly GCF_001858545.1. Lineage (NCBI taxonomy): Bacteria > Pseudomonadati > Pseudomonadota > Alphaproteobacteria > Rhodospirillales > Thalassospiraceae > Thalassospira > Thalassospira sp. MIT1004. Next base: position 35,679 of record NZ_MCAO01000008.1, on the reverse strand, counting down.
ACATTCCGATTTTCCACGATGACCAGCATGGCACGGCGATTTGCGTTGCCGCAGCCGTGCGCAACGGCCTTCGGGTTGTTGGCAAGGATATCAGCAAGGTACGCCTTGTGGCATCTGGTGCCGGGGCGGCCGCACTTGCGTGCCTTAACCTTCTGGTTTCCATGGGGCTGCCGCGCGAAAACATCACCGTAACCGACCGGTTCGGTGTGGTTTACAAGGGGCGCAAGGAAGAGATGGATCCGTGGAAAGCGGAATATGCCATCGACACCAATGCACGGACCCTGAGCGATGTGATTGAGGGGGCCGATGTGTTCCTTGGTCTTTCGGCACCGAACATCATGGGCGAGGAAGAACTGCGCAAGATGGGCGAACGCCCGATCATCATGGCGCTGGCCAACCCGACCCCGGAAGTTTCACCCGAACTGGTCAAGGAAATCCGCCCGGATGCGGTTATGGCGACCGGACGGACGGATTATCCGAACCAGGTTAACAACGTTCTTTGTTTCCCGTTCCTGTTCCGTGGTGCGCTTGACGTTGCCGCGACCGAGATCAACGAGGAAATGAAAATTGCCGCGGTCGAGGCGATTGCCGATCTGGCAACTGCCGAGGTTTCCGACATTGTGGCGGCTGCCTATGGCGGGCAGGAGCTGCGTTTTGGGCCGGAATATCTTATTCCCAAGCCGTTTGACCCGCGCCTGATGCTTGAAATCCCGCCGCGCGTGGCAAAAGCCGCGATGGATAGTGGCGTTGCCAAACGTCCGATCACGGATTTCGATGCGTATCGTCAGCAGCTTGAAGGCTTTGTCTTCCGGTCCGGTCTGGTGATGAAGCCGGTGTTTGATATGGCGCGTTCGCAGAAAAAACGCGTTGTCTATCCCGAAGGCGAATCGCGCCGTGTTCTGCAGGCCTGTCAGGTTCTGGTTGATGATGGTGTGTGTCATCCGGTTCTGATCGGTCGTCGTGATGTGATCCTTGAACGCATTGCCGAACTTGGTTTGCGCCTGATCCCGGACGAACAGGTTGAAATCCATGATCCGGAAGACAATCCGCATTTCGAACAGGATTGGCAGGATTTCCACAACATCATGGGCCGCCGTGGTATCAACCCGGAATATGCGCGTTCCATCGTGCGGACCCGTCCGACCGTGATTGCCGCCCTGATGCTGCGCCGTGGCGAAGTCGATGCGATGCTGTGCGGGTGCCAAGGCGGTTTCCTGCGTCATCTGCGCTATGTGCGGAACCTTGTCGGCGTGCAGAAGGGGGTTACCGACTTCTCGACCGTCAACATGATGATCATGAAGCAGGGTACATTCTTCCTGACCGATACCTATGTGTCGGTTGATCCGACGCCGGAACATGTTGCGGAAACCGCGATCATGGCGGCCGACGTGGTCAAGCGTTTCGGGATTACGCCGAAGGCCGCCCTGATTTCGCATTCGAACTTTGGCAGCCATGAAAACAAATCGGCCTGCAAGATGCGCGATGCGTTGCAGCTGATCCGTACCCTGGCACCCGACCTTGAGGTTGAGGGTGAAATGCATGCCGATGCCGCGATTTCCGAAGAAATCCGGTCACGCATTTTCCCGAATTCGATGTTGAAAGGCTCGGCAAACCTTCTGGTGATGCCGACCCTTGATGCGGCGAACATTTCCTACAACATGGTCAAGATGCTGGGCGATGGTTTGCCGGTTGGCCCGATTCTGGTCGGTGCGGCCAAACCGGCCCACGTGGTCAGCCCGTCGATCACCGTACGTGGGATTGTTAATATGAGTGCGATTGCCGTGGTTGATGCCATCAATCGCAGTCAGGAACACAATTAAACCGCACATTGCTATCGCGCGGCCCTTGACCGGGCCTGACCGATAGCGCAGAAACAGCCGTGCCGGACAACTGGTCCGGCACGGCATTTTTAATTGAAGTGCAGGAACGAAATTAGCGCGCAACACAATCAGGGGAGGGGCAGATGACGGATCAGGTCGAAGAACTGGAACGTCCGGCAGAAAATACGTCGTCTGGTGACGAGTATGTCGATCTTACTCCTGAATATGCGCGCGAGATTCTTGATGCACTGGGCGACGATGATGTATCGCGCGCCGAAGAACTGATTTCCGAACTTCACTTTGCCGATATTGCCGACCTTCTAGGGTGGGCCAGCAGCAGCCAGCGCGTCAAGCTGGTCGATCTGATCCGTCCGGATTTCGATCCGGAACTTCTGACCGAACTTGATGACGAGCTGCGCGAAGAGGTCATTTCGCTGCTTGGTACCGAGGCGGTGGCCGAAGCAATTTCCGAACTCGATTCGGATGACGTGGTCGAGGTTGTCGAATATCTGGAAGAAGAAGACCAGAAAGAACTTCTGGGTGCCCTTTCCGATATCGAACGTGCGCGCGTTGAAGAAGCGCTGTCCTATCCGGAATATACCGCCGGTCGTATCATGCAGCGCGAGCTGGTGGCGATTCCGGATTACTGGTCGGTCGGGCAGACCATCGATTTCCTGCGCTCGGCGAAAAACCTTCCGGATGATTTTTATGACATCATCGTGGTTGATCCGCGCTACAGCCCGGTCGGGATCGTGCCGCTTTCACGGGCTATCCGCACGAACCGCCCGGTTCTGATCCGTGATGTCATGGATTCTGAGAACATGCGCACGGTCGTCGTGACCGAAGAACAGGAAAACGTCGCCCACCTGTTCCGTCAGCGCGACCTTATTTCGGCGCCGGTTGTCGACGATAGCGGCCGACTGGTCGGTGTGATCACGGTCGATGACGTGGTTGACGTCATTGATGAAGAATATGAAGAAGACATGATGCGCCTTGCCGGTGTTGGCGAGGAAGACGACCTTTCAAGTGCGATTTTTGATACCACCCGATCGCGATTTACCTGGTTGCTGGTCAATCTTTTTACCGCCATTGCGGCATCGATGGTCATTGGCGTGTTTGAAGCAACCATCCAGCAGCTTGTTGCGCTGGCGGTTCTGATGCCGATTGTGGCCTCGATGGGGGGCAATGCCGGGACCCAGACCCTGACCGTTGCCGTGCGTGCGATTGCCACACGTGAACTGACCAGCACCAACGCCTGGCGTGTTATCCGCAAGGAAGTCGCCGTATGCGGTTTGAACGGGATTGCCTTTGCCGTTCTGACCGGTGCTGTGACGTGGTTCTGGTTTGATGATGTCATGCTTGGTGGTGTGATCGGGGCAGCAATGATCATCAATCTGCTGTTTGCCGGATTGTTTGGCGCGCTGATCCCGCTTGGTCTGGAACGGGCCGGCATCGACCCGGCGGTGTCTTCATCGGTATTTCTGACGACGATTACCGATGTGGTTGGCTTCTTTGCCTTCCTTGGGTTGGCAGCGACCTTCCTGCTGTAACAGCGCCAAATGCAAAAAACGGCAAGGCCGGGCATTTTACCCGGTCTTGCCGTTTGTGGTTCATCCTGAAAGCCCGCGAAATTCAGCTTCGCGCCGGTGACTTTTCTGCCGGGTTCTGATGGCTGAGCAGTGCGGTCGTTTCAATCGCATCGACCGGCGGCGACAGCAGGAAGCCCTGCAATTCGTCGCAATCGGCGGATTGCAGGACGGCAAGCTGATCCTCGGTTTCGACGCCGACAGCAACCACTTTGCGGTTAAGGCTTTTGCACAACCGGATGGCCGGTTGCAGGATGCTGTTTTCGGGCTGTTCATCAAGCGCGATGTTAAACAATGCCTTGGACAATTTGATCCGCTGCACCGGGAAGCGTTTCAGATAGCGAAGCGATGTGTTGGCCGCAGCAAAATGATCCAGTGTCAGACCAATCCCGGCCTCGGCAAAGCGATAGAACTGGCCAAGTGCGCGTTCGGGATCACGCATGGCAATTTCTTCGGAGACTTCGATCTCGATCATTGCCGGGTCGATTTCATATGCCTTGGTAAGCTCGACAATGCTTTTAAGCAGATCGGCCTGAATAAACTGGCGGCTTGAGACGTTCAGTGCCACCGGAACCGGGATGTAACCCTCGTCCCGCCATTGCGCAATTTGTTTGCAGGCGGTTTCGATGATCCAGCGCCCCAGCGGGGTCAGCAGGCCGGTGCGATCCGCAACGGCAATGAAGTCAGGCGGCAGGCGTCTTTTCCCGCTTTCATCGATCCAGCGCAGCAGGGCCTCAAAACCGGTAAGGGTCCGGTCGGATGTGCGATAGCGCGGCTGGAATTCCAGAACAAAGCGCTTTTCATCGACCGCCCGACGCAATTGCGTTTCCATCGACAGGCGGGCATGCATCACGCTGTTCATTGTCTCGACAAAGAAGCAATAGGACGACTCTGCTGATTTTTGTGCGCGATACATCGCGGCATCGGCATTGGCCAGCAATTGCGAAGGTGCCCTGGCATCGTTGGGGTAAAGTGCAACGCCCACACTTACATGCAGGCGGATTTCATCATTGCCACCGGCCTGGATCGGCTGGGACATGGACTCGACAATTCGTTCTGCGACAAGGGCCGCCCCTTCGGCTTCGGACAGGTCGGTTGCAATGACGGCAAACATATCGCCCGAAAAACGCGCACAACTGTCTTTTTCCCGAACCGTCGCGCGCAAGCGACCGGAAACCGTGCGCAATGTTTCATCGCCGATATCCGATCCGAACCGGTCATTGATGGCACGGAAATTATCGATATCCACCACCAGAACCGCCAGAAGCTTTTCATAACGTTTGGCATGGGCAACGGCCTGATTAAGCCGGTCATCAAACAGTGCGCGGTTTGGCAGGCCGGTCATCGGATCATGCGTTGCCAGATAGCGCAGGCGATTGACCGATGCATTGGCCGCCGGATTGTGATGCAGGGTGATATCAACGCAGTCATCGTGATTGACAGATGGCCGCATCGACAGGTCGCAGACCACATGAACACCCTCGGCACTGCGGACAACCCATTCGCGACGAAGTTCTTCGTCCCCGCGGCTCAGCGCAAGCAGCATCTTTTCCTGCGCCCGGCGTGATGCCGTGCCGTCGGACTGGAATTCCGGTGCCAGATTGTAAAACCGGATAAAGCCGTAATCTTCTTCGCGCAGGTCAAAGAAATCAGCCGTTTCCGGCGTCATGGATTTCAGGTGACCATCCAGCCGCGTGATGGCAAGCGACAGATCGCTGATATCGTCAGGCGCACGCATGTGCTGGATGATGCGTCCAGATGATCGCGGTTGGCGGTTGGCAAGCACGAAGACAATCATCGTCATGATGATCGTGATCGCCGCCCCGATAAACAGCACCGTTTCCGGGCTGAACATCGCCTGGTTGGCAAGGGTCGGGTCGGCGGTAACATCAATGTGCCATTGGCGACCGGCAATATCGACCGCCGTGGTCTGTTTCAGCTCTGGATCGTCGCCTTCGCCCTGAAGGTCAAACAGGACGGTGTCGCCTTCGCGGACACGGACCGAATACCCCATGATCCCGTCGTCATCGATAACCGATGTCAGCATTGTGCGGATACGAATAACACCGTTGATCACGCCGATGATCTGCCCATCGCGGCTAAGTACCGGGGTATAGACGGCAAATCCGCGCCCGCCCTGCAGCAGTTCAAGGGTGGGGGTGATCTGTGTGCGGCGCTGATCAAGCGCAATATCAAGCACCGGCCCGGCAAGCGGATGGCGTTTCAGGTCCGCACCCATCGCCGGGACATTCCCCTTGATCGGGGCGACATACATGATGATGTAGTTCGGTGTGACCCAGTTGACGGCCTGAAGGGCGGGAAAACGGGCCTGCAACGGGGTGGCGAGGCTCAGATAATCGCGTTCTTCCGCAGGTGGGCCGTCCTGCCAGTTATCGGCAAAGGTTTCGAGCACATGCAGATTGTTATCGACGATCTGTTTGACCTGCTGCGCAATGCCAGAAGACATGATCCGGGCCGCAGACAGCAACATGGTATCGCGATTCTGAAGCGCGTTGCTCCAGAGCAGAAAAGTCGCGAGGGCAAGCAGCACGCCGGTCATGAAGCTGGCAAGAAGGGCCTGCTTGCGGATGCCGGTTTTGCGCTCGGTTGCTGATTCTTCGGTTGGCCGGTTATCGTCTTCCATGTCTTCCCCAAGTCTCACGATCATTGCTTAATCGTGATTTTATTCTGCGCCTCAGCCTGATGAGACAGATTGCATTGTCAGGATGGTGTTCGTGCAATTGTCGAAAATAGCGTGCCAGCGCTTTGTGGCCCCGTAATTTAATCCACTACGCTGTTTATGTGGGCATTCTTACACGATTTTAAGGGTTTGAGCGTGCGCAAAAGTGAATAAAGGCTAAATTCAACTGACCCGATGATCACTTGTGATGCTGGGAAAGGCGGATTTCGGGCTGTCAGACAGCCATGCATTGTGCGGGTCTGTTCGTGATTGCATATCTGGTGTATGTCGATGCCGATGCGCCATCCCGCAAGGTGCAGCAGAAGCCGGATCAAAGAGAGAGTTCATGAAACATCATCACCGCAATCCCCGTGCCCGCGGTGGGCGTCGTAAATCCGCGCCGCGCCGCGATCCGTTGATCGGGTTCGAGGCGACAACGACAATCCGCGAAATCGGCGCGCGGGGCGACGGCATTGCAAGCATCACGGGGCCGGATGGTTCCAGCATCATTGCCTATGTCGACTGTGTCCTGCCCGGTGATGACGTGCGTGTGGCCCTGCGGCAAAAACGCGGTGATGGATATGGTGCGGAACTGGTCGAACTGATTGCGCGCAGTGCGCCTGCCAGTGCCCCGCGGTGCAGCCACTATGAAAGCTGCGGCGGATGTGCGCTTCAGCATCTTGATGATGACAGCTATCGCAACTGGAAACGCCAGAAGGCATTAACCGCTGTCCAGCGTGCCGGACTTGATCCCGACGAGGCCGAGGAGCTGGTGGGAGATGTCGAAATTTCACCACCGGCAAGCCGTCGCCGGGCCGGTTTTGCTGTTCATGTGGGAGCAACCGGTGTGCATGTCGGTTTCCATGGCCGGTTCAGCCATACGGTCATCGACATTGCCGACTGTGCCGTTCTGCATCCGGACCTGATGGCGTTCCGTGATGCCTTTGCGGCCTTTCTTGGCAAATGTGATCCGGATGCCGCAAAGACCGTCAAGGAAGTGTTTGTGACCCGTGCGGATAACGGCCTTGATGTGGTGATACATGCAGGTGTCGAACCGGGGCTCGATATGCGGCAGGATCTGGCCGAATTTGCCGAAAATCTTGATCTGGCAAGGCTAAGCTGGAAGGTCGGTGACGCCAATGATGAACCGGTGGCGGCGCGCCGCCCCCCAACCGTTGCCTTCGAAGGCATCGATGTGCCCGTGCCGCCGGGGGGCTTCCTGCAGGCGACCCGGAATGGCGAGGCATCCCTGACCAATGCGATCAAGGTGGCGTTGCAACGTATCCCGGCCCGCCACGTGGCGGACCTGTTTTGCGGGATTGGCAGCTTTACCTTTGCGCTTGCATTGGGGGGGGATCGCCGCAATGTCGTCGCGGTGGAAAGCGATCCGCGTGCCGTGCGCAGCCTGCAATATGCCGTCGGACAATCGTCGAGTCCGATCAAGGTTGTCGAACGCGATCTATTTCGCCGTCCCCTTGATAAGGCCGACTTGTCCGGACTTGATCTTGTCCTGTTTGATCCCCCACGTGCCGGTGCATTGGCGCAGTGTGAAAACCTCGCGATTGACGGGCCTGAATGGGTGATCGCGGTGTCGTGCAATCCGGCGACATTTTCCCGCGATATCAGGGTGTTGCGCAATGGTGGGTATGAACTGACGCGGGTTGTTCCGGTCGATCAGTTCCTGTGGTCATCGCATCTTGAGATGTTCGCAATCCTGCATCGAAACAAAACATCGGCCTGATTGAACGCTCCAGTTGTTTGTTTTGGCTTAATATTTCGTTCCAAATACACTATACTTATGTCTGGTTTTTCCGCCGGACTTCCAGGATGGGCTGCCCGGCTTCGGATCAATGTGATTCGGACCGGGGCGTAGCATGTAGCTGCATAACCGGCTTGTTTGTGCGGAAACGACATTGCAGGCAGTTGGTAGTCCTTATCCGGTCTATACTGACACTGCGCGCGCCATCGCGCCGCAGAACCGCCTGCTTGCGTCCGTCGAGAGCATCCAAAGCAGCAATTCCCCGAACACCAGCCTTAGTAACGATGCCCTTCGCAATAGCAGTGCTGCATCCCGGAGCCTGCGGGGCTCGCTTGGTCGTGCGGATGATTTTCTTAAAGTTGCCGCCGATGATCTTTCGCGGATCGGCTCTGCTTTGGACGAAGTCGATACACTGGTCAGCAGCGTTGAAAACAATCCATCACTGTCACGCGTCGAACGTGGGTTCATCACAGCGCAAATTCAGGATTATCTTGATCAGATCGACGAAATCGCCGCCAGCAGCAATTATGATGGCAAAAACCTGCTGGACAGTGATCAGACAATTGAATTGCAGATCGGATCGGGGACGTCATCAGGCAACCGTCTGAATGTTGAACTGTATGCATCCGGAACCGAAGGACTGGCAACCGGGCTATCCGCCATCGACATTTCCGATGATGCCGGGGTTTCCAATGCGCGTGACCGTGTTGATGCCGCGCAGGAAGCGCTTTCAAACCGGGAAATATCCCTACAGGCAGACCGCGAAAGCATTGCCGGGGCGGCTGATCGCAGCCGGGTTTCCGAGGTTGCAGGTAATAACATCCTTCAGGCGCAACTTGCCGCAGCCGAACCCGGCGACGCCGATCAGGTGCGGCGCGGAATCATAGAAGCTTTTCAGGGCTATCTTGGCGAAATATCGGCACGTTTGCAGGATCAGACCGTGACGATTGGTGGCATCAGTCTGCCAGAACCGCAACCAAGACCTGAGCCGGTTACCGAGCGTGATGATCCGTTTGCCTATGATCCGAACGCGGATCCATTCGGGAGTGATGATGGGCAATACTTCGCGCCGACAACAGGAAGAAATACCAACGATCCGCTCCCGTCCAGCACGTTTGGCGGCTATGACAGCAACGGTGGTGGGACGGGTATTGGCGGCGCCTTGTCAGGTGGTGGCGGGGCTGGTCAATCCAGCGCGCCCCGCGTATCGATAGAAGCCTGAATGATATAGGCCCTGGTCGGACAAGACATAAAGCCTATTCGATATATTCCCCATCATAAATGCCCCAATAGCCCTGACGCGGGGCCCATCCTTCGAAATCGCCAAACTGCAACTGACACCAGTCAACCGAACGCGGGCAGGTTTCGATTTTGCCAATCACCGAATTGGAAACAATGGCGATCTTGCGGGCATTTTCATCGGCGGCGGAATAAAGCGTGATGGTGTCGGCAGTGACAATCACATGACGTGATCCCAGCAAAAGACTTTGATGCACCCATCCTTCGCTGCCTTCCCAGTCGCGAACCTTGCGCCAGGTATCAAATTCCGAAATGACTTCCATCGGCATGTTGCGGCGCTGATAGATCCAGACCTTTGGGTAACGCAGGCCGGGCCCGGATCGCAGGTGAACCTTGTCTGACCGCAATGCAACAAAGCGCGGGATCGGCAGGCCTGATTCCTGCGCGCTGGCGACAATCGGCGCGCCAAGGCTGCCAAGGATCGCCATGGCGATAAAAGTATGAAGGAATTTACGGATGATCCGCGGCATTGTGACGGTTTTCCCTGCTCTTTCTTCTGCTGCCGGAATAGAACTTCGGAACCGGCGAACCTTGCTCTTTAAGAAATAAAATTACAAAAATGACGTCAAAATTCTTGCTTTAATACCCTGTGACGTGGCATCACTGCATTGCGGCAAGAGCGCATTTGGCGCAAGAAACCCATCTTGTCAGCAAAAGAGTTAAAAGACCGCATAGGAACGGCAGATGACCAAGAAAAAACCCCTCGTCATCGTGACCCGCAAACTGCCGGAAGCGATTGAAACCCGCATGATGGAACTGTTTGATGCACGTCTGAACATCGACGATATCCCGATGTCCAAGGCCGAATTGATCGAGGCGGTCAAACAGGCCGATGTTCTTGTCCCGACGGTGACGGACAGAATCGATTCCGCCGTTCTTGCCCATGCGGGGCCGAATTTGCGCCTGATTGCCAATTTCGGGACGGGTGTTGACCATGTCGATCTGCAAACCGCACGGTCACGCGGTATCACCGTCACCAACACCCCCGATGTCCTGACCGAAGACACCGCCGACATGACAATGGCGCTGATCCTTGCAGTATCGCGCCGTGTTGCCGAAGGCGAACGCATGATTCGCAGCGGCGAATGGACGGGCTGGGCACCGACATCGATGCTGGGGCATCGCATCTGGGGCAAGCGGCTTGGCATTGTCGGCATGGGGCGCATTGGCCGGGCCTTGGCCCGCCGGGCAAAGGGTTTTGGTCTTTCGGTGCATTATCATAACCGCCGCCGTGTTCATCCCGATACCGAGGCAGAACTGGATGCGACCTGGTGGGAAAGCCTGGATCAGATGTTGGCCCATGTTGATGTTGTGTCGGTCAACTGCCCGCATACACCGGCAACCTATCATCTGCTGTCGGCCCGTCGCCTTAAACTGATGCAGCCGCACGCCATTCTGGTCAATACGGCCCGTGGCGAGATTGTCGATGAACCGGCATTGACCCGGATGCTGGCCGATCGCGAGATCGCCGGGGCCGGGCTTGATGTGTTCGAACATGAACCGGCCGTGAACCCGAAACTGCTTGAATTGCAGAACGCCGTTCTGTTGCCGCATATGGGGTCGGCGACCATCGAAGGGCGTGTCGATATGGGCGAAAAGGTGCTGATCAATATCAAGACCTTTGTCGATGGTCACACACCGCCGGATCGGGTGATTGAAGGGCTTCTGTAAGGACCTGATATATATCCTTTGGCGATACCTGTGGGGGAATTGATGTGCCGGGTACTGTTATCCGGCACATTGCGTTTCGCGGGGTGATTGGCCTTAAGACGACACAGGTTGCTTTGCCGGTTTGGTGAATATTTTCGCGGCCTGCCCGATAACCAGCGGTACCAGACTTCCCCCGATAACCAGAAGCCATCCCGTGCCGCTTGGCGGGGCAATCATGAGCAGCCGGGACAATGCGGGAACATAAAGCGTCAACCCGATCAGGAGCACGCAAATTCCCAAGGCAATCCAGATGAAAGGGTTGCGGGTAACATCGTTGAAAATCCAGCCGGAAGATCGGGCGCGCATGTTGAAAACATGCAGCAACTGTGCGGTTGCAAGTGTCAGGAACGATACCGACAAAGCTTCCTGATCCCCAAGGTTGAAAACATGCAGTGCCATGGCGAAAGCACCAAGTACGCCGACCGTAATCAATGCGCCGTAAAAAAGAATGCCACCCCAATCCTGTTTGGTCAGAACCGGTGTTTTGGGATCGCGCGGGGGCTGGTTCATCACATGCCGGTCTCCTTCGCCAATACCAAGTGCGAAAGCCGGAAACACGTCCGTTACAAGGTTAAGATACAAAATCTGCAACGGCAGAAGCGGTAAGGGAAGACCGCTTGGCACGGCAAGGCCGATCACGAGTATCTCGCTGAGATTGCATGACATCAGATACAGCACAAAGGTGCGTATATTGGCAAAAATAACCCGTCCCTGATGCATCGCGGTTACGATTGACGGGAAGGCATCGTCACGCAGAACCATGTCTGCGGCTTCGCGGGCGACGTCTGTGCCTCTTTTGCCCATGGCGATGCCGATATCAGCCTTTTTAAGCGCGGGGGCATCGTTAACGCCATCGCCAGTCATGGCAACAATGGCACCTGCCTGCTGGTGAAGGGAAACCAGATTTAATTTTGCTTCGGGGCTGACCCTTGCAAAAACGGGGGTGGCAAGAATGCGGTCACGTTCTGTTTTCTGTGTCAGGTCGGTTGCCTGAAGCATCCTGCCTTCAAGTCCCGATGCCGTTGCATCGCAAAGTCCGACTTGCGCCGCAATATTCCTGGCGGTGCCGATATGATCGCCCGTTACCATGATGACCCGAACCCCCGCCGCATGACAGGCCTGTATTGCGGCAGGTACATCTTCTCGCGGGGGATCAAGAAGGGCGATCAGGCCAATCAGGATCAGATCCTGATAGGGGGGCGTATCGACCGCAGGGGCATTTTTCATCGCAAGGGCAAGAACGCGCAAGCCCTTTTGCGTCATGTCATTGCTTAAATCCGACCAGCGCCGCCGGGCTTTTTCGTCCATTTCACGCGAGCCATGATTTTCAAGGAAGCCGGTGCTGTTTTTTATGACGGCTTCGGGTGCGCCCTTGATCGCAACAAACAGGTTATCGGGGGTGTTTTGATCGCGATGAAAGGTTGCCATCATGCGGGTCTGCGTGCTGAAAGCTTCCTTGGCGATTTCGGGGTATCTGGCTTGTTGTTCTGTCTGATCAATGCCCGCATTCCGGGCGACTTCAAGCAGGGCCAGTTCCATCGGGTCGCCAATATGCTTTTCCGTGCTGCCGGATGGCAGCAGAATTGCGTCGTTGCACAAAACGGCAATCCGTATGGCCAGTTCTTCGGGGCTGTTTGCTGCCAGCAATGCGCCAGGAGATGACGTAAAATCAACCTCGTTTTCCGAGGTCCGGAGGGCTACGACCGTCATCCGGTTTTCGGTAAGCGTTCCGGTTTTATCGGTCATGATAACCGTGGTCGCACCCAGCGTTTCAACGGCTGACAGGTTCTTGATCAGGGCATTGCGTTTCGCCATCCGCCACATCCCGCGGGCAAGGGCAACCGTTGCAACAATCGGCAATCCTTCTGGGACGGCGGCAATCGCAAGGGCGATACCGGTCTTGAGCATCATCACCATGTCTTTGCCGACATAAATGCCGACAATGGCGATGCATATGGTCAGTCCCAAAGTGGCCCAGATAAGATGACCAGCCAGCGTATCAAGACGTTTTTCAAGCGGTGATGTTTCGGCTTCTGCCATTTCGGTCATCGCCGCGATATGACCAAGTTCGGTTGTCATTCCGGTGGCAACACAGACGCCCGATCCATCTCCGCGGCTGATGGCCGTGCCCTTGAACACCATATTCGTGCGATCCCCAAGCGGCAGGTTTTCATCGGTTCTGGCATCATCGGGCAGGTTGATGGTTTTGTCCGTCGGAACGGACTCCCCTGTCAAAGCAGATTCATCTGCCTGCAGGTTGCTGCATTCTATCAAACGGATATCAGCCGGAATAACGTCGCCCGCTTCAAAGATAACAATATCGCCCGGTACGATGTCGCGGGCCTCCAGCACGTGGATTTGCCCATCCCGCCTTACCTTGGCGTGAACACTTGAAAGCTTTCGCAATGCCTCCATCGAACGGATGGCCCTGAATTCGGATGTAAAGCCGATGGCTGCATTGATGATCAGCACCACGACGATGGCAATGCCCTCGGTCAGGTCGCCGAAATAAAATGAAAGGGCCGCGGCACCGGCCAGCATATAGACAATCAGCCCCGCAAATTGCCGGATCAGGATATTCCAGAAAGAGACGTGCTTCTGGTCCTTAAGGCTGTTCCTGCCGTATTTCTTCCGGCGTTCTGTGGCGTCCGTTTCCGAAAGGCCGACCTCGGGGGAAACATTCAGATGTGCAAGGATTTCCGGTAATGGCTGAATATGATGATCGGACATGCAGAAACCTTTGCAATCAGCAACGAGCAGACGGGCAGGCACCAGCCAACTAGGTCACTAAATCAGTGACCGGTCAAGCAACCGGCCATTTAAGGGCACCTGATTTGATGGTGCAGCATCCTCCTGACAGCTTCTGACAGGGAGGCGGATTAAATCCGTACTCAAAGCATTTCAATTTATCAGCAGCTTGGGTATCAGTAAGGACAATATTTCCATCAGGATTTCCTTCAAGGGGGCCACCATGAATTTTGTCTTTCCCGCAGCCACGCCGGTTACCGTTCCGGTGCAGAATTCGGATCAGCTTTTCCCGGTCAATCGCATCTTCTGCATTGGCAAGAATTATGCCGACCATGTGCGCGAAATGGGCTCCGACCCGGCCGATACCCCGCCCTGCATCTTCATGAAGCCGACGGATTGCCTGAAGGTTGGCAACGGTGATCTTGCCTATCCGTCGGGAACCGAAGACCTCCATTACGAGGGGGAGCTTGTTGTGGCCCTTGGTGCGGGGGGCAAGAACCTTGATCGTGCGGCGGTTGAAGCTGCCATTTTCGGATATGCTGCGGGCCTTGATATGACCCGCCGTGATGTGCAGGCCGGCCTCAAGGACCGCCGTTTGCCGTGGGATATGGCCAAATCCTTTGACGATTGTGCCGCGATTTCGGCAATCCGGCCCAAGGCCGATGCAGGCAATCCGCAGGCAACCAACCTGAAACTGTCGGTCAATTGCACGGTCAAACAGGATGATACCACCGCCAAAATGATCTGGCCGATGGTTGATGCATTGGTGCATCTGTCGACCCTGATCGAGCTTAAGGCAGGTGATCTGCTGTTTACCGGAACGCCCGAAGGTGTCGGTCAGGTTGTTCGTGGTGATCGCATGGATGTGGTGATTGCCGATGTCGCCGAACTGTCGGTTACGCTGAAATAGCATCAGGATATCAAGATACAGGGATTAAAGGGTCAGGGCCCACTCACCTCATCAGGAAACGGAGTCCGTTTTGAAAATCGTCAGCTGGAATATCAATTCCGTTCGATTGCGCATCGAACAGGTCATAAAGTTTTTGGAAGAACAACAACCCGATGCGCTGTGTCTTCAGGAACTGAAATGCCCGGACGAGCATTTCCCCCACGAGGCATTTGAAGCCGCCGGTTACATTCATCGTCATAACCATGGCATGAAAAGCTATAACGGTGTTGCGATCCTGTCGCGGTTGCCGTTTGCCAAAACCGATATCAGGCATTTCTGCGGCAAGGAAGACCGCCGTCACTGTATGGTGACGTTTGAAAACGGGGTCGAGCTGCACAATTTCTACATCCCGGCCGGGGGCGACGAACCGGACGTGACAATCAATGAAAAATTCGCCCACAAGCTTTCCTTCCTTGATGAAATGACCGCATGGTGGGCGGAACGCCGGGTTGCCGACCCGGATCGCAAGGCCATTCTGGTCGGCGATTTCAATATTGCCCCGTCGGAAAATGACGTCTGGTCGCACAAGCAGCTTTTGAAAGTTGTCAGCCACACACCGATCGAAGTTGAAAAGCTCGAAGCATTCCGTAAATCCGGTGATTTCGTGGACTCGGTGCGTGAAATCGTCGAAGAGCCGGAAAAACTGTTTAGCTGGTGGAGCTATCGTTCACGCGACTGGCGGGCCAGCAACAAGGGGCGTCGTCTGGATCATGTCTGGATGACACCGAATATGGCCGGATCGGTTCGTACCGCATCGGTCTATGACCTTGCCCGTGACTGGGAAAAACCATCCGATCATGCACCGGTGGTTGTCGAGTTCAATATCTGAATACCGTTTTTTCAGCATCAAACAGCGGGCCGGATTTATCCAGTCCGCTGTTTTTTCGTCTAAAAGGTCTTGATCACGGGGCGTGCCGGGGTGAAGCTTCTGATTGAACCCGGAAACGAACGTCCCCAATTCTTTAAGCAATTTTATCCCGATGAAACAAAAAACAGGATACGGGCAATGAAAAAGATCCTCATCGCGTTGGCAGCCATCATTTTGCTGGTCGTTGCCGGACTGGTGTATGTCTATGTTAATCTTGACAATATCGTCAAAGCAACCATCGAAGAGGCTGGAACCCGTGTGACGCTGGCCGATGTGACGGTGGATAATGTCAAGATTGAAACCACCCAGAACACGGCATCCATTGGCGGGCTGGTTGTCGGGAACCCGGATGGTTTTGAAACCGACCATGCCTTTTCGCTGGGCAATATTTCGGTGCGACTGGATGGTTCGACCCTTACCAGCAATACCATCCGCGTGATCGAGGTGATCGTGGATGCGCCCAGTGTGACCTACGAATTGGGGCAGGGTTCGTCAAACATCGCGACCATTCAGCGCAATGTTGAAAGCTTTGTCCAGCGTGTCTCCGGCCCGACCGGTGCAGGTGGCGACAAGGCAGATACCGCCGCCGATGACGGTTCGGGTACCAAGGTCGTGATTGATAATGTCTATATCCGCAACGGCAATGTCAGTGTGTCGGCCGCGATGCTGCAGGGTAAAAAACTGTCTTCGGGACTTCCTGAAATCTACCTTAAGGACATTGGCAAGCAAGAAGGCGGAGCGACCCCGGCGCAAGTCGCCGAAGAAATCATCACCGCCCTTAACACCGCGGTGTTCAAATCGGTTTCCAGTCTGAATGTCGATGGACTTTTGCAAGGGGTCGGTGACCTTGGCAAGGGAGTGACCGGATTGATTGGCGGTGCTGCAACCGGAACCGGCGGCGTGGTCAAGGACGGTGCGGGTGCTGTCGGTGATGCGGTCAAGGGACTGTTTGGCGGTTCGTCCGAATAACGGGACTCGGAACCGGAGTTACGGGATATTTCAATAATATCCTTATAATCAATGTCTTGGCGGAAGGCGCGGCTATCGCTCCTTCCGTTTTTCTTTTTAACGGCGAATTGACGGTACTGCCGCACCGCACAAGGACAATCCGCATATTACTGATGTGAGATTTTCTCTATCTCCCTGCTTTTTTTCATGAATTTGGTTTCCATATATTTTGGGGTATGGAAACATTTCACCAATGGACGGTGTCGTCTTGGGGAATCTTGTTCGGCAATATGAACCGGAAAGATTATTTTCGGGGTCTGGTCATTTTTCCGATCTGGTCATCGACAACGATTTACACCGCCAAACAAAGATCAATGCATTGCATTGGTTACGCGGCGTTTGCCATCAAGCCGGATCAACCGGTTGGTTATGCGCCCTGAAAATAAAATATTGGGATTGGGATCATTATTGTCGTCATCCAGACAAGGAGTGAAGACCGATGAGAGCTAAACTGCTTTTTGCTGTTTCCGCAGCTGCCTTTCTTGCGGCCTGTGCGAACATGGATATTCCGGGCGTTCGCGGGATGACCGATACGGGGTCGGCATTTGATGCAGCCCTTCATCAGGCGTATTCCGACCTTGCGCAAGCCGAATATGACGAAGCGGACTGGGCGGATGCGCGTTACTTCACCAACCGCGCGAAAACGGCGGCGATGGGACAGGATACCGGTCCGCAACCATTGGCAGATCGCAATCTGCCCGAAGAAGGCCTGGCAGAAATAAGTGTTGCACGGGCTGATTTGATGGCGGCCTTTGATGCGGGCGGACGGGACAAGGCACCAGAGGCCGCCGCACGGGCCCAGGCTGCTTTCGATTGCTGGATGCAGGAACTTGAAGAAAACATTCAGCAGGAAGACATCGATAATTGCCGTGCCTCGTTCTATCAGGCACTTGCCCTTGTTCAGGCGGAACTTGATCAAAAGCCGATGGCCGCGGCTGCGCCGATGATGATGCCTGAACCGATGAAAATCTACTTTGCGTTCGACAGTGCCGTTCTTGGTGACAAGGCGATGCCGGTTATTGACGGGATTGTCGAAGCATATGAAAAATTCGACCCGAAAATGATCAGTCTTACAGCCTATGCTGACCGGGCCGGTGATCCGATGTATAATGACATCCTTGCCAAATCGCGCGTTGATGCGGTGGTCAAGGCATTGCGTGATCATGGCGTCAGCCCCAGCAGGCTTGCCATCAGCATCAGCGGCGAGGCCAACGTACCGGTTCCGACTGCCGATGGTGTCGCGGAAAAAGGCAACAGGGTTGTTACGGTGAAATTTGAAGACGGCATGTAAGCCGACATAACAAAGAGGGTGAATATATGCGGTTACTCATCGCGCTTCTGCTGCCATGGTTGTTGTTCTTTACCATCGGGCGGCCCATTGCAGGTATCATCTGCCTGATCTTGCAGATTACCCTTCTGGGGTGGATTCCGGCGGCAATCTGGGCTGTCTATGCGTTGAGCCAGTACAACACCGACAAAAAAATCAGTCAGGCCATGGGCGGTGGGCAGGGTTAATTCCCCATAGCCCATTCGATGGTGTTGATGATTGGCGGTTGAACCGCATTGCATGTGAAAGGCAGGCTTCCGGGCCTGCCTTTTTTGTTAATGCATGTGGCGACGAACCCCGCCGATAAACCGCGATATCAGCCGTGAAACGGTAAAGCGTGTGATGGCAAACGTAAGGAAACCGGCAATCCCGGGCCAGTACCATGCCTGTATTTCGGGCCGTGTGCTTTGTTCAACCAACCCGTAAACGACGACCGCCAATCCTGCGCCCGCCATAAAAGCCAGACGCCTGCGATAGCGACCGATGAACGGGGCAAATAACCACATCGTCCCGTTTCCTATGCTTGCGTCCGGCCGTTACGATTGCCGCGCATCAATGCTGTCCGCCGCCGATATCGCGCGCAAGGCGGGCGGCAAAGTCGTCGGTCATGCCCGATATGTAATCAAGGATCGTCAGATACAGGTTGTAAAGCGGTGCGCCGACCGGCATCGAATCATTGCCGATCAGTTCGCGAACCCGTCCGGTACGATAGGAAAGCTCTGCGTCATCCTTGGCCTGATGGATTTCAAGGGCTGTTTTGCAGAAGGTATCAAGCAGCGTTTCAAGGCAGGCAAATGCGCCGACCTCGATCTGGACTTTGCGCCGGTTCAGAATGATCTGCTTTTCTGAAAACTGTTTGGCGGTCGCGATCATTTCGTTGAACGGACCATCGGCACAGGACAGAAGATCACCATCGACTGCCCCGTTCAGCAACTGCTCCTCGCGCAAGACAAAGGCATCGGTCAGCGCATCAAGAAGCCCGGTGATGATCTTGCCGCGCAGGAAGGTCATCTTGCGCCGGATGTTGGTTTCACGGTGATATTCGCTAGGAATGTCGCCCGGGATGCAGGGCAATAACAGGTTTTCAAAGACGCTGAAATCAACCAGTTCCAGTTCGACACCATCTTCGATATCAATCAGGGCATAACAGACATCATCGGCCGCCTCGACCAGATAAACCAGCGGATGGCGGCAAAATGATTGTGCCCCGGTGCGGATCAGGCCGGTGGCATCGGCGACCTCGGTCAGAAGATCCATCTCGCGCTGAAACGCACCGAATTTCATTTTCTCGGGATAAGGGCTGCCAATCGCCGACCATGGATATTTCACAAAACTTGCCAGCGTCGCATAGGTCAGGCGCATGCCGCCGTCATAAAGGCCACTTCGTTTATGGGTCAGTAACCTGAACCCCTGCGCATTGCCTTCAAAGGTGGTCAGATCGGCACGTTCTGCCTCGGACAGCGGCGCAAGATATTTGGGATCGGCATCCAGAAACCACTGACGAACGGCATATTCCCCGGCATGGCCAAATGGCGGGTTGCCGATGTCATGGGCAAGGGCGGCGGCCTGAACAATGGCGGCCATATGATCGGGTTCAATTCCGTCGGGCAGGTGGCCTTTTTCGGCCAGCTGATGGCCGACCATAAGTCCCATGGACCGTGCAACACAGGATACTTCAAGGCTATGGGTCAGGCGGGTATGGACATTGTCGTTTTCAGGCAGCGGATGAACCTGCGTCTTGCGTTGCAGACGCCGGAAAGCCGACGAAAAAATGATCCGGTCGTAATCCTTGTGAAAATCGGATCGACCGAACGCCCCGACACTTGAATGTCGTGTGCCCAGACGCGCGGGTGACAACAGTTTTTGCCAGTTCATCATCGGTCCGAATTTCCCGTATGCCAAAGTCTGTTTGCCTAATGTGGTGGTTATATGCCGGTGTTTGGTAAAGAACCGTTTTAAATTTGCAGAATCTGCAAAAGAAAACGGCGCATCGAATGACGCGCCGCTTTGGTTTTACATCGAACAGGGACGGGTTAGCTGCCCAGACCCTTTTCCATCACCAGATCAAGGCGACGGGCAAAGCTGACCGGGTCGGGCAGGGCTTCGCCTTCCAGAATCCGGGCCTGATCAAGCAGCAGCAGGGCGGCGTCATGAAGGATCGGGGTCTTGGCGTCCTTGATGGCAATGTCCGACAGCTTTTTGATCAGGCTGTGTTTCGGGTTGATTTCAAGGATGCGCGGGCTGATTTCATCAACACGGTTATGCTGCTTCATCAGGCGTTCCATCCGCAAATCCATGCCGGTTTCATCGGCAATCAGACAGCAGGCCGAACTGGTCAGGCGATCTGATTCACGGACATCCTTGATGCTGGTGCCAAGTGCGATCTTGATCGATGCGATCAGGGCATCAAGGGACGCATCGGACGCGGCATCGTCTTTCTTGTCGTCCTTGGCATCATCCTTGTCATCGGATTTGACGTCGGCAAGGTCCGCACCGCCACGGGTGACCGATTTGAAGTCTTTTTCTTCAAACTGGCCAACAGATGGCAACCAGAATTCATCCACCGGATCGGTCAACAGCAGAACTTCGATCCCCTTGGCGGCAAAACCTTCAAGCTGCGGGCTGCGTTTGAGCGCATCGACGTCTTCGCCGCTGATATAGTAGATCGCCTTCTGACCATCCTTCATGCGGGTGACATAGTCGGCAAGCGTTGTCCAGCCATCCGAATGCGTGGACCGGAAACGTGCCAGTTTCAGGATGCGGTCGCGGTTGGCGTAGTCTTCATACAGGCCTTCCTTGACGACAGAACCGAAGTTTTCCCAGAAGGTTTCGAAACCTTTCGAGTCTTTATTCGATGCGGTTTCAAGTTCGGACAGGAGTTTTTTGGTCAGGCCGTTTTTGATTTTGGTCAGGACCGGATTGTGTTGCAGCATTTCGCGCGAAATGTTCAGCGGCAGATCCTGGCTGTCGACAACACCGGACACAAACCGCAACCAAGGCGGCAGAAGGTCATCGGCGCCTTCGGTGATGAAGACCTTGCGGACATAAAGTTTCAGATGGCCTTTGCGCGCCGGATCATAAAGATCGAACGGGCGCATGGTCGGCAGGAACAGAAGACCGGTATATTCAATCGCACCTTCGGCCTGATAGTGGATGGTTTTCCACGGATCGTCGAACGCGTGCGAATTGTGTTTGTAGAACTCTTTGTACTGTTCGTCGGTAATGTCGGATTTCGGACGGGTCCAGAGTGCCGATGCCTCGTTCAGCGTTTCGTCATTGCCGTCCGCCTTCATCAGGACAACCGGGATGCCGATATGATCGGAATAGGTTTTGACGATATGGCGCAGTCGGTGTTCTTCGGTGAATTCCTTGAAATCATCGGTCAGATGCAGGGTGATCTGGGTGCCGTGGCCTTCCATTTCGGCTTCGGCGATGGTGTATTCGCCCTTGCCATCCGATGACCATTTCCACGCCTGATCTTCACCGGCTTTTTTCGTGACGACGTCGACCTGACCCGCAACCATGAAGGCGGAATAGAAACCGACACCGAACTGACCGATCAGGTCAACATCCTTTGCCTTGTCGGATTTCGACAGGGCCTCGACGAATTTCGCGGTGCCTGAATTGGCAATTGTGCCAAGGTTTTCAATCAGGTCGGTTTTGTTCATCCCGATCCCGTTATCGGCAATCGTCAGAACATTACGGACGTTATCGGTCAGAAGACGAACCTTGAATTCTGAATCCCCTGCGAGCAGTTCCGGTTTTGCAATCGCCTCGTAGCGCAGCTTGTCGCAGGCATCCGACGCATTGGAAATGAGCTCGCGCAGGAAGATGTCCTTGTTTGAATAAAGCGAATGGACAACGATATCGAGCAGGCGGCTGACTTCAGCCTCGAACCGCATTTTTTCTTCCGTCATGACCTCTGTGTTCTCCTGTAATTTCAATCCACTATGTGCAATTTGCGCTGCTGGGTCCCGATTTGGCAACCTTCAGGCAGTGCTTGATATGCGTCAACGCATCTTGCAGCGCAAGCCCTGTATCCTAAGTATATAAAAAGACGGTTTCATTACAGGGCGCGAGGCTTGCGGAAGTTGTCTTGGGTCCTGTCCTGCCCCGAAACGGCAAACGTTTCGGATAATTGCAAGGTGCAATGCCTTGTGAATGTCTCAGGCTCTATAACAGGAGGCCGCAATATGAAGGTTCCCGTTCAAATCACCTACCGTGATGTTGATCAATCAGATGCGCTGGACGAGCGGATCCGCTTCAAGGTGCAAAAACTGGAAGAAACCTTCGACCGCATGACAAGTTGTCATGTCATCGTGGAAAGACCCCATGCATCCCACGCACAGGGAAACCGCTATGCGGTTCATTTCGGAATTCATGTGCCGGGTAAGGAGATTATGGTTAAGCGCGACAGTGCCGATCATGCCCACGAGGATGTCTATATCGCGCTCAAAAACAGCTATCAGGCCGCGCGCCGTCAACTCAAGGAATATGTCGACCGGATGCGCGCCCACTAGGGTTCCTGTTAACAACAGCGAGTAATTGAAATGACGGGGCGGTCAGTTGACCGCCCCGTTCATGATATCGTGACCTCCGGCATTTCGGCCCGGGCTTGTGGATAGCGGCCCTCGCGCAATGTGCGCGCCCACCATTTCAGATCATTGACCATGTGTTTAAGGGCCGCCTCGGACCCGGCTTTGTCGATCGGATAACCATTCTGATCAAACTGGTCCCAGACATTGGCAAAGCTGACAACGTCGCGCATGGTCACGACATGCAATTCGGCAAAAACCAGTCGCAATTGTTCGACCGCCCGCAAACCACCCGACATTCCGCCATAGGACACAAATGCCAATGGCTTTCGGCGCCATTCGGGCTTGGCTGCGTCGATCAGCAATTTCAGTTCACCGGTAAAGCTGTGATTATATTCGGGGGTGACGATGATAAAGGCGTCGGCTTCGGCAAGAGCGGATTGGAGTTCGGCAACACCGGGATGCGCATTGCCGACGTGACGGGATGGCAGATCGAGCTTCGCCGGATCGATAATATCAACCGACAGATCCGGATCTGTTTTCAGGATTTTGATCGCCCAGTCGGCAACTGTGTCGCAGAACCGGTCTTCACGGGCACTGCCATAGATCAGTGCAAGATTGAAAGTCTCTTTCATAACGTCACTCCTTGATTATTTCGCAGCAAGGAGTAAATCTATAGAACCTTAACAATAGTTGAGGTCAATGATGAATTTCAAGCGCATCAGAACGCCATGAAAAAAATAACGGAAAGGGCAGGAAAATGGTGAAACCCGGGCCATTGCACCGCTATCTCAGTGTGGGTGAAGTCGCCAAAAGAAGCGGACTTGCCGTATCAGCGATCCATTTTTACGAGCGTAAGGGGCTGATCGCTTCGATCAGAACGGATGGCAATCAGCGACGCTTTCCGCGCGGTATCCTGCGCCGGGTCGCGATCATCAAGGTCGCACAACGCACCGGCATTCCGTTGGCCGAAATCGGGAATGCGTTATCGGGACTGCCAATTAACCGGGCCCCGACGACACAGGACTGGGAAAAGCTTTCGTCGCGGTGGCGTGATGATCTTGATGCCCGGATCGAACAATTGACCCTGCTGCGCGATCAATTGGGCAAATGCATCGGGTGTGGCTGCCTTTCGATCAGCGACTGCCCGCTTCGCAACCCGTCGGATGAACTGGCAACGGATGGTCCCGGCGCGCGGTTGCTTGAACTTGATGACGCACGGGATCACGAACCGTCAGATGGAACGTCTTGATCCGTAACGGAATGCATTGGGATACTCTTGCCGATGCGGCAGAATGCTTGACATTGTGCGATGCGGCGTGTTGAAAGGCGCATTGATCTAGGCGCGCGAAATCATCCGCGATGCCTGCTGGAAAAGTTTGATGCAGATTTCAACCCGAACCGGTCCCCGTATCCTTGCCATATTGGGGCCCACCAACACCGGCAAGACCCATCTGGCCATGGAACGGATGTTGGCGCATACCTCGGGTATGATCGGTTTTCCGCTGCGGCTTCTGGCGCGCGAAAACTATGATCGCGCGGTCGCCCGTGTTGGCAAGGGTGCGGTGGCCCTGATCACCGGCGAAGAACGCATCCTTCCAAAATCAGCACGCTATTTCCTGTGTACGGTCGAAGCCATGCCGGTCAACAAGCAGGTTGATTTTCTGGCCATCGATGAAATCCAGATGTGTGCCGATCCCGAACGCGGGCACGTATTTACCGACCGGCTGTTGCATGCGCGCGGTATCAGCGAAACCATGTTCATGGGGGCGGAAACCATCCGTCCGGTGATCCGTCAACTGATCGACAATGTCGAATTTGATACGCGCGCACGGTTTTCGACTCTGACATATAACGGATCGAAAAAGATCCAGCGTCTGCCATCCCAGTCGGCCGTCGTGACATTTTCCGCACAGGAAGTTTACGCCGTTGCCGAATTGGTCCGCCGCCAGAAGGGCGGGGCGGCCGTCGTGCTTGGCGCGCTTAGCCCGCGCACGCGCAATGCCCAGGTCGAGATGTTCCAGAATGGCGAGGTCGAACACCTGATTGCGACCGACGCGATTGGCATGGGGCTTAATCTTGAACTGAACCATGTGGCCTTTGCCGCCCTTCACAAGTTTGACGGTCAGTTCAATCGCGGGCTTACGGCGGCGGAAACCGCTCAGATCGCCGGGCGCGCCGGACGTCATATGAATGACGGCACCTTTGGGGTGACGGGCAATCTTTCGGGGATCGATCCCGATATTATCGAACAGATCGAAGCCCACGAATTCGAACCGCTTGCCAAAGTCTTCTGGCGCAATGCGCGACTGGATTTCAGAACCGTCGATGCCTTGCAGAAATCGCTGCGCAAGCGGTCGGACAACCCGACGCTTGTTCTGGCGCGCGAACCGGTCGATGAAGTCATGCTGGCGCATTTATCGCAGAACGAAGACGTCGCGCGCATCGCATCGGCCCCGGATCGGGTGCAACTATTGTGGGAAGTCTGCCAGATTCCGGACTTCAGAAATATCCATACCGATGCGCATCCAAGGCTGCTAACATCCATCTATCGCTATCTGGCAAAACCAAATAGTAAACTGCCTGTCGACTGGTTGGGCGAACAAGTCTTGCGCCTGGACCGTTATGATGGTGATATCGATCAGTTGTCATCACGGTTGGCGGGTATTCGCGTCTGGACTTATGTATCGCACAAGCATCACTGGCTCGAAGATGCCAATCATTGGCAGGAACGTACGCGGGCCATTGAGGATAAGCTCTCTGATGTGCTACATGAACGCCTGACCCAAAGGTTCGTTGACAGACGAACTTCGGTTTTATTGAAAAGTCTCAAGGACAAGTCTGAACTCATGTCTACCATCACTGCGAATGGTGAAGTCCAGGTCGAAGGTGAATACGTCGGCCGACTGGAAGGATTCCGTTTCATCGCCGATGAAACCGATGCTGCGTTTGAAGGCAAGGCAATCGCCAGTGCTGCACGTCGTGCACTGACTGGCGAAATTGCGCAGCGTGTCAAACAACTGGAAACCGATGAAGACGACAAATTCGCGGTGAATGGTCAACTGGAAGTCCTGTGGAACGGGGCGGTTGTCGGTGGGTTGAAAAAGGGCGACACCGTCCTCAGCCCTGACGTCCAGGTCATTGACAGCGAGTTTTTTGACGGCCCGACCCGCGAACGCGTACGGACCCGTCTTCAGAATTTCGTCAACGCCCATATCGAAGCGCGCCTGAAAATGCTGACCCGCCTGCGCGATTGTCAGCTTCCCGGTCCGATTCGCGGCCTTCTGTTCCAATTGAACGAAGGCCTTGGTTGTGTGCCGCGTGCCGATCTTGAAAGCCTGATCAAGGATCTTTCGGACGAAGACCGCAAGGCGCTGGCCAAGCTTGGCGTGCGGTTGGGGGTTGAAACGGTTCATGTGCTTGACGCGCTGAAACCCGATCCCGTCGAACTGCGTGGCATCCTTTGGGCGATTTCGCGCGAACTTGATGCGCTTCCCGAACTGCCACCGGCAGGTCGCACATCGGTTCCAAATGATCGCAGCAATTCCAAGGGCTTCTATCTGGCTGCCGGTTACATGCCGGTCGGGCCGCTTGCAGCACGCGTCGATATGCTCGAACGTTTTGCCGCATTGCTGCGCCAGAAGGCGCGCGAAAATGATGGCAAGGTAAAACCCGATCCCGATCTGCTGTCGCTTCTGGGCTGCACGGTCGAGCAGGCCGAAGGCGTGTTTACCGCACTTGGCTGGCGTGCCGAGGTGGTCAAGGTCAGCAAGGCTGAACTTGATGCCAAGGAAGCTGCTAAAAAGGCTGCTGAACCTGTGGCTGTGACCGCAGATGCACCGGAAGCTCCTGCTGAAGCCGTAAATGCCGATGAAGCGGCCAAAGAAGCTCCGGCCGACGCCGTCAGCGAAACGCCCGTCGAAGAAGCTGCCCCGGCAGCCGGTGAAGCCGAAGCCGAGCCGGAATTCGTCGAGGTTAAATATTTTGTCCGTGTCGACCGCCGCAAGCGCGGTGGTGCCGGCAAAGGCCAGCGTGGCGGTCCGCGCCAGGAAGCCCATGGCAAAGGCGCGCCGAAAGGCAAAGGCGGTCAACGCCCGAACCGTGGCGGCCCGAACAAGGGCGGCGACCGTGGTGGCAAAGGTCAGGGGCGTCCGAACAATGCACCGGCCAAAAACAATCAGATCAACGAGGATTCGCCATTTGCCAAGCTGAAGGAAATGCTGGCGGCAAAGGGCTGATCCCGACCTGTTTTCTGTGATGCGGCGACCCTTTGCGGGGTCGCCGCATTGCGTTTGGGATGGTAAAATCAATCCATGACACTTGATCAGACAGGCAACAAAGTCCGTATCGATAAATGGCTATGGTATGCGCGGTTCTATAAGACCCGTTCGCTTGCCAGCAAGGCATGCCAGTCGGGCCATATCGTTCTGAACGGTCAGTCTGTCTCCAAAGCCAGCGTTACGGTCGTTGTCGGGGATCGGCTGCAATTCTTTCAGGGCCCGCATCTGCGCGTGATCGAAGTGGTGGCACCTGGCGAACGACGTGGCCCCGCCCCCGAAGCCCAGCAGCTTTACGTTGATCACTCGCCACCACGTGTGGCGAAAAAAGAGGTCGCGGCCGATATCCGAACCGCTCCGATTGCTGAACGCGAAGCTGGCAGCGGACGTCCGACCAAGGCCGAAAGGCGCGCAACGGACCGGTTGCGCGGCGATGAATAACTTTTTACAGGCAGTAATCTGATCTGACGCCAGGTACGGCGCGAACAATATACCGGGTTGTAGAACCTTCAGGATTTTCTTGCCTCCAGCATAGTCATGGGCTATTGATCCTATATCAAGGTATAATACACCTACTTTAGTATGGTTTCGCTTCGACTTGGAGAATGACTGCGTTATGAAACGCAAGCCTGGCCTGCATATCGGCACTTTGTCACATCTGGGGGCAGGCCGTTTTGCCATATTGCTCGCAGCACTTGTGATCAACCTGCTGTCGCTGGCACTGCCGGTGACCCTGTTGCAGGTCTATGACCGTGTGCTGCCCCATAATGCCATCCCGACTTTGACCTTGCTTATACTCGGGGTTTTTGGCGCGTTGGTGCTTGAAGCGGCTTTGCGCCTTTGTCGGGCCTATATATCGTCGCTGTCGGCGGCAAAGTTCGAACATAAAAGTTCGCAGGCTGCTGTCGGTCATTTGTTGGCGACCAGTCTTTCCGATTACGAAAAAACCGCACCTGGCCTGCATCTTCAGCGGCTGAACAGTCTGAATGTCCTGCGTGACTTTTATGCCGGGCAGGCAATCGGGGCGGTGATCGATCTGCCGTTCATTATCCTGTTCCTTGGTTTGATCGCCATTATTGGTGGCAAGCTTGTGCTGGTACCGCTGGGCATTCTGTTTGCCTTCATGCTGACCGCAATGATCCTGGGGCGGCGGTTGCGTCGCGCGCTTGATGAACGCAGTCAGGCCGACGAGCGGCGCTATAATTTCATTATCGAAACCCTGACCGGCATTCACACCATCAAGGCGATGGCGATGGAAAACCTGATGATCCGTCGCCATGACCAGCTGCAAATCCAGTGTTCCGAGGATGACCTTGTCGCCGCACGCTGCGCCCATGCCGCGATCAATTCAAGTGCCAGTTTTTCGATGATCACGATGATCCTTGTTGCTGGTGTCGGCAGTCTTCTGGTTATCAATGCCGATCTGACAGTGGGCGGGCTTGCCGCCTGCACGATGCTGGCCGGGCGTTCGATCCAGCCGCTGCAACGTGCCATGGGTCTTTGGACCCAGTTTCAAAGTATTCGGGTTGCGCGTGATCGGTGCCGCGAACTTTTCCGTCTGCCGCCCGAAGATGCCGACGATGCTGCTGAAATGCCGCCGCTTGAAGGGCGCATCGAGCTTGATGATGTCAGTTTCTCGCACGCGGGCGGGGACACAGTTTTTGAAAACCTGACGCTTGCGATACAGCCCGGTGAATCTGTTGCAATCACCGGTGAAAACGGCACCGGTAAAACCACCTTGCTGTGGCTTCTGATGGGGGCGTTACGCCCTGATCGCGGTTCGGTCCGGCTGGATGGTCGTGATCCAAATAAATATGCATCGGAATCGATCCGCCGCCAGATTGCCTATCTGCCGCAACATGGGGTGATGTTCAAGGGAACGATCCTTGAAAACATCACATCCTTCCGCAAGGAAATTGGCACGGATCGTGTCGTGGAAATCTCGCGGCGTCTGGGGCTTGATGAAATCGTCATGCGCATGCCCAACGGTTACGATACCGAAGTGGGCGGACAGGCATCCGAAACCCTTCCGCGCGGCGTAAAGCAGCGTATCGCCATTGCCCGTGCCCTGATCGACTATCCGCGCATCGTGCTGTTTGACGAAGCCAACAGTTCGCTTGATATCGCGGGCGATAATATTCTTGCCGGTCTTCTGATTGAACTTCGCAAACACTGCACGCTGGTGATGGTTTCTCATCGACCGTCATTGATTGCTCTGGCCGACAGGCAATATCGCCTGATTGAAAAACGTCTGGTGCCGGTCCTGCGGCGCAGCGGCACCCAGCCGGTGATCGAGGCAGAAGAAGTCGTACGCGCAGGAGGCCGGTCATGAATATCGAAAACATGGACTTCGCGCTGAATTACCGCATGGGCCTTGCCAGCAATGACGCCCAGTCGGATTTTGATGCCTGCCTGTGGCCTTTGTTGCAGGCGCTTGGCTGGCGTGGGCTGCCCCGTCAGGTCGCAGAAGCATTGCCGCATATGGACGAGGCCCTTGATCTGACCGATTTTCGCAATGTGCTGGCGAACCTGAATTACCGGTCGCGCGAAATCGATACCACATTTGATCGGATCGATGATCGGTTGATGCCCTGTCTGTTCGTGCCCGATAACGGCACCGCACTTGTGGTGATCAAGCCGGAAAATGCTGGCATCCGGGTGTTTGATGGCGGCACCAGCCGCGAAATGGTGATCAAGCCGGGCAATCTTCCGGGGCGGTTGTTCCAGTTTACCCAGGCTGGGCGTCACGAACGGTTTTTTGAAGAGGACAAACGCGGCTGGTTTGGCGGAATAACCGACCGGTTTTCCGCCCTCGGTGGACAGCTTTTGCTGATTACCCTGATGCTGAACCTGATGGCGCTGGCCAGCCCGATTTTCGTAATGGGGATCTATGACCGGGTCATTGGAACGCGGTCGATCCCCATGTTGATCCAGTTCGGGATCGGCATGGGGATTGTCCTGATCCTTGACTGGGTCCTGCGCAATCTGCGCAGCCAGATGGTCAGCCATTTTGGGGCGCGCCTTGATACACTTGTCAGCAGTGCCATTTTCGAACGGCTCCTGTCCCTGCCACCCGCCTTTACCGAACGTGCCCCGGTCGGGGTGCAGATTTCGCGGATTCGCGATTTTGAAAGCGTCCGCGAATTCTTTAGCGGCCCGATGGCGCTTGTCATTCTGGAAATGCCCTTCCTGCCGATCTTCCTGATTGTTCTGGCGATCCTTGGGGGGTGGCTAGCACTTATCCCGATTGGGCTGATCGTTGTTTTTGTCCTGATCGGGCTGGTGTCTTTCCCGGTGGTGTCACGACGGGTTTCGGAACTTGGCCGCAATGGGGCCAATCGTCAGGAATTCCTTGTCGAAACGGTCGGCAAGATGCAGGCGTTGAAATATACAGGCACAGAACATCGCTGGCTGTCGCGTTTCCGCGATATTTCGGCCGATACGGCTTATGCCGGGTTCCGGGTGGCAATGATCAATAATGTGATCAACACATCGGCACAGATTCTGATGGTCTCATCCGGGGCGCTTATCCTTGCCTTTGGCGCGGTTCAGGTCATGGCGGGTTCAATGACCGTCGGCGCACTTGTGGCATCGATGATGCTGGCATGGCGTGTGCTTGGCCCGATCAATCAGGCCTTTGTCGGTATGCCGCGGCTGGCACAGCTTCGCGGGTCTGTCCGGCAGATAAACCGTCTGATGACGCTGGCACCGGAACGTGATCTGGTGCCGCGCACGGTTGGCCAACGCCGTTTCGAAGGCAATGTCACCTTCTCGCGTGTCAGCTTCCGATATACGCCGGACTCCGATCCGGCTCTGGTCGGGGTGAATTTCGATATCAAGGCCGGACAGGTGGTTGCGCTTGTCGGATCGAACGGGGCGGGCAAGTCATCGCTGATCAAATTGATCGCCGGGATGTATCAGCCACAGGCCGGTGCTGTTCTGATCGACGGGGCGGACATTCGCCAGATGGATCCGCAAACCTTGCGTCAGTCCATTTCCTATGTGCCCCAGGATGTTGAATTTTTCCGTGGATCAATTGCGCAAAACCTGCGCCTTGCCAATCCGATCGCATCGCCCGATGAATTGCGGATGGCCTGTATGTCGGCGGGAATTCTTTCCGAAATCGAAGCCCTGCCCGACGGTTTTGAAACACGGATCGGCGATCAGCATTCCTCGCGCTTTTCGACAAGCTTCCTGCAACGCCTGGCACTTGCGCGTGCCTTTGTCCGCGAAGCACCGATCATCCTGTTTGACGAGCCGACCAATGGCCTTGACCAGAAAGCGGATCGGGCATTCCAGCATGCGATCAACCGTCTGCGCGGCGGATCGACGATTTTCCTGATTACCCATCGGCCAAGCCATCTTGATCTGGCCGACCGCATCATTGTTCTTGAAGCAGGCCAGGTGCGCGCCGACGCGCCGCCAGCACGCATCAAGCAGC
Source organism: Thalassospira sp. MIT1004 (assembly GCF_001858545.1). Classification (NCBI taxonomy): domain Bacteria; kingdom Pseudomonadati; phylum Pseudomonadota; class Alphaproteobacteria; order Rhodospirillales; family Thalassospiraceae; genus Thalassospira; species Thalassospira sp. MIT1004. The sequence goes on along the minus strand of NZ_MCAO01000008.1, from coordinate 4,672 downwards.
AGGTGCTTGACGGAGGTTTCCTATGAGCGAAGCAGTTCAGAACACCGCAATTGAACGGTTCCGCCAGTCGCGCCGTATGGCACGCTATCTGTCACATGCCGTCTTGCTCGAAGAAGGCGGGATTTCGGTCTTTGTCCGTTCGGCAATGGTGATGCTTTCGGTTGGCTTTATCGCGCTGATCGCGTGGGCGGCAACCACCCAGATCAAGGAAACGGCAACCACCTTCGGGCAGGTCATGCCGACCGGGGCGGTTAACAAGATCCAGCATCTTGAAGGCGGCATCATTTCCGAAATCATGGTGCGGGATGGTGACTTGGTTGAAAAAGACCAGGTTCTGATGCGGTTGAAACCCGAAGCATCACAGGCCGAACTGTCGCAGGCCGAAACCAGACAGGCCAGCCTGCGTCTTGAAGCCGAACGTTATCGCGCACTTGCCGAATCGCGCGATCCCGACTTCACCCAGCTGATGGACCAGTATCCGGAACTGGCAAAAAACCAGCAGGAAATCTATCGGATCAAAACCGACCTTGATAGCAGCCAGCGCGAAATCCTTGACGTTCAGATCAAGGAACGCAACGCCGAACTGGCCCAGCTCCAGCAGCAGGAAGGGACTTTGCGCCGTTCTGTCGAATTGCTTAACCAAGAAGTGACGATGCGCCGCTCGCTGTATGAACAGGGGCTGAACTCCAAGGTCCTGTTCCTCAATATCCAGCGTGAATTGAACGAAGCGCAGGGCAATCTTTCAAGTGTCATTGCGGAAATGGCGCGTGCGCGTGAAACCATTGCCGAAGCCAATCTGCGCCAGAACGAACTTCGAAACAGCCAGCGCGAGGAAGCGCTAAGTGAACTGGGGCGGCTTGGCGGTGAAATTGCCCAGGCCGATGAAGCGCTGCGCAAGCTTAAGGACCGTGTCGCGCGACTTGAAATCCGCGCCCCGTCCAAGGGCTATATCAAAGGGCTGCAATTTACCACGATCGGCGGGGTGATTGCCCCGGCACAGGTGGTCATGGAGCTGGTTCCGACCGATGATGCACTGGTCGCGGAAACCCGGATTTCGACCGAGGATATCGGTCATGTTCATCTTGGACAGCCGGTGACTGTTAAAGTCAGCGCATTTGACTATATACGATATGGTAGTATTAGTGGTGAATTGGTATCGATATCGGCCTCTACTTTTGTTGATGAAGATGGACGACCGTATTATAAAGGAAGGGTGGCACTTGATTCCGACCGGGTCGGTGAGGGTGCCCGCGCTCAGCCGATTATCCCTGGCATGACGGTTCAGGCCGACATCCAGACGGGTGAAAGGACATTGCTGCAATATCTGCTCAAGCCGGTTTATGTCTCGCTTGATCAGGCATTTAGCGAACGCTGAGTTTTCATAATGGTCCCGCTGGAAATGTTCATTTCATTTCTACTGCCTGGCCGCACGTTTCTCTGGTAAAACAGAGGATTCTATACTTTTGTATAGAAATGCGGATCAGGGATTCCCGTCCCGCATTTCTCGGAGAATGGGCTAGATGGCGGACGATCCTCGCGACGCAGAAGACACTCGCAACGAACTGGGCGGAAACCGGGCAGATACCGGTACCGGCGGTGATGATCTTATGCGTGATGATCGCAGTGGCGATGACCCGGACGAGCATGTCGAACTGCATGGTGATCAGAATGGTGATGGTGGCATTCCCAACGAACAGTTGGGCAGTGTTCATTATGGCAATCAGGTCAATAATCCGCAGGGCGAAGACCAACGCCAGTTCCGCCAGCGCAACGCGGGAGATCAACGGGCCGAGGAAACAACCCAGGCCGACGCCACGGAAAAGCAGATAAAGGCCGAGGCCGAGCGGGTCGAGCTTGAAAACAATATCGATACGGTTGGCGAGGGCGCTGAAACTGCTGGTGGCAGCTCAGGAAACGACCCGGTTTCCTTGCGGTCAAACGATGCAGGTGGTGCTGATAACCCGCAACCGGTTTCAACACCCGATACGACCATTGTGCCTGGCGCCCGCGAAGGCGGTGGTGGCCGCTCCGGTCAAAATATTGAAACTGATTTTGCGTCCGGATCCGCACCGGCATCAGAGGCTGCTGTTGCGGCGGCTGATGTCAGTGCTGCGGATTCCGACGAACTGGACGAGGTTCTTGAACTCGAAACCCGGAACGAGGTGCCAAAAGTCGCCGACACGCCAAGCCTTTCTGCCACGGATGTTAGCGGTGACGAAGACAGTGCGATCTCGCTTGATGTCTCTGCCGCTCTTCGTGATCTTGATGGCGGGGATGAAACCCTTTCGATCACGATTTCCGGCGTGCCTGATGGGGCGGTTTTATCGGCCGGTACGGATAACGGCGATGGCACATGGTCACTGACGCCAGACCAGCTCGCGGGCCTGACGATCACACCGGGCGAAAACTACAATGGCAGCTTCGATCTTTCGGTGACCGCGACCAGCACCGAGGCCAATGGCAGCACATCATCGACAAGCACAAGCTTCACGGTCGATGTCGAAGCCGTTGCCGATGGTGCAACGCTTGATGTCCGCGATGCCGCCGGTGCCGAAGACAGTGCGATTGCACTCTCGATTGATACCGAACTGCTTGATGCGAACGAGGGCATCTCGATCACCATCTCAGGCGTGCCAGATGGCGCAACCCTGTCCGCCGGAACCGACAATGGTGACGGCACCTGGACCCTCGACGTCGCCGATCTCGACGGCTTGACAATCACACCGGGCGAAAATTTCAGCGGCAGCTTCGACCTGACCGTATCTGTCACGACAACTGACGGCACCGACAGCGCAGTCGTAGTCGAAGAGATTACGGTTGATGTTGCGGGGATCGCAGACGCGCCGACATTGGATGTGTCGGATGCTAGCGGGTCCGAAGACAATGCGATTGCACTCGACATTGATGCAGGCCTGACGGACAGCTCCGAAGTTCTCAATGTCACGATCAGCGGCGTGCCACAGGGCGCAACCCTGTCAGCCGGTACCGATAACGGTGATGGCACTTGGACTCTAAATCCCGATCAGCTTGCAGGTCTGACGATCACGCCAGCGAATGACTTCAGCGGATCGTTTGATCTGACGGTGACGGCCCAGTCTGCGGATGGCAGCGACATTGCGACCACAACAGGCAGCATTACGGTTGATGTCGCGGGTGTCGCCGATGCGCCGACTTTGGACGTCTCTGATGCCAGTGGTTCAGAAGATTCTGCCATTTCGCTTGATATTGACGCGGGTCTGACGGATTCCAGCGAAGTTCTCACCGTTACGATCAGCGGCTTGCCAGAAGGTACGAACCTGTCTGCGGGCACCGATAACGGTGATGGCAGCTGGACTCTGTCATCCGCCGACCTGAACGGTCTGACGATTACACCAGCAGATGATTTTAGCGGATCGTTTGACCTGACAGTCACCGCGCAATCTGCGGATGGCAGCGACATTGCGACAGCGACGGATACGATTACGGTTGACGTTACAGGTTTTGCTGACGCACCTACTTTGAACGTCTCTGACGCCAGTGGTTCAGAAGATTCTGCCATCGCGCTGGATATTGACGCGGGTCTGACGGATTCCAGCGAAGTGCTGACGGTGACCATCTCTGGTGTCCCGGAAGGGGCAACTTTGTCCGCGGGCACCGATAACGGTGATGGCAGCTGGACGCTATCTGCTGCCGACCTGAACGGTCTGACGATTACACCAGCAGATGATTTTAGCGGATCGTTTGATCTGACGGTGACGGCGCAGTCGGCTGATGGTGACGATGTTGCGACGAGCAGCGGCACGATCACTGTTGATGTTGCCGGTGTGGCAGATACGCCGACATTGGAAGTTTCTTATGCCAGTGGTTCAGAAGATTCGGCGATTACGCTCGACATTGACGCAGGCCTGACGGACAGCTCCGAAGTTCTAACCGTTACGATCAGTGGCGTGCCAGAAGGTGCCGCCTTGTCGGCTGGCACGGACAACGGTGACGGGACTTGGACCTTGTCGGCGGCTGACCTGAACGGTCTGACGATCACACCAGCGGATGATTTCAGCGGATCGTTTGATTTGACGGTGACGGCGCAGTCGGCTGATGGTGACGATGTTGCGACGAGCAGCGGCACGATCACTGTTGATGTTGCCGGTGTGGCAGATACGCCGACATTGGACGTTTCTGATGCCAGTGGTTCGGAAGATTCTGCCATCGCGCTGGATATTGATGCTGGTCTCACGGACTCCAGCGAAGTTCTCACTGTTACAATCAGCGGCGTGCCAGAAGGTGCGAACCTGTCTGCGGGCACCGATAACGGTGATGGCAGCTGGACGCTATCTGCTGCCGACCTGAACGGCCTGTCGATTACCCCGGCGGAGGACTTTAGTGGATCGTTTGATCTGACCGTCACCGCGCAGTCTGCGGATGGCAACGATGTTGCGACCACAACGGGCCGGATTACTGTTGATGTTGCCGGTGTGGCAGATACACCGACATTGGAAGTTTCTGATGCCAGTGGTTCAGAAGATTCTGCCATTTCGCTTGATATTGACGCGGGTCTGACGGATTCCAGCGAAGTGCTGACGGTGACCATCTCTGGTGTCCCGGAAGGGGCAACTTTGTCCGCGGGCACCGATAACGGTGACGGCACCTGGACTCTTGGTTCCGATCAGCTTGCAGGCCTGACGATCACGCCAGC
>NZ_MCAO01000007.1:0-78991 GCF_001858545.1 Thalassospira sp. MIT1004 | reverse complement strand
CACGGTCATCGATATGCAAGGTTCCGGGGACTGATCAATGTCAAATGCCAATGTCTGCTGGCCGCCGCCGCCCAAAATATCAAGAAAATAGCCCTGGCTTTGGGCCCCAAGGGGCCAATCGCCGAGGGATAATCCCCTCGGCACACTCAAGCCAGCTTTCAAACACCTCTAAAAGCAAAACCCCGCCAAAATATGACGGGGTTTGTCAGCGGTCTGAAAGCAGCACCTTCGCGGGTGCTGCTTTTTTTATGATGCTGATTGAAAAGCCGATGGCAAAACCGAAATCAGGCCCGGTTCTGTTCTTCCATCTGACGCAGGAATTCACGACATTTCATACCCGGCGCAAGAACACGCCAGTACGACACCACCGCTTCTTCGGTTGCCACACTGAAATCGATAATCAGATTATCAAGCGCGTTCTGGCGCATCAGTTCGGCAACACGTTCCGGAATCTGTGACATCTGCCACATGCCAATCACCAATGCATAGGATGTCCGCATCAGCTTGTTGGCATTCTCTGGCGTGATGGCATACAGCTCGGACAGGGCATCTGCCGTCCGTTTCACCATGGAAGAAATAAATCTTCGATGGCTTAGAACCGCTTCATCGTCCGTCCCCTGCTCAAGAACCCCTTGTGACAGGGACGCCAGATGCAGGAATTGCTTCCGTTTGACAAGATACTGCACGAATTGTTGTGCAACGCGTGCTGAATCCCGTTCTTCGGGACGGCGCAACGCTTCCTGTTCAATCACTTCAAGGTTGTTTTCAAACCACCCCTTCAGGAACCCGCGCAGGACTTCCAGAAAAAGGGCTTCCTTGCTTGAAAAATAAAGATACAGCGTGCCTTTGGCGAGACTGGCCTTTTTGGCGACTTCGGCTGCCGATGGCAGTTGTCCGTCCCCCTCAAGATAAAGCGCCTCGGCTGCGACAAGTATATCGTTTCTACGTTTCAGTTTTTGCTCGTGGCTACGCGCACGAACAAGACATTCGTTTTCCATAGAGAATTATTCCCCCAACATTCTCCCTGAACTTATATTAATGCCTATTAATTCATTCAAAAGTCAAATCGCGCGGTGACTTTCGATAGATAAAATCAAAGAAACGTCGATGTAACAAACAGTTCGCCTGCATTTTTTGAGCGCGCGTTAGATGAACAATAGTCACCACACAGCAATCACGAAACGTATTTGCGAACAAAAATCGCGAATCTGTACAGATTTGATTCGCTGCAGCTGCGAAGCCCCGATTGCGGCATGCGCGAAATACCTGATGGGTAGCCTTCATACCAAAACCATTCAACCACCCGTTCCTTCGGGTAACAAAAATGGCCCTGATTGGGCGTCCCTAACCTTTTGAGTGGGTGATCTTGTTGATAAACCACGTTAAATCAAACGTGGGGAAGATTAAAATCCGCGAAAACAAGCGGTGTCATTTTTCACCACTGATCCTGAAACTGGTCTTAGAACCGAGGGGACTATGAGCATACACGACGAAAATGAACTTCCTGAAGCCGATAATGGCTCTCAGGCGGCGGCAGATATTGCTGAAAACAGCGAAAACGCCGAATACCATAACGGCCAGATTCAATATTACGGTCGCTGGCAGGACGTTCTGAAACTTTGCTGCTGGAACACGCTTTGGACCATCCTGACATTGGGCATATTCCGTTTCTGGGCCAAAACCCGGATGCGCCGCTATATCTGGAGCAACATCGTCATTGATGGTGATGCGTTGGAATATACCGGCCGCGGGTTGGAACTTTTCCTTGGCTTCCTGATTATCTCGGTCATCTTTATCCCCGCGTCCCTGCTACTGGGCTTTATCTCGGCCCAACTGCCCCCGGCCATGCAGGGATTGCAGATTATCGTGATGTATGCCGTCATTCTGTTTCTGATTTTTGTCGCGATCTATCGCGCCACGCGCTATCGCATGAGCCGCACCTTCTGGCGCGGCATTCGCGGAAAACTGGGCGGTTCGTCCTTCAAATATGCCCTGATCGGCTTTGGCAGCTTTTTGGCAGCCATCCTGTCGCTGGGCATTCTGATGCCGCTCAGCTTTATCACGCTAACGCGCTATGAAACCAACAACACCTGGATCGGCGACCATCAGGCACGCTTTACCGGCACATTCGGCCCCGCATTCAAAAAGTGGATCCTGACCTGGCTCCTGTGTCTGGTCGCGATTGCCATGTCGGGCGGCATTATTGCGGCGGCGGTTAACCTTACACACTCCCCGTTTTATATCGTGCCGCTGGCCTTTATTCCGTATCTCGTGATCGTCTTCGGGATGGCCTGGTACCATGTATGGTGCTTCCGGTATCAAAGCGAAAACACCACCCTTGCAGGCCTGCAATTTGGCAGCACGCTCGCGACCGGGCAATATATCAAACTGTTGCTGCGCTTCCTGCTGTTGATGGTTTTGGCGGGGATTGTTTTTGTTGCCCTGCTGTCGGTCACCGGTGGTTTTGCCGCATTCTCGATCCTTGCAAATAACGCGGCATCCTATATGCCCCCGGAACAGGTTCTGGCGATCCTGGCACCGTTCTTTATCCTGATGCTGCTTGCAACGCCGGTCTTCGGCATCCTGACATTTGTCGGGCTGACCCATCCGATGCTGGCACTGCATGTTTCATCGCTGGTATATGACGGTGACATCGCAGAACTGCATCAGAACACGGATGCACAGAACGTCCCGCGCACCGGCGAAGGTCTTGCAGAAGCCTTTGATCTGGGCGGGATTTAACAAGGCATTTTGATGAACAGCTTGCCCAATGCCCGTCTTTTTGACGGTAAAACATCGTTGGCAACGAATGTAACGGTCGGCATATCCGACCGTTACATTACCCTGTATCTGCCAGAGGGCGGGGAACAGGTGCTGTCAAAAGACAGTGTTTATCTGTGTGAAAAGACCGAAAAGGGAAAACCGCTTCGTTTGCGAAAGCGCAAGGATGATGGATTTCGCCTGATTTTTGACGATCCGCACTCCAAGGCCTTCATTCTTGAAACCCTGCCCGGACTTGCCGTGGACGAAGGGGCCACAAGGGCAAAAGTCCGGCTTGCAACTGGTATCATCGGTTTCTCCGCGGCAATCGCCCTGCTGATCTGGCAGGGCATGCCATTGATGATCGATCTGGTCATCGCGGTGTATCCACGTTCAATGGAAATGGATATGGGACGCAACGCGCGCGAACAGATCGTGGCGATCATGGGCGAAGACCGCGACGGGACAAGTGCGTGTGCGATCAACGATCCCGCACAAAAGGTCATCACCACCATTCTGGGCCGCTTTGAACAAACCGGCGCACTGACATATGACTACCAAACCACCATACTGCGCAGCGATATCGAAAACGCCCTTGCCCTGCCCGGCGGGCAGATCATTGTATTTTCCGAACTGATAAAAAAGGCGGAAAATCCCGAAGCTCTGGCTGGCGTTCTGGCCCATGAAATCGGCCATACGGAAATGCAGCATGGCCTTAAAAAACTGTTTTCAGGTATCGCGCTTGGCCAGCTTGTCCGATTGATGACCGGCGGGGCCGACCTTCCGGTCGGCTTTGTCATGGAACAAAGCTATTCCCGGGACATGGAAACCGATGCCGATCACTTTGCCCTTGAACTGATGGGTGACGCCAGCATCGAAACCCAAAGCACGGCAAAGCTGTTTCGCACAATCTCCACCGAAAGCAGATATGCCGAAATTGCCAGTTTCCTGCCTGAAATCCTAAGCTCGCACCCGGAAATGACCGGGCGGATCGACCTGTTTGAACAAAGCGACATCACAGGTACGCTTGATATCAATCCGCAGGACTGGAAAGCCTTGCAAACGGTCTGCGACTAATCACGTTGGAACCGGACAGGCCATAAACCTGCCCGCCTCGCTTGAGTGGATCAGACCGGCAATTCGGTCGTGCGTTTGACTTCGCGCAGGGTGATGATCGTCTGGACCCGTTCCACCCCCGGAAGCTGGGTCAGGACTTCGCTGTGGATGCGTTCATAGTCGGCGGTATTGCTGTAAACCACATGCACCAGATAGTCGCTCTGCCCCGCGAGAAGGTAACATTCCACGACTTCGGGAACCGACTGGATTTCCTTTTCAAAGGTTTCAAGCGCCTCACGGGTCTGGCGCGCGATCGAGATATTGACGAATGCATTGCCCGGTTTGCCGATGCGGGCCGGATTAAGCAGCATCGTGTAACGGTCAATCAGACCGGCTTCTTCCAGAAGCCTGACACGGCGCAAGCAGGCCGACGCCGATAAATTGACCTTTTCGGCCAGTTCGGCGTTGCTGATACGACCGTCGCGCTGAAGCAGCCGCAGGATCATCCGGTCACGTTCGTCCATCTGCATTTCGAATATTCTCCCTGCCTGAAGCGGATTTTTTAAAATTATATAGCATTAATACCATCAAACTCACCGATGATTGAAGGGAAATTGCCACAATTTTCGGGTATCCTGCATAGATAACTAAAAACGGGAAAACCGTTATCATCGCCACGTTTGTCCGGGAGAGAAACAATGCTGATTGGCATTCCGAAAGAAATCAAAAACCATGAATATCGCGTCGGCCTGACCCCGAGTTCCGTGCGTGAAGCCACGGCCCACGGGCATGACGTCATCATCGAAACCAATGCTGGTGCCGGTATCGGTTGCAGCAACGATGATTACGTCGCCGCCGGCGCAAAAATCGTCGATACCGCGGCCGAAATCTTTGCCAAATCCGAAATGATCGTAAAGGTCAAGGAACCGCAGAAAGTCGAATACGAGCAGCTCCGCGAAGGGCAGCTTCTGTTTACCTACCTTCATCTGGCGCCCGATCCGGAACAGACCGAGGGTCTGATCAAATCCGGGGTGACGGCGATTGCCTATGAAACCGTTACCGATAAAAATGGTGGCCTGCCATTACTGGCCCCGATGTCCGAAGTTGCCGGGCGCATGGCACCGCAGGTCGGTGCAGCGGCCCTGCAAAAGGCCAATGGCGGGCGTGGCATGTTGCTAGGCGGTGTGCCCGGTGTTGCCCCCGCCAAAGTCGTTGTGATCGGCGGCGGCGTTGTCGGCACCAATGCCGCCCGCATTGCCGCGGGCATGGGCGCGGATGTCATCATTCTCGACAAGAATGTCAAACGCCTGACCTATATTGACGATGTGTTTGGCCCGCGCATCAAAACGCAATATGCCACCATCGATGATACCGAGGCACTGGTCTATGATGCCGACATGGTTGTCGGTGCAGTTCTGATCCCTGGTGCCGCGGCACCGAAACTGATCCATAAGAACCAGCTTTCAACAATGAAGCCGGGTTCGGTGATTGTCGATGTCGCGATTGATCAGGGCGGCTGCTTTGAAACATCCAAAGCCACCACCCATGCCGATCCGACCTATATCGTCGATGACGTGGTGCATTACTGTGTTGCCAACATGCCCGGTGCGGTCGCCCGCACATCGACCTTTGCGCTCAACAACGCAACCCTGCCCTTCACCCTTGCCCTTGCTGACAAGGGCTGGAAAAAAGCCTGCCAGGAAGATCCCCATCTGGCCGCAGGACTAAACGTTCACGAAGGCCGCATCACCTATGAGGCCGTCGCACGTGATCTTGGCTACGATTACATTCCGCTGCAAAAAGTCCTCAACTGACCAAGCGGCGTTGCATCATACACAAATGGCCGCCTCGTTTGCCGGGGCGGCCATTTTACAAGCCGTTCAGATCGCGAACAAAGGCACGTGCGCATTGCACAAATTCATCAATGACCCGCGACATTGTGTCTTCGGGCCATGCCAATGCAAGATTGACCGCATCGGCTGGTAATTCCGGCATTGGAATATAGGCAACGCCGACATGGGGTGTATGGGTAACCCAGCTCGGCGCCACGCCAACCCCCATTCCCGCGGCAACAAGTGCCACGATTCCAAATGTGTGACCAACTTCTTCAACGATGTCCAAAGATACCCCGACATCACGCGCATGCTGGATGACCACGTTCTGGTAACTGACCCCCAAAATCGGCGCATAGGCAATGTATGGCAGTCCCGTAAAATCGCTTAGCGACAGCGTTTTATTTCCGGAAAGCGCATGATCCACAGGAACAAGCCCAACAAAGGCCTCGCTGAACAAATTCATGATATTGAGGTTGGCCTTGGCCCTTGGCGGGCGAATAAAGGCAACATCCACCTGCCCGTCTATCATCGCATCAAGCAGCTCGTTGGTCGTCAGTATTTTGATATCAATTCGCGTATCCGGGCATTTGGCATGAAACATCCGGAGGATTTCCGGCAGACATGTAAAAATCGCAGGTGAAACACAACCAATCGTCAGCTTGCGATTTGCCTGCCCCATCACGAAACGGGCGGCCTCGACTCCCTCCTCGACACTTGATAACGCCAGCAACGCCTTTTCACGGAAAACTTCTCCCGCTGGCGTCAGGCGAACACTTCGGGTCGTGCGTTCAAAAAGTTGCCCGCCAACCCGTTCTTCAAGCTGCTTGATTTGCTGGCTAAGCGGGGCCTGCGCGATGCCAAGACGTTCGGCGGCCCGCCCAAAATGCATTTCGTCAGCCACACAAATAAAATAACGCAGATGGCGTAATTCAACGCGATTATTGATACTCATTAGATATAAATATACGCCATTTATATATTTGACAAGATTAATGTCCGGCTGATTTTATAGTCTCAGGAGGCGCCCTGCCAAAAAGCCGAACAAGAAGCTCGCAGGGCCATGATGGAGAGGCTAGAGATGCAATCAACTGAACCGGCATTGCCGAAGCGAAGGCTTGACCTTGCGCTTCCGCTAAAAATCCTGACCGGCGCCACGCTGGCAATCATTGTGACACTGACCCTTGCACAGGTTGTCTTTCGATACTTCTTTGACAGTCCGCTTTTATGGAGCGACGAACTAAGCCGATTACTCGTGGTTTGGATGACATTTATCGGTGCTGCCGTTGTGTGCTGGCAGGGACGTCATCTTTCCGTCGATGTTTTCGTAAATCTGATGCCGGAAAAAGTCAGAAAGATCATCCGCATTTCCAATCAGATTCTGGCACTGGCCTTCCTTGGCGTGATGACCTGGAAAAGCTTTCGTATTGTAAAACTCGAAAACTTTCAGGAAATGAGCATCCTTCCCTTGCCTGCCGGTACGGTGCGTCTTGCCGCGACCGTTGGCGGAATACTGATGCTTGTTGTCATCCTTGCCCGTCTTTTCCTGTCAGATCGGCTTCGCAATGTGCGAACCGAAAATGACGAAAACTCGATGCTGTAAGGGCCAGAAATGACAATCGCAATTATTCTCGCCCTTCTCGTTGTTTTGCTGTTGGCCGGTATGCCACTGGCTTTTGCAATGGGCGTCACCACCACTGCCTATCTTTACTTGACCGGCATCGATGCCGGGATGCTGACACAGCGCATGACGGCGTCAATCGACAGCTTCCTTATTCTGGCGATCCCGTTTTTCTATCTTGCGGGCGAGTTGATGAATGCTTGCCGCCTGACGGACAGGATCATCAATATGTCGCGTGCGCTGGTCGGTCACATTCACGGTGGCCTGGCACAGGTCAATATTTTTGCCAGCATGATTTTCTCGGGCATGTCCGGCTCGGCAACCGCTGACACCACCGCCCTTGGTTCGGTTCTTATCCCGGCGATGAAAAAGGAAGGCTATCCCGCGCCTTTTTCGGCCGCTGTAACCGTTGCATCGGCACTTGTCGGCCCAATGATCCCCCCAAGCGTTGCACTGGTGATTTACGGCACCCTTGCAAATGTTTCCATCGGGCGCCTGCTGGTCGCCGGTATCATTCCCGGTGTGGTAATCATCCTTAGCCAGATGGTATTCACCTATTTCATTGCCCGCAAACGCGGCTATCCCCGTTATGAACGCGCCAGCATACGTGAAATTGGAAACTCGATTGTCGAGGGCGGCCCTGCCCTGCTGTTTCCGGTCATTATTGTCGGCGGCATCCTGCTGGGTATGTTCTCTCCGACCGAGGCCGCGGCAGTTGCCGTGCTTTACGGTCTGGTACTTGGCCTTCTGTATCGTCACATGAATTTGCGCCAGCTTGGCAAGGTTCTTGTGGATGTCGGTCTGGGCAGCTGCCGCATCTTGCTGATTGTTGCTGCATCGGCGGCTTTCAGTTGGGTTATGGTACGCGAAAACGTTCCCCAAAGCATCGGCATCGGCATTTCGACCATTTCCAGCGAACCAATCATCGTTCTTACGATCATTCTGCTGGTTCTGGTGCTTGTCGGGCTGTTCATGGTGGCCTCTTCGGCCGAAATCGTGCTGACCCCGATCCTTGTTCCCGTTGTCATGCAATTTGGAATCGATCCGGTTCATTTCGGTGTTCTGATGGTCTTCACCCTCATCATCGGGGGGGCCACGCCACCGGTTGGCATCCTGATGTTCATCGCTCAGGACATTGCCAAAATCTCGCATGCGCAAATGGTGCGCGCGATGATCCCGTTTTACATCCCTCTCTTTTTCGCGGTGATTTTGCTTGCGGCCTTCCCGCAGATCACCCTGTTCCTGCCGAACATCGTGTTCGGTTCCTGATAGCCATCAATCGATACCGGAGCCCCAAATGACGGCCATTAAAGCTGTGCGCAAGCACTTGCTCAAAGACATGACGTTCATCGAATTTCGCGAACGCCTCAGCGAAGATCCCGTAATTCTGATTTCACTGGGATCCCAGGAAGAACAGGGGCCGGTCGCCCCGATGGGTGACTACATGCTCACCGATGTTCTGGCCGGGAAAATTGCCGAAAAATCAGGTGCGATTGCCGCCCCGATCATGCCGTTTGGCTATGCCGACTATTTCCGTACGGTGCCCGGCGGCATCCAGCTGCGCCCGGAAACCTTCAGCGCCATACTGACCGACATGATCGAAAACTTCACCGATCACGGCATCAATAAAATCGTGATCCTGAACGGTCACAGCGGCAACTATCCGCTGATTGATCAGGTCATTCGCAAAATCAAACGCGAAAAAGGCCTGCTGATCCCCTGCCTCAATATGTGGCGCCTGATCCCGGCCGAAATGTGGAAAGAACTGCATCCGGAAATGGGGGCTAAGGCACTCGGTCATGGTGGCGATCCGCTGACCTCTGTTTATCTGCATCTGTTCCCGGAACTGATGCGCATGGACCTTTTATCCAAAGAGGACAGCAAGGGCGAAATGCTTGGTTTGCCAACCGCCGGCCTGGCGGGTGTCCGTTTCCGCGATGTTGAAATCGCTCTTGCCGTGGATGTTACCGATCGCTGCGGCAATGGCATTGCCGGGGGCGATCCGGCGCAATCGAGCGCCGGGAAAGGCGAAAAAATCGTCAGTTACCTCGTCGAATATTGCGCGGACTTTATCCGTCACTTCTCCGAACAGAACCCAAAAGTCAGCGCTTAACCTTCATCAGGGAGTTTTGAATATGCGTAAAACACTCACAACAACGCTGTTTGCAGCAGGTCTGGCAACTCTTGGCCTTGGCCATGCAAATGCGGCCGAAGAAATCCGTTACTCCATCTGGGCCAATCCCGGCGAAGCCCAGTATGAAGGCGCTCTTGAGTTCAAACGTGTCGTAGAAGAAGAATCCAACGGTCGCTACAACGTCACGATTTACGGCGGTGAACAACTTGGCACCCCGCGTGAACTTTTCACCCAGCTTGCGCTCGGTATCACCCAGATTTCAGCCAGCGGCGATCCCGGGATCAAGGACATTGAATATCTGGCGATCCCCTTCCTGATGAAGGACCTGAAAAACTACAACGCCGTTCTTGAAACCGACTTCGGCGCGGAATGGAACAAGAAGCTGATCGATGAACGCGAAATCCGCCTTCTTGGTTTCATGCCGCGTAACCCGCGCCAGATTAGCGCGAATGTCGAAATCAACAGCATTGACGACCTCAAAGGTCTGAAACTGCGTGCGCCAGAGCGTGATTACTATGTCGAATCCCTAAGCGCCCTTGGTGCCAACCCGACCCCGATGGCCTTTGCCGAGGTTTACACCGGCCTGCAGGCTGGCGTTGTCGATGGTCAGGAAAACCCGATCGAAACCATCTATGCCGCCAAATTCTATGAAGTCCAGAAATCCATCGCGATGGTCGATTACATCAAAAAACCGGCTTACGTGATGATCGGAAACGGCTTCTGGGAAGGTCTGAATGCAGAAGATCAGGCACTGCTGAAACGGGCCAATGATGCATCCAATGCCGTCATTGAAAAAATGCTACCCGAGCAGACAAAAAAAATGATCGCCGATATGGAAGCTGCCGGCATCGTTTTCACCCACCCGGATATCGCACCTTTCATCGAAGCAACCCAGTCGGTTCGTGACGAACTCGGCACCAAAATGTGGGGCGAGGAAGTCTACAAGAAAGTTGCCGAAATCGGTCAGAAGGACCTCGAGTAACCCCGAGATCCCTTAAAACCACGGCCCGCCACCAAAAGGATTGATTGAAGAATGTCCCCAAGCGCCACCAGCGAAATCGCAAGAAAGATCGATGCCATTGTCGATGATATCAACGATCAGTTGATCGATATTCGTCGGGATTTGCATCGCCACCCGGAACTGGGTTTTCAGGAACAGAGAACTTCTGCGAAAATTCAGAGCCACCTTGACGATCTTGGCATCAGCTATAGCAGCGGCTTTGGAAAAACCGGTGTCGCTGCCATTATCAATCCTGCGGCGGCGGGCCGCCTTATCGGTATTCGCGGCGATATCGACGCGCTCCCCATCACCGAAGAATCCGGGCTTCCCTTTGCTTCGGAAAACAAGGGGGTCATGCACGCTTGCGGACATGATGCCCACACGGCAATCGCCCTTGGTGTTGCAACAGTTCTGGCAAGACTTGGCGACAATTTCAAAGGCCGCGCCATGGTCCTGTTCCAGCCAGCAGAAGAAGGCCTTGGCGGCGCACGGGCGATGCTTGCCGATGGTGTCTTTGACAAACACAAGCCAGATATCATGCTGGGCTATCACAATTGGCCGCTACTTCCGGGCGGTTCGATTGGCTGGCACCCCGAAGTCTCCTTTGCGTCCTCTGATCCTTTTGATGTAACGATTTCCGGTCTTTCCGGTCACGGGGCACATCCGCATCTTTCCGTTGATCCCATTGTTGCCGCGGCCCAGTTCATTTCCCAGGTCCAGAATATCGTTTCCCGGGAAATCGCCCCCCTTAACGCGGCGGTGGTCACGATCGGAAAAATCGAAGGCGGTACCGCACGCAACCAGATCCCCGATACGGTGACCCTTCAGGGCGCGATCCGCACCCATTCCGAAGACGTCCGCACCGCATCCAAGGATGCCATCACTCGCATCGCCGAAGGCGTCGGCACCGCCACCCGGACAAAGATCGATGTCGAATTCCTGCAAGGTGTTGGTGTGGTCAAAAGCGATCCGGCGATCCTTGAACAGGTTGTCGCAACCGCACGCGACATCCTTGGCGATGAACAGGTCATCTGCCTGCCGCAGGGCTCTATGGGTAGCGAGGATTTTGCCGAATTTTCGTCGCGTATTCCAAGCGCACATCTGCGCATCGGCTCCAAAGCAACGGATCGCGCCACCATGCTTCATCGCAGCAATTTCGATCTTGATGAAACCTGTATCGCAACCGCCGTTCGCGTGATCGCCAACGCCGCCCTGCGTCTTTCATCATCGGATTGAACCAAACTCCACCTGTCTGGCAAATCTCCCTTAGGCCAGACAAAAAAGACAGCCTCCAGAGCATATTGCTGTCTTTCACTTGGCCGGGTCTCGCTACCCGGCCTTTTTTAGTCGGGATACCGGAAATCACTTTGCCGAAACAAATTCATCTACGCTAATCTTGTCCTGAGCATTGGGGAGAAGATCATGGAAATATCGATGCTGATCGGGGCGATGGTCGCGGCCGCCATCTATACCCTGACACCCGGCCCGGCCTTTTTGGCGATGCTGGGCATTGGTGCCGCACAGGGCCGCCGGGCAAGTGCCGGTTTCCTGTTCGGGCATTTTGCCGGGGATATCATGTGGGCCAGTCTGGCGCTGGTGGCGATCATCGGGTCGCGCGTCCTTGATCCGATGGTGTTTGATATTCTGGCGATGATTTGCGGGGTCTACCTGTTCTGGCTTGGTATCCGGGCTGTCACCGCCAAGCGCAAGGTCGATGGCGCGGTTACCATCACGGTTCGCAACCCTTGGCGACGCGGCATTATTTTCGGGATCACCAATCCCAAGGGATATCCGGTCGCGGTCGCGATGTTCACAGCCCTCCTGGCACAGGATGCAGCGTCGCTTGGCTGGGACAGTATGACGGGGCTTTTACTGGCCTCTGCCGTCGGGTTTCTGATCGCCGATCTGATCCTGATCTGGATTGTCGGACTTGGCGTGTTGCGCCGGATGTATCAGCGCCACGAAATCTGGATCGTGCGCGCCACCGGAATTCTGTTTATCGGTTTTGCCGTGCAGGCGATTGCCAATGCCCTGCCCAACCTCGGCCACAGCCTTGCACACGGGTTCAGCACGCTTCGCAAACCCTGATCATTCTTGATACCCCAAACAAAAAGCCGCCCGGCGAACCGGACGGCTTTTTGGCTGTTATGGTTTGGACGACTTAAAATTCGACCTGCGTCACATCGCGAACCGCACCCTGATCGGCACTGGTTGCAAGCGCGGCATAGGCACGAAGGGCCGTTGTCACCTTGCGTTTGCGCGGCTTGGCCGGTTTCCAGGCATCCTTGCCCTTGGCTTCCATTTCCTGACGGCGCGCCGCCAGAACCGCATCATCAACCGCAATCCTGATCGACCGGTTCGGAATATCGATTTCGATGATATCGCCCGGCTCGATCAATGCGATATCCCCGCCTGCCGCGGCTTCCGGCGATACGTGGCCAATCGAAAGACCCGACGTCCCGCCCGAAAAACGCCCATCGGTGACAAGCGCACAGGCCTTGCCCAGCCCCATCGATTTCAGATAGCTGGTCGGATACAGCATTTCCTGCATGCCCGGACCACCTTTGGGGCCTTCATAACGGATGACGACAACATCGCCTTCCTTGACCTCGCCCCCCAGAACCTTGGCAACCGCCTCGTCCTGGCTTTCGCAGATCACGGCCGGACCAGTAAATTTCAGGATGCTGGCATCGACACCGGCGGTTTTAACGATACAGCCATTGACCGCCATATTGCCAAACAGAACCGCCAGACCGCCATCCTTGCTGTAGGCATGTTCGATATCGCGGATACAGCCTTCTTTTTCGTCAAGGTCAAGATCATCCCAATACCGTTCCTGACTGAACGCGGTTTGGGTCGGGATGCCACCCGGCATGGCGCGGAAGAATTTATGCACCGCGTCGTTCTTGGTGCGCCGGATGTCCCATTTTTCAAGGGCATCGGCCATGGTTTTGCTATGAACCGTCGGCACATCGGTATGCAGCAACCCACCGCGTTCCAACTCGCCCAGAATACGCATGATGCCGCCGGCACGATGGACGTCTTCCATGTGATATAGCGGATGCGAGGGCGCAACCTTCGACAGATGCGGGATTTGGCGCGACAGACGATCCATGTCGGCCATGGTAAAGTTAACCTCGGCCTCGCGCGCAATCGCCAGCAGATGCAGAACCGTATTGGTCGAACCGCCCATCGCGATATCAAGCGCCATGGCGTTTTCAAAGGCTTCAAACGTCGCGATGCCCCGCGGGGTCGCGGTAACGTCTTCTTCCTCGTAATAACGACGCGCCAGCTTGACGGATGTGCGCGCTGCTTCAAGGAAGAGTTCCTGACGCGCGGCATGCGTCGCCAGCACCGAACCATTCCCCGGCAGTGCAAGGCCAAGCGCCTCGGCCAGGCAATTCATTGAATTGGCGGTAAACATGCCGGAGCACGAACCGCAGGTCGGGCATGCCGACCGTTCGACAACCGCAACCTGTTCGTCCGAGATTTTCGGATCGGCGGCTTCGACCATCGCATCAACAAGGTCAAGATGACGTTCCTTGCCATCTATGGTGACCTTCCCGGCCTCCATCGGGCCACCGGAAACGAACACCGCCGGAACGTTAAGGCGCATCGCGGCCATCAACATGCCCGGCGTGATCTTGTCACAATTGGAAATGCAGACCATCGCATCCGCGCAATGGGCATTGACCATATATTCGACGGAATCCGCAATGATTTCACGCGACGGCAGGCTGTAAAGCATGCCGTCATGGCCCATCGCGATACCGTCATCGACCGCAATGGTATTGAATTCCTTGGCAACACCACCGGCGGCTTCGATTTCGCGGGCCACCATCTGACCAAGGTCTTTCAGGTGAACGTGACCAGGCACGAACTGGGTAAAGCTGTTGACGACCGCAATGATCGGCTTGTCAAAGTCTTCATCCTTCATGCCCGTGGCGCGCCAAAGGCCGCGCGCACCGGCCATATTGCGGCCATGGGTGGTTGTACGGGACCGATATTCCGGCATGGTCGAACCTCTCTATCTTCGCGGGGTGTTTATCATTGTTACATATTTAGGGGTTCTAGCACAGTCTTCGCGCCCAATGACAGTTTTTTGCCCGAAAATTTCGTGTTTTTGCGCCATATGGAACGAATGCTACCTGAAAGATAACCACCATTTCCAAGGCAGCACTTTCACTCATCGGGTTAAGTTTCGGGAATTCCATCACCTCTCGGGGGCGAACCTACACCAAAGACCCGCAATCCTATCCCATTAGATAGGCGACGACCTCGACCATAATCCATATCTTAACAGGTGATTATCGCCGCCAGGCGATTCTCCCACTCCCATTCTCGCCCCGGCCTGCGTCGCAGGCCCGGGGTTTTTTTTATGCTTTTTCCGACCCGATCATTTCTTTTGATCAAAGAACGAAATGCTTTAAAGCAATGACAGAACGTTCCTTTTTCTGCATGCTGATGGATATGACAGCAATCAGGACTGTCCAGCTTACGAGGTAAAGCATATCGATGTCGGCCGATCTCAAGACCCTGCTCAGGCGTGGACTAAGCGCGCACGAAGGCAACCGTCCTGACGAGGCCGAAAAAATTTACCGTCGTGCGCTGTCGCTGTCGCCCGGCAACCCCGAAGTCGAACATCTTCTGGCGACTCTTCTGACCAGCCTTGATCGCCACCGCGAAGCCCTTGAACTGTTTGATAGCTGCCTGCCGCGACTTGGTGCCAACCCGGCAGTGCGGTGCAATTTCGCGATTGCGCTGGAACGGGCCGGGCAGATCGAAAAGGCGATTGACGAATTCCGTCAGGCCATCAGCTATCATGGCGATTTCCCGACCGCCCTTTATCATCTGGCACGCCTTGAAATGCCGCGCGGCCATATCGGGCAGACGGTGGACCTTCTGGGGCGGTTGCTGGGTCTGAAACCCGATCACTTTGACGGACTTTTGCTGTTTGGCGAGGCATTGCACGCACTGGGGCAGGAAGAAGCAGCACTCGCATCCCTTGACCGCGCTGCCGAGGCAGCCGGGATCACCCCAGATATGATTTGCCGTGTTGGTGATGTGTCGCTGCGCCTTGGATATCCCGGCATGGCGCAAAACCTTTATCAACGCGCGCTCAGCATCGATCCCCGTCATGTCCCCGCCTTGCACGGGCTGGGGCGGGCGCTATCGGCACAAGGCGAATATGCCAAGGCGATTGCGATCCTTAAAACCGCCAAGCGCCTTGCCAAAGGCAGGATCGAAATCGATCTTGAAATTGCTGATATCGAATTGCGGTGCGGCGATATCGCAAGTGCGATTGCCGAACTGACCGTGCTTGTGGAAAAACACCCGGCAAATGCGGATGCCCACACAGCCCTTCTGGCAGCGGTTGCCAGGCTGCCCGATATCGGCGGGGTCGAATATCTCAAACAGGCCCGCCAATGGGCACGAAGCCACATGCCGACAATGCCCGAACCGAAATTTATCAACAGCAAACAGGTCGATAAACGGCTTCGCATCGGCTGGCTGTCACCGCATTTTTGCGAACATGCCTCCTTTGCCCTGCTGGCGGGGGTTGCCCGGCACCTGAACCGCAACGAGGTCGAACTGTTTCTGTATTCGGCCACCCCGCGCCCGGATCAGACCACCCGTTCATGGCAGGTCATGGCCGATGGCTGGCGCGAGGTTTACGGCCAAAGCCCGCTTCAGATTGCTGAGCGCATCCGGAAGGACCGGGTCGATATCCTGTTTGACCTGACAGGCCCGGTGACGGATCAACCGATCACGGTATTCGCCCATCGCGCCGCCCCGGTTCAGGCCAGCATCGCACCAATGACGACGGGCATCAGTCAGATGGATTACATCCTTGTCCATCATCGCGCGATCCCGGCTAAACCGGCCGAAAACAAGCTGTTTTGTGAAAATGTGCAGCATCTGGGATCGGGGCCTTTTGCCTATGTCGGCGCGAATGATGCCGCCATGCTCAGCCTGCTTCCAGCCGCAATTGACGAAGCCGTGACTTTTGGCTGCTTTGACCGGTTATCAAACATCAGTGACGCCAGCCTGAACTGCTTTGCCCGCATATTAAACAAGGTCAGGAACAGTCGCCTTGTCATTCAGGATGATGTTCTGGGCGATGCCTTTGCCAGAAAGACGATGCTGGATCGTCTGCGCCAGGCCGGGCTTCATACGGATCGTGTCAATCTGATTGGTGCGGTCAGCCCCGAAGATAAACCCGATCTTTACGCCCGGATCGATATCGGACTGGCCCCGTTCCCGATGATCGATATCGCACGCTATTTCGATATGCTTTGGCACGGTATTCCGTTTGTCACGATGGCGGGTGAAACACCGGCATCACGCGCAGGGCTTTGCCTGTTATCAGATATCGGGCTCGATGCGCTGACGGCGGAAACGCAAAAGGGTTACGTCGAAAAGGCCGTCCTTCTGACACAGGACATCAACGCCCTTACCACCATTCGGGCCGGCATGCGTGACCGGATGAAAAACAGCAAGGCCATGAACGGTGCGGCCACCGCGCGCGAACTTGAAGAATCCTGCCGGGATATGTGGAAAACCTGGTGTGCGTTATGATCATCACCAAGCAGCCCTAGCGCGCCAGAACACCGCGCGCGAAAAGTTCGGTCACTGCGGCCTGCAAATCATCGGCGATAAAGTCCGCCTCTGCCGCCTCGGGCCAGATTGTTTCCTTTGCCCCGTGCCCGGTCTTAACGATCACCGCATGGGTGCCCGCCGCACGTCCGGCACGAATATCGTTGATCCGATCCCCGATCAGAACACTATCGCCCAGCGAAATCACAAAATCCTCGGCCGCGGCAAGGATCATGGCCGGGCCCGGTTTGCGGCATTCGCTTTCGCGGCGATATCCCTCAACCCCGTCGGGATGATAGGGCGAATAATAAATCCCCTGCACCGATGCCCCCGCGCGCGCCAGCATCGCAAGCATCGCCTCATGCAGGTCACGAAGGCCCGCCTCGGTCAGATAGCCCCGCGCCACCGCCGACTGGTTGGTCACGATCACCACCGGAATACCGGCATCATTAAGCTGTTTGATGGCTGTGGCGGTTCCGGGAATCAGGGCAAGATCGTCAATCTTTGACAGATAATGGACTTCTTCATTCACCACCCCATCACGATCAAGAAAAACCGCAGGCACAGGATGGCGCTGATCGCGCCAGCGCGGAGCCGGATCAATGAAATGGCGGTGAACGAAATCGTATTTTCTGGGGCTCATGCCTGACCCTGTCTTTTTGTCTCTGGGGCTGATGGACGGGCTAACATGCACCATCAACATCCGGAATGACAAGTTTTCACGACGCAGGTTTGCGTCGACTTATCGCGATGCGGAAAACCAACTGGTATTACCATTATTCGCTTGCCCCGCGACTATCGGTCATGACAATTTCACCCGGGGGCCATTGGGGCCAAGCCATCTGGGGATACTGAATTTCATGTTTGCCGATATCTTTGCCATTCTTGCGCCGGTTTTCATAACCACGGGTCTTGGTTATATCTGGGCACGGTCCGGCAGACATTTCGATACGGGACTGGTGACATCCATCGTCACCTATTTTGCCACCCCCTGCCTGACCTTTGCCGCCCTTGCCACGGTTGATCTTGGTGCGGATGCGCTGGTATCGATGGGTACTGCCGCCCTTGCCGCGAACATCATTTTCGTTCTGATCGGCTGGCCGATCCTGAAAGTTTTCAAACTGGCCCCGCGGACCTATCTGCAATCGCTGACCTGGCCGAATGTCGGCAATGTCGGTCTGCCGCTTTGCATGCTGGCATACGGGCAGGATGGTCTGGCACTGTCGGTCGCGTTCTTTGCGGTTTACGTAGTTTTACAGCTCACCATCGGGGTGGCGTTCGTTTCGGGCAGTTTCTCGCTTAAATCGATCATCAAGATGCCGATCATCCCGGCAACCCTGATTGCAACCGGCTTCCTTGCGACCAATACCGAAGTCCCGGCATGGCTTTACAACACGACCAACCTGATCGGGCAGCTCACCATTCCGTTAATGCTGTTTACATTGGGTGTGTCACTGGCCCGCCTCCGCCCGGTCAGCCTCGCACGCAGCACCGCACTTAGCATGCTGCGCCTTGTGATGGGCTTTGCGGTTGGCGTCGGCCTTTCCGAAGCCATGGGGCTTACCGGGATCGAACGCGGGGTCGTCATCCTGCAATGTTCGATGCCGGTTGCGGTGTTCTGCTATCTGTTTGCCCAGCTTTACAACCGCGAACCCGAAGAAGTCGCCGGTGTGGTCATCAGTTCAAGCTTCCTTGCCGCCATCGCCCTGCCCGGCCTATTGTGGTACGTGCTTTAGGTCCGGCGTCCTATTCGATGATCAGGCGATAGCTGCCCTCGCCCGTGCCATCGCGGTAAAACCCGACGGCACATTCTGACCGTCCCTTTTGCAGGTCCGCATCCCCGTTTTCAGTTGCCAGCTTGGCAATATGTTCGCGGCATTGCGCAACGTCATCAAACCTTGCATCCGAAATACGGATATCGGTTTGTTTCTGCGTATCGGGATAATAAACCGCTGTCACCTTTTCCCAGAGTGCGGCATCATCCGTCCAGATCTGATCGGCAATGAAACGCCGTGATTCTTCTGCCACGGTTGCGGCAACCAATGCGATGATCGCAATCAGGAACAACCGGCGCTTCGTACGGTGTGAAATGTTAAAAGCCATTAGAAATCCCGACGGAGGTTGTATTCTGACTATTCACCAGTAACAGGATGCGCGTGGTTCAACGGGCCATTGCCCTTGCCAAAATCAGGGGCCGTGCGGATCGCTTCACGCACAAACGCCCGCGCGCGCGCCACCGCATCGCTAAGCCCCATGCCCTGCGAAAGCCCCGTCGCAATCGCACTGGCAAGCGAACAACCCGTCCCATGGTTGTTTTCCGACGGAATACGATCCGCCTCAAACCCTTCGATATCACCATCATGCCGCCAAAGAATATCAACAATCCGCTCGCCGTCGGCATGGCCGCCCTTGACCAGCACCGCCTTGGCCCCCAGCTCACCGATCTTGCGGGCGGCTTCGATCATGTCACCCTCGGTCAAAATCTTCATCCCCGAAAGCACTTCGGCCTCGGGAATATTCGGGGTCAGGACGGTCGCCAGCGGCACCATGTTTTTGATCAGCGCATCAACCGCGTCTTCGTTCAAAAGACGCGATCCGCTTTGCGATATCATCACCGGATCAACAACAATCGGAATATCGGCGGCTTTGTCCCGGATGAATTTTGCAACCGCTTCGATCACCGGCACACTATGCAGCATACCGGTCTTGATCGCATCGGCCCCGATATCATCAATCGTGACTTCGGCCTGATGGACGATCAGTTTCGGATCAATGCCCAGAACATCAAAAACACCGGTGGTATTTTGCACCGTCAGCGCCGTGATCGCGGTTGCGGCATATCCACCCAGAACAGTCACGGTTTTGATGTCGGCCTGAATTCCGGCCCCGCCGGAACAATCAGAGCCGGCAATGATCAATACGCGACCTTTCATGATCGACCTCCAAGCACTTCTGATATTCGCCTCAAGATAGTCCTGCTGCCTTAACCCGCAACAGCCATGATTTCGGCAACAATGCCATCAACGATCTGTTCGACCTTGATCGCGTCATCGCCTTCGGCCATCACACGGATCAGCGGTTCGGTTCCCGATTTGCGGATCAGAACGCGACCATCGCCGTTAAAGGCCCGTTCGGCACTGGAAATCGCATCAACAACACTGCTGTGTGACAGCGGATCGGAACCCGCCACATAACGCACGTTTTTAAGGATTTGCGGCAGCGGATCGAAAACGCGGCTTACTTCCGAAACCGGACCATCGCGATCCGCCAGAACCGCCAGAACCTGAAGGGACGCCAGCAAGCCATCACCGGTCGATGCAAAATCCGACAGCACGATATGCCCGGACTGTTCCCCGCCGACATTGCAATCAAGGGCGCGCATCTGTTCCACAACGTAACGATCCCCGACCTTAGTACGGATCAGACGCAACCCATTGCTTTCAAGGTAACGTTCAAGACCAAGGTTTGACATCACCGTCGCAACCAGGGCATTGCCGCGCAACTGCCCGGTGCGTTTCCAATGGGTGGTCACAAGGCCCATCAACTGATCCCCATCGATCAACTGGCCTTTTTCATCACACATCTGAACCCGGTCGGCATCACCATCCAGGGCAATCCCGACATCCGCCTTTTCGGCCAACACCCGGTCGCACATGGTTTGGGTATGCGTCGAACCACATTCGGCATTGATGTTAAGACCGTTCGGTTTGGTCCCGATTTCAATGACATCCGCGCCAAGTTCACGCAGGACCTTGGGCGCCACGGAATAAGCCGCCCCATTGGCGCAATCCAGAACGATCTTGAGCCCCTCAAGCGTCACGGAAGACGGCAGCGATGATTTGACCGCCTCGATATAGCGGCCCGGCGCATCATCAATGCGCTGCGCACGGCCAAGTTTGTCGGCAGCCACCAGCAACGCCGACATGTCGCTGTCCATCATGGCTTCGATTTCAAGTTCGACCTCGTCAGACAGTTTGAAACCATCCGGGCCAAAAAGCTTGATGCCGTTATCCTGAAACGGGTTGTGTGAGGCCGAAATCATCACGCCGATATCAGCCCGCATCGATTTGGTCAGCATGGCAACGGCCGGGGTCGGCATCGGCCCGACCAGCATCACATCCATCCCCATCGACGTAAAACCGGCCACCAAAGCCGGTTCAAGCATATAGCCCGACAGACGGGTATCCTTGCCAATCACCACACGATGACGATGATCGCCACGGGTGAAATAATGGCCAGCGGCCATCCCAACCTTAAGCGCGACTTCGGCTGTCATGGGGGCGGTGTTGGCGGTTCCGCGAATACCGTCGGTCCCGAAATATTTACGGCTCATGCTCGTCTTCTCTGCTTCCATCCCGGCACATCGGCGTGCGGGTTATTTTTCCTGACTGCCGGTTATATCAAAGTGTCCGCGCAATGCTACCGGCAAGTGATCGATTATACCTCTCACAAGCAACCGATCCGTTAATCGCATCCTTTACTCTTCGCTTATAAAAGCCATGACCTTGCTTTTAAAACCCGGTATCTAGGATACGAAGCGTTTGAATATTCCGAAATCGGGGGCATTTTGCGGAAAACCGGTTGCCGCAAGGGTTATATCACAGGGATCATAGTGCAGGTCATCATCGCGATGATTTTCATGACCCGCCCTGCCCTTGCTTATATGGGCCCTCATGAACTTGTCATCGGATCCTATTCCGCCGATCAGGATGATATTGACCTCGCACCGCTGATCGAACGTCTGTCAACCAAACGGCAGGTTCGAACAGCCGCCGATGTCGCCATGCTCCCGGCAGACGATTTCACACCGCTTATGGGATCAACCGGCCCCGGTTACACGCTTGAAGCCGTCTGGTACCGGATGCAGATCCTTGTCACAAAGGACGGCGAAAAACCGCTTGAACTCAAACGCTATCTTGAAATTTCACCGCCTTATCTGAACCGGATAAGGCTTGCGATCCTTGATGCCGAGACACGGATAACCGTCTGGAACGATGTCGTTGGGGATCATATCCCCCCGAACCCATCCGAAGCCCGGGGCCGCCAGCATCTAAGCGCATGGCCCAACCTTCCGGCAGGAAAATACTGGCTGGTGATCAGCGTTTCAAGCAACAGCGCCCAGCTTTTGAATGCGTCTATAAAATCCGATACATCCCTGATCACCGAAAACGTGCAGGATACGTTTCTGTTCGGGCTTTATCTTGGCATCCTTTTAATCGGCTTCATGGTCTATTTCACGCTGGGCCTGCTGATTCGCGACCGGGCGATTGTCTGGTACGGGCTTTATGTTCTGGCCCTGTTTGCCGGAACGGCGGGCATTTCTGGCTATGCCCAGCTTCTTCTGTCCGGCACATGGCAATTTGCCAGTGATGCCATCACCGGTGCCGGCACGGCCTTCTCGCTTGCGACCAGTGTGATGATGTGGGCCTACATCATTGAACTGGACAAATACAAGCGCACCGTATTCACAGCTCTTGCGGTTTACGCGGCACTTGCAAGCCTGTGTTCCCTGACATCGGTCAGCGACCTGTACATCCATTTTGCGCGCAGCTTTTTCCTGTTCCATATCGGTGTGCTGCTGATCCTCTATGGCTATCTGTTCTATTTTGGTGCGACCAAGCCCGATGCGCGAAAGCTTCGGATCTATTTCGTCGCATTGGGATTGCCCGCCGCTGCGGCAATCGTGCATCTGCTGATGCTGATGGGCCTTGTTCCGGCCAACAGATTTACCAGCAACTGCTATCAGGTGGCATCGCTTGTGCACCTGCTATTGCTCGGCATTGCGATGGCAGGCCGGACATACGCACTTGCCAGCCAGCGCGTCACAGCCGTTCAAAACAGCACGCGCGCCAATCAGCTCGCCGACGAGCAGCGCGAATTCATCACCATGCTATCCCATGAATTCCGAACACCACTGGCCATTATACAGCGCGCCGCCGAAATGGTTTCGCTTCATGTTCGCGACGCCCCGGAAGCCATAACCAGCCGTATCGCAACCATTCGCAGAAATGCGACCCAACTGTCTGAACTGGTGAATGTGTTCCTGACAAAGGAAACACTTGATAGCACCAATTTCCGTATTTCCCCCAGACCAACCGTTCTGGCACCGTTCCTGCGCGACCTTGTCCTCCGACGTCAGCGCGAGACGCCCGATCATGACATTGAGCTGGAAGAGGTGGATTTTACCGTCGCAAGCATCGACAGAACCCTGATCGAACGCGCGATATGCAATCTGATTGAAAACGCGCTTAAATATGCCCCGGATGCCAGTGTTCGCATCGGCTTCACCCACCGCAGCGATGGAAATGTCTATATCCGCGTCACCGACAATGGGCCGGGAATTTCGCCCGATGATCTGTCGCTTGTTGCCGACGCATTTTACCGTGGCAACAGATCGGGCAGCACCCATGGCGTCGGTCTGGGTCTGCATATCACCAACCGGATCATCATCGGGCATATGGGCCGCATGACAGTCAGCGTCGGCGAAAACGGTGGCACCACCATCCTGATCCGCCTGCCCTATGACCGCGAACTGACCAAAAATAACATTGAAGCGGCGCGCACCACCAATCTTGATCCCCCGACGGCACCTGCCTCCGACCCGGAAAATGCGTCATGAGTCATCCGAAAAACAGACCGATGCTTTTCTGTTTCCGGCTTCTGCTGGCGCTACTGACCATGCTGTCGGTCACGGCCCTGCTGTCCCCGGCCACGGCAACGGAGGTCGGCAAACTGACCCTTCTGCCGGACATCGCGGCCCCTGTGAATTTGCATGATCACGTTCTGTGGCTTGAAGACCGGACAAACGATCTGACACTCAATGACGTTTTGAACCTGCCAATCGATGATTTCACCCCAAGTACCGGCGTGCCAAGTTTTGGCTATACGGGCGATAGCGTCTGGTACCGGCTGCAACTGTCTGTTCCGCAGGGCCTGACACAATCCCTGCAACTTGAAATTCAGCCAAACTACATGAATTTCATCGATGCCTATCTGATCAGGCAGGGAACATCGCGCCATCTGTGGCAAAGCCATATGGGCGATCATGTCCCGGCAGGCCTGCGCCCCACCCGCGGCAGCCAGCATGTCGACCGCTTCCCGCCACTCGAACCAGGTGATTATACTCTTTTCATCCGCACCAAATCGAACAGCACCCAGTTATTGATCGCCAAACTTTGGCCAACCGATCAGCTTATTTCCAGTCTGACGCTCCGCGACGGGGCAATGAGCATCTATTTCGGTGTCATCCTGATGCTCGGCGTGGTTTACACGGTTCTGGGCTCTCTCGTCCGGGATCGTGCGATTGCGACATATGGTGTCTGCGTTATTTTGATTGGCACACTGGCATCCGCGGTCAACGGGCTTGTGCTCGCGGTCATTCAACCCGAATGGCCCTATGCCAATGACCTGATTGTCGGGGTGACCAATGTCGTCGGCTCGGCTGCCTCCATTTTTCTCTGGTTCTATATTCTTGATCTTGGCAAACAGAATGTTGTGATCACGCGGATCGCTAAAGTCTATTGCGGGCTTTCGGTTGCCTGCGCTCTAACCGTGACCACCGATTTTTATGCGCTTTACGGCACATATATCGTGCCGCTGCATGCCGCGTTACTCACGACACTGTCCCTGATTGTTGCCTACCGGATCATCCGGGCACCAAGGCAGTGGCTTTTGTGGGTCTATCTGGTTGTCATTGTGATCCCGATCGGCGGGGCCGTGCTATTGCAACTGACCCATGCCGGGTTGATTGCCGCCACGCCGTTCCGGCTTGGCCTGCATCAGTTCACACTGTTTTTCCATATGTGCGCGATGGGCATCCTCATGGGTTTCCGCCTTTCGCAGATCGAAAAGGAACGCATGAACATGCTCAGGGTTACCGCGGCAACAACATCGCTTGTCGGGGAACAGCGAAAACTGATTTCCATGCTCTCGCACGAATTCCGCACACCGCTTGCGGTTATTCAACGGTCTTCCGAAATGCTGCTGCTTCGGCTGCGCGATGCCCGCAGCGACGTCACCGACCGCCTGCAACGCATTCAGGATCAGGCACGCAAACTATCGCGTCTGGTGGATATTTTCCTCAACAAGGATGGCATCGATGACGGTGACTTTGCGCTGGCCCGCGAACTGGTGCCGGTCAATCGTCTGCTGACGGACTTTGTCGCAGATACATCGCGCGCCGATGCCGAAATCACTCTGGAATGCGTCGGGACCGAACAGCTTGAAACCTATGTCGATGCCACACTGGTCGGGCTTGCGATCACCAACCTGATTGAAACCGCACGGCGCTACGCCCAAGGATCTCCAATCCATATCACTGTTCGTCGCAATGGCGAATGGCTGGTGGAAATCGATATTCCCTGCCACGGCAAAGATTTGAACAACCAGGAAATCCTGCGCATCAGTGACGCCCTCTTCCGCCAGGATATCGGGCCAACCGCAATGCAGAATGCGCTGGGGCTTCATATCTCGCAGCGCATCGTTGATGCACATGGCGGATCGATCAAATTGCGTGACAAGGGCACCGACGGGATCGAGCTATGCCTGTTGCTGCCATGCGAAGACAGCACCGGGTCGTTCGACATCTGAACGGATAACAGTCAATCAGGCGGTTTCGCCAGCACCCACAATGATACCGGGCGAAGTAAAGGCATAGCCCCGCCCATATGCGGTCCGAACCGGCAATTCATCGCCCGTTTCGCGCAGGACTTTCTGACGAACGCGCCGGATCGCCGTATCAAGGTTACGGCAATTTTCGGCCGTATCGGCCTTGCCCAGCGCCATGACGATTTCCGGGCGTGTCAGCCACGCCCCGTTTGCTTCGACCAGCAATTGCACGATGGTGCGTTCCGTCGCGGTCAAAGTCGAAGAACCGCCGCCCGAATTGCTCAGCGTCCAGTTCAGCATATCAAGGGTCCAGGTTCCGTCTTTTTCCGGGTCTTCAACCGCATCGTCATCTTTTTTGCCAACCCGGCGCAACAACGGGCGCAGGGCCGCCTCGATCACCGAAAGCGGACTGTCTTTCGTCAGGTAAACATCCGCACCGGATTTATACCCCGTAAGATGATGATCCATCCCCGCAAGGGATGTCAGCATCATGATGCCGCAATCAAGGTTGGCGCGCGCATATTTGGCCAATTCATAGCCATCGGCATCCGGCAGCATGATATCGAAAATGACCGCCGCAGGTGTTTTGGATTTCAGCGCGCGATGAAACGCTGCGCCGGTTTCACAACCGACAACATCAAAACCGCACATCTCGAGGTATTCGCACAAATCCCGATTAAGATCGGCATTGTCCTCGACCACGAAAACACAAGTCGCCATCGTTTCCTGACCCGCAGCCTTTTCCGGCTGTTCAACGCGCGCGTGCGCGCTGTATCCATTCATTCAACTTCGCCTTCGCTGTTTGCACGAAACCAACCATTTGCGCGATCTTCCTGATCGCAATTCTCTTTATCTTTAATGGTATGTGGCGATTGGGTAAAATCCGCAAGCCCCAAGCACGATCTGTCAGAAATTGCCAGATTCACCGGACCAAAAAAGACCCGCAATTCTGGCACCCGAAAATGCACCAGAACGGCGGGCCTTTTATAATTCGTTGTTCAAACCGGTCAACCTATACATCCATAGATTGCAGGCCAAAAACAGCTATACCATCGATGTCGCAGTCGCGACCGAAATCGACTGAACCGTGTCATGAACATCATGCACCCGGATCATCTGAACACCGTGCCGCCATCCATTGACCGCCGATGCAATCGATCCGCCCAGCCGCTCTTTCGGGGATGCTGCCGGATCAATCTTGCCGATAAATGATTTGCGCGACGTGCCCAGCAACACCGGGCATCCCAACCCATGAAAAATCGCCAGACGTGATAGCAGTTCCAGATTGTGCGACAGCGACTTGCCAAAACCAATGCCCGGATCGACACAGATACGATCGCGCGCAATCCCGGCCCGTTCGCAACTTTCGATCCGGTCCAGCAGATAGTCATACACATCCAGAACCGCACAATCATATTGCGGGTTTTCCTGCATGGTGCCCGGTTCGCCCTGCATATGCATCAGCATCACGGGCCTTCCCGATGCCACGGCGA
Source organism: Thalassospira sp. MIT1004 (assembly GCF_001858545.1). Taxonomy (NCBI): domain Bacteria; kingdom Pseudomonadati; phylum Pseudomonadota; class Alphaproteobacteria; order Rhodospirillales; family Thalassospiraceae; genus Thalassospira; species Thalassospira sp. MIT1004. Next base: position 51,891 of record NZ_MCAO01000007.1, on the reverse strand, counting down.
CTTCCATCGACCATTCATCGCCTTCAAGCCCGGTCACGTCATTGATGATCGCCGCACCAGCCTCAATCGCGGCCTCCATCACGCTTGCATGGCGGGTATCGATGGAAACGCAATGGCCGTCTTCGGCCAGGGCCCGGATCACCGGAACAACGCGGGCGATCTCGTCGGCTTCGGACACGGCTTCCGCCCCCGGCCGGGTCGATTCCCCGCCGATATCAAGGATGGATGCCCCCTGTGCCGCCAGGGCGCGCGCGCGCGCAATCGCCTGATCGGTGCTGTTGTAATCGCCGCCATCCGAAAAACTGTCCGGCGTGACATTGACAATGCCCATCACATGACAGGACGCCATATCAAGCCCGGCAAAATCGGCGCGTTTGGTTGTCAGACGGTTCAGGACATCATTGATTTCATCCACCCGCCCGGAATTCTGGACCCAGCCTTCAAGGGCCAGCAACGGCAGGATCATGCTTTCGGCACCGCCACCGTCGCGACGGCGGATGATTTCAAGCGCGGAAAAGCCGCGGCGCGATCCGGCAAGTGGTAACGTATTGGGATCATCGGCATGGTCGATGAAACCGGTAGGTGCGTAATATAACGGTCCGTCAAAATCAGCAAAGCCCCGCACATCGGCGGGGCTTCGCAGGACCGATCCTTCGATCTTGTCCATCAGTCTCTTTCAGTTAGCTGCCCGGCTGTGGCTCCGGGGACAAATCCCCGCCACCTTCACCCGGGTTTTCCTTGCGCGCACCACCGGTGGTCGGAACCGTCGAACGGCGTCCGCCGCCCGCGTCCTTGCCACCACCATTGGAATGGCCCGCACGGTTGATTTCCTCGCCGCGCAGAAGCGCATCGATTTCCTTGCCCGACAGGGTTTCGTATTCCAGAAGCCCCTTGGCAAGAACATGCAGATCGTCAAGATGCTCGGTCAGAACCCGCTTGGCGAAAACATAGGCCTCGTCGGAATAACGACGGACTTCCTCATCGATCAGCTGGGCTGTTTTTTCCGACACATTCTTGTGCTGGGCAACGCTGTGACCCAGGAACACTTCTTCCTGATTATCCACATATTTGACATTGCCAAGCTTGTCCGAAAAGCCCCATTCGGTCACCATCTTGCGCGCATACTGCGTCACCATATTGATGTCCGAAGATGCACCCGTGGTGACCTTGTCCTTGCCAAAGATGATTTCCTCGGCAACGCGGCCACCCATGGCAACCGCCAGGTCGGAAATCAGCTGTTCGTAGGATTTGGAAACCTGATCGCGTTCCGGCAGGCGCATCACCATACCCAGCGCACGACCGCGCGGAATGATGGTTGCCTTGTGGATCGGATCGGATGCCGGGGTATGCAGCGCAACAAGCGCATGACCACCTTCGTGATAGGCCGTCAGCTTCTTCTCGTCGTCGGTCATGATCATGGAACGGCGTTCCGCCCCCATCATCACCTTGTCCTTGGCGTTTTCAAAATCGGCCATGGTGACGACACGCTTGCCAAGACGGGCGGCAAGAAGCGCTGCCTCGTTGACAAGGTTTGCCAGATCCGCACCCGAGAAGCCCGGCGTGCCACGCGCAACCGTGCGCAGGTCAACATCCGGCCCCAACGGAACCTTGCGGGCGTGAACACCAAGAATACGTTCACGACCTTCAAGATCGGGGTTCGGCACAACAACCTGACGGTCAAAACGACCGGGGCGCAGCAATGCCGGGTCCAGAACATCCGGACGGTTGGTTGCTGCCACAAGGATAACACCCTCGTTGGCCTCAAAACCGTCCATCTCGACCAGAAGCTGGTTCAGGGTCTGTTCGCGTTCATCGTTTCCGCCGCCAAGACCGGCACCACGATGGCGGCCAACGGCGTCGATTTCATCGATGAAGATGATGCAGGGCGCGTTCTTTTTGCCCTGTTCGAACATGTCACGCACACGCGATGCGCCGACACCAACAAACATTTCCACGAAATCGGAACCCGAAATCGTAAAGAACGGCACATTGGCTTCACCGGCAATCGCACGTGCCAGAAGCGTCTTACCCGTACCCGGAGGTCCGACAAGAAGCATGCCTTTGGGAATTTTACCGCCAAGGCGCTGGAATTTCTGCGGATCGCGCAGGAAGTCGACGACTTCTTCAAGCTCGCCCTTGGCTTCCTCGATCCCGGCTACGTCTTCAAAGGTCACCCGACCGGATTTCTCGGTCAGCATCTTGGCCTTTGATTTGCCAAAGCCCATGGCCTTGCCGCCGCCGCCCTGCATCTGACGCATGAAGAAAATCCACACACCAATAATCAGCAGCATCGGGAACCAGCTGATCAGCGCGCTCATAAGCGGCGACAGGCTTTCTTCCGGCTGGGCAATAATACGAACGCCCTTGTCGTTCAGACGTTCGACAAGGCTCGGATAATCAGGGGTATAAACACTAACGGTCCGGTTATCGCGGGTTTGCGCTGTAAGAGTGTTGCCCTGGATCGTAACTTCTGAAATCTGGCCGCTGTCAACTTCGGCCAGGAAGTCCGAAAACGCCAGCGTTGACTGGCCGCTCCGTCCTGATGGCGACTGAAACAGGTTAAACAAAGCCACCAAAAGGATGGCTATGATAACCCACAGTGCGAGATTTTTTCCCATATTCATTCCAAGCTACTGATCGCAATTTGTGTTCGCCATGACGCGCAATCGCCCTGCGCACGGCCTGACCATCAGATAATGATAAGGTACCTTTACGCAAGTAGGACGTCGGGTTTCGGCGACGATTTAAACCCACTTTCCCACAAAGGTGTCGGGGGTGCAAACCGCCATCGCATGCCGATTGCGTTTTCTACCCCCATCGGGGCCGTGCGGCAACCGGCGGCGGATAATACGTCGGAAATGCCTGAAACCTCAAGCCCGCCAACGGAAAGCAGAACTTCTTTATCATAAAGTGCGGGTATGGATGCAAGGGCCGCGCGCGGTAAATGATCCACAAATGGCGCGATTTTGCCAATGGCGGTCCGAAAGGCACGCGTGTGAAACGCATCACAAGCCGACAGCGGCGCAATCACAAACCGCCCCAAATCACTGTAATCCGCGGTTACCCCCGCGCCATGATCTGCGAAAAACAGCTCGAACCGATTGTCCCAACGCTGCCCGAAACCATCGCGCATCCAATCGGCGTTGATGCGAACCGGATGGGCATCCACGCGCCCGATCTCTCTATAAACCAGCAAAATGCCTCCCCGGCGATGCAACACGCATCCGCCCAGACTGACCCGCGCATCTTCCTTCTCGTTGATTTGCAGCAGGGCCGCCGTCAACGCGCCCAGTGCCGGCATATAATTTTCCCCGCCAACCACCCGGACAATATGCCCAAGGGCATAGCGTGCGGTTACTTCATCACCGCCAACATCCCGCCATTTCGAATAATCGATACGTGCAATACCGCAATTTGTAATCTGCACTGCCGATGCCAGAAGATCGGCAATCCGGTATTCCGCGGTCTGGCGTGCATCGGCACCGCTTTGAACCATCTCTTTTTTCGGGCCGTCCATCATCGGGTTGTGTCTGATGCGCACGCGCTCAAAACGGACATTGCGGTTGGACGGGTCTTCGATCCAGTCCTGCTGGCGGGTCCGAAGCGTTGCAATCAGATCAACCTTGGCCACGGGCAGCAAAGGCCGCAACACTCTTGCATTGCGCAGATAACGCCGCGCCGCCATCCCGGCCCGGCCGATCACGCCACTCTCGCGCTGTTGCCGCATCACAAGCGTTTCATGCTGATCATCGCGATGATGGGCGACCAAAAGGTGCAGGATGCCCATTTCCCCCAACGCGCGGTCCAGCAGGTCATAGCGGGCCTTGCGCGCCGCTTCCTGAATACCACTTTGCGGTTTGGCCCCGTCCCAGCGCAAAATACGATGATCAATGCCATGTTTTCGAAGCTGCTCCCCAACCCGGATCGCTTCCTCTGCCGCCTCCGCACGCAGGCCGTGATCAACCGTGATGGCGGTCAATTCGCCGCCCTTTGACCCGCACCATTCATGCGCCAGTAACGCCAACGCCATGCTGTCCGCGCCACCCGAAACCGCCACGGCAATTTTCGGCCGATCTTCAAACGGGCCAAAAACATTCATCAGGCGCGAAAAGACAACGGCGTCCAATGGGGTTCCATCGGACGCCGGATCGGGATTGATCATATTTTCAGATTGGTCTGCCATCAGACTGCGATCAGGAACAGCCGCGGTTCTTGCGTTCCTGACGGGCACGGTCAAGCACGACCGCCGACGCATTCGGGAAGTTTGAAATCAGATGGCCAAACGTCGTGCAGGCATCGTCCTTCTTGCCCAGATTGCCAAGCGACATGCCAAGTTTAAGCAGGTTATCGGCCGCTTTACTGCTATCGGGATAGGTCTGGAAACCTTCGGTAAACGCGACAGCCGCCTGATCATACTGTTCGCGAACATAAAACGTTTCGCCAAGCCAGTATTGCGCATTCCCGGCCAATGCATTGTCCGGATGGCTTTTGACAAACGCGGCAAGGGCGGTTTCCGCCGCCGCAAAGTTCTGTTTGCGCAAAAGATCAAAAGCATAACGATACTGTTCTTCCGGTGTCCCGGCCGGAAGGGCACCACTGCCACCAGATGCGGCCGCGGCAGGTGCCTGCCTACCTGCCCCTGTATTGGATGGGCCGGACGGAACAGAGGGCGGCGAACCTTCATTCTCGATCACACCGAACAATTGGGTACCACGGTCATCAACCCGTTGCCCCGTACCGGCGGTATTTGGCTGGGCATTCGATGCGCTCGCACCGTTTGCCGCCGCTCCGGCCGCCGCCGATGGGGCAACAGCACCAGTCTGCGTGCCACCAGCATTGGCGCCACCTTCAAGTTGACCAAGGCGGAAATCAACATCGGAAACCAGACGGTCAAGGCGATCTTCAATCTTGCGAATGCGGAAGTCGAATTCTTCGATCTGGCCGGTAAGCTGGGTCACCGCGCGTTCGATCTCGTTGATCTGAACCTGCTGGCGCGCCGCGGCCGGACTTCCATCACTTGAACCACCATCGGCAACACCACCCGAAGGAACACCCTCGCGGTAGACGTAACGCTGCAACAGATCAAGATCCTTGCGCAACTGTTCGACCTGACGGGTCATGTTGGATTCTTGCGCCCGTACCGGTGCACCGCCAGGAACAGTCATCCCCAGCAGCGCCGCGACGGCAAACACCGACAGATAGCCGACCGGGCGACGGCGCAGCGCCCCCTGTTTTCCCCCAACGGTTGGTGAATGCGCCGCTGCGGAAATCTGGTACGGCAGGGCGTCATTGCGATAACCGGTTTTCGGGCCAACTCGGATCATTTTCGGGTCCTTCGTCGTAATTTCGAACATCACATTCCTGATATCATCAAGGAACATCCAGGGTCAGAACCCCTTAATTTGGTTGCAATGGTCAATCAGATTTGTGCGGATACGCGAAGCAAAATCGCAGGAAGATATATATCTTTCAAGGTTTTGCGACAAAGTAGCCCGTGCAAATCTGATTGATCCGAAGGACAGGTGTTATATTTGCGAACTCCGACGTCAAATCCCTTGTCCGGGATGCCAACCCGCACCGCGGGCTTTTCCTTGGATTTCGCAAATATAACACCTGCCATTCCAATCAAATTAGGGGGTTCTGACCCTATGTTGCAACATTTTGAGGCGGCAAAAATAAGGCGCCTGTCCCTTTCGGAACAGGCGCCTTGAAATTCAGGCTTTCACCTGCACGCGCTTAACGGATAACCGAAACAGAGCGGCGGTTTTTAGCCCAGCTTTCTTCGTCGTGACCAAGCGCGACCGGACGTTCTTTACCATAAGAAATGGTTTCGACACGTGACGGATCGATGCCAAGCGCAACGAGGTAATCTTTCACGGAGTTCGCGCGACGCTCACCCAGTGCAAGGTTGTATTCACGGGTACCGCGTTCGTCGGCATGGCCTTCGACAACCACTTTGTACTGCGGGTATTTTTTCAGCCAGGCAGACTGAAGTTCCAGCGTACGGCGTGCTTCGCCCGACAGGTCATATTTGTCGAAGCCAAAGAATACGCGATCGCCAACATTAACCGCGAACCATTCCGGGCTGCTTTCCGAAAGCGTGCTCGAAGTGGAAGACGGCTGATTGGTGGTCGAAACACCTTCGCCAGCAGAAGTTGCCGAGCTGTCAGGTGCGGTTTCACAGGCAGCCAGAAGTGCGGCAGCAGCAAAAACACTCAGAATCCGAAGTTTCATTTAAGTTTTCCCCTTAACACCGGACGCATTCGCCCGATTGTGGTGTTTTCCATGTCTCGCGACACCGAAAATGCCCGCGATTAATGCGAATCGCATTCAGTGCTTCGCGATGACTATACTCTTGAGATATCAGGGAATCAAGGGTGACCATGCCGGATCCGATCCATCCGCCGGTGTCACGATCTCGCGCTCGTTAAAACCGGTCAAATCGATCGAATACAGACGATAGCGATCCTTGGTCCCGTCCCTGGACGGGTGCTGGCGGTGATACATCAACACTCTTCCGTTCGGTGCCCATGTCGGGCCTTCGACAAGGAAGCCCTCGGCCAAAAGCCGCTCTCCACTGCCATCTGGACGCATGACACCGATATAGAACCGACCTCCTTGTGACTTGGTGAATGCGATCAGGTCACCGCGTGGCGACCAGACCGGTGTGGCATAAAGACCACCACCGAAACTGATGCGCTGGACACCGCTTCCATCCGCATTCATCACGTAAAGTTGCTGTGATCCGCTACGGTCCGAGTTGAACGTAATGCGCGAACCATCAGGAGAATATGACGGCGATGTATCAACTGCAGGATGCCGCGTCAACTGGCGTTTTTCGCGCGTACGCAGATCCAGCTGGTAGATTTCACTATTGCCGTCCAAAGCCTGGGACATCACCACGGAATTGCCGTCTGGGGCAAAACGCGGGGCAAAGGTCATGCCCGGGAAATCGCCAAGCAATTCAAGCTCGCCGGTATCGATATCCAGAACATAGACACGTGGTTTATCGTTGAAGTACGACATATAAACCACTTCCTGGGCCGTCGGAGAAAAACGCGGGTTCAGAACAAGAAACTTGCCGTCCGACAGGAAACGGTGGTTCGCACCGTCCTGATCCATGATGGCCAGCCGCTTGACGCGTTTATCGCCCGGGCCCGATTCGGAGACATAAACGATACGGGTATCGAAATAACCCGATTCCCCGGTAATGCGTTTATAGATCTCGTCGGCAATCTTGTGTGCGATACGCCGCCAGTTGTTCGGCTGGGTGCGATAGGCCACCCCTGCCATCTGGTTTTCAGCCAGAACATCCCAAAGGCGGAATTCGACACGCAGAAGCCCGTTCGGTTCGGTAACAACCCGGCCATTGACGAGTGCCTGCGCATTGATCGCGCGCCACTCGGCAAAGTTCGGATTGACCGCCAGCGAACTGGCACTCTGGATAAAGGCTTTTTCGTCAATTGGCGCAAACAGACCCGATCGCGCCAGATCGGCACTGATCACCGACGTGATGTTCTGACCGACTTCGGTTTCCGAAACACCTTCACCCGGGAAACGGGTAACGGCAATCGGCATCGGTTTGACTTCACCCCGGGTGATGTCGATACGGAGTTCGGCATGCGCCGGTGCCGAGGGTACAACGGCCAGGCCAGCGACAACGGCAAGGGCACACAGTCCGGCCAGACTGCGTGTAACCCAATCTCGTTTTGATGCGTTGGTCTTGATGGTCATCCTGCCTCGCTATTTTCCACGCGTTTTGAGGGACTTATGATTTTATTCATTACAGGCCCAGCATTTCACGCATGTCAAAATTGAACGTGAATGTGCGCCACATTTCGTATTTATCCAGCGGCAGTTTTAGAGGACTGCATTGCGGATTTAGCACAGCTCGAAGAGCACTTTCTGCAATCGTACGGCGTGAAGGATCACCACCAATCTCGCCAGAGTTGCTAATTCGTGCCTGCCGGACGGTGCCGTCCGGATTGGCACTGACATGTATTTCGACCGCAAAGTTCCCGGCTTCCTTGGCTCCGGCCGGTGGGCTCCAGCAGCGTTCGATCTGTCTTTTGACGGCGTCAAGCTCGCTCATAGTCAAACGCGCGTCCAGACGGGTCGCAACCACCTCGCTTGCATTGTCTTCGGGCGTATCTTCCGGTGTATCCTGTGGTGTCGGCTGTGCGCTCGGTTCGGTTTTGCGCACATCCTTCAGAATATCGGCAAGTGTCCGCTTCGGCTCCGGGTCGGGCTGCTTCTTCGGCTCGGGCTTCGGCTCCGGCTTTGGCTCTGGCTTTTTGGCCTCAACCGGCTTTGGTTTCGGCTTTTCCGGGGTCGGGGTCGGTTCCTTCTTCACTTCCGGTTTCGGAACGGGTTTGGGTTCCGGTTTCGGCTGTGGTTTGGGCTCGACCTTCGGCTCCGGTTTCGGCTCAGGCTTCGGTTCCGGCTTGGGCTCTGGCTTTGGCGCAGGCTTGGGTTCCGGTTTAGGGGTCGGTTTGGGTTCCGGCTTCGGAACCGGCTTTGGCTCTGGCTTTGCAACCGGTTTCGGTTTCGGCTTTTCTTCGGCTTTCGGCTTTGGCAGCGCCTTGGTCGGAGCAGCCGAGAATTCATCGACTGTCACCACCTCGACCGAAATCGATTGCAGTTCCAGCGGCGTTTCCTCGAACAGTTCCGGCAGGCCTAACCAGGCAATCAGAAAGATCACCAGGTGGGCTGCCAGAGAAATCAGAACACTGCGAAACATGTCGGTTTACTTGCCCTTTGCGGGCAGCTCCGCGATCAGCGCAACTTTGCTAAACCCGGCCTCGTTGATCAGGCCCATGACTTCCATCACACGGCCATAATCAATTGCCCGGTCACCGCGCACGAAAATACGGGTATCTCGTTTATTCTCGGTAATGGCCGAAAGCTTTTCGACCAGCGTGTCCTGGGCGACTTCACTGTCCATGATATAAAGGGTGCCATCCCCCGTGACCGATACGACAAGCGGTTCGTCCTGACCGGTCATCGGGGCGGCCGATGTTTCCGGCAGGTCCACTTCGACACCGACCGTCATCAAAGGTGCCGCCACCATGAAAATCACCAGCAGAACAAGCATCACGTCAACCATCGGGGTGACGTTGATGTCGCTCATGGCGCGGCGGCGGTTGCTGCGGCGACCGCGGCGGCGTCCTCCGCCGGATCCGGATGCGAGTTGAGCGCCCATATCAGTCTCTCGCGTCGTCAAGCTGGCGTGACAGGATCGACGTGAACTCGTCAACAAACGCTTCAAGGCGATTGCCATACCGGTTCAGGTCACTGGAAATCTTGTTATAGGCCACCACCGCCGGAATTGCCGCGACAAGGCCCATCGCCGTTGCAAGCAGTGCCTCGGCAATCCCCGGTGCGACAACCGCAAGCGACGTGTTTTTCGAGGCCGCAATCGCCTGGAAGGAAACCATGATCCCCCAGACCGTCCCGAACAGGCCGACAAACGGTGCGGTCGAGCCAACAGACGCAAGGAAGGTCATATAACGTTCAACCCGGTCCATTTCACGGCCCAGCGTGATTTCCATCGACCGTTCCAGGCGCTGCTGAAGGCGGGCGCGCATTGTTTCGCCCTTGACCCCGCGCGCGTTCGAACGACGCCATTCGCGCATGGCCGAAACGAAAATCGCCGACATCGGATCGCGCGGCTGATCAGCAATTCGGTCATACAGGTCTTCAAGCGACCCGCCCGACCAGAAGGCTTCTTCAAATGTGTTTGCCTGGGCGCGCAATTTGCGCAACCGGATCAGCTTTTCAATGACAATTGCCCAGACCCAAACCGATGCCAGCATCAGCCCGATCATCACCGTTTTGACGACAATCCCGGCCTGCATGAACAGACCCCACATGGACATGTCATGGGCCATGACCGACTGCCCCAGCGTTACCGCGTCGACCACCTGATTTTCCATATTCTCTTCAGTCCTCGTTCACATCCAGATAGGTTGCGTAAGCCGTTCTCAATTCATCGGGCATCCGTTGCGCCCGTAACTCTTGCAGCGACACGCAGGCGAGATATATCTCGATAACCACGAGCACCTCGCCGTCCCGCATGATCTTCTGTTCGAATCCCAGCGACGCGCCCCCCAGTTTGATCAGCCGAGTATCCACAATCAGCCTGTCTTCCAACCGGGCCGCCCGGCGAAAATCGAGCGTACAGTGTCGAACGGCTATGGCAACTTTGTGGCGCTCTGCAAGGCTACTATTGCTAACGCCCAACAGGTTAAGCATCGCTGAACGTGCCCGCTCGGCAAAGGCGAGATAGTTGGCGTGATATACAATTCCACCTGCGTCGGTATCCTCGTAAAACACCATTAACGGGAAAATATGCCGCTTGCCCTCGATATGACCGAGCAGGCTGTTTTCGCACTTATTCGTCATTCCTCTGTCCCGTCTGCGGCCTTGGTCGCGCGCTGATCAAACAGGTCCGCCAACGGCACACCATTGCCTTCGCGCGGTGGCACCAGCCCAAGATGCTTGTATCCCTTGATGCCCAGCATCCGGCCCCGCGGGGTGCGCTGTATCAATCCCTGCTGCAAAAGATACGGTTCGATCACGTCTTCAATCGTGTCACGTTCTTCCGACAGGGCGGCTGCCAGCGTATCGACACCAACTGGCCCGCCGCCGTAATTCCCTGCAATACAGTTCAGATAACGCCGGTCCTGGCTATCAAGGCCAAGGTTATCGACCTCAAGCCGTGTTAGCGCCGCATCGGCGATGAATTTATCGACGGGCGATTTTCCGGCAACCACCGCAAAATCACGCACCCGGCGTAACAACCTCCCGGCAATACGTGGTGTTCCCCGTGACCGGCGGGCAATTTCCATCGCCCCTTCACGCGTCATATCGAAACTCAGCAACCGCGCACCGCGCGCCACGATCTCGACCAGCTCTTCGGGCTCATAGAATCGCAACCGCAACGGAATACCAAACCGGTCACGAAGCGGCGTCGTCAAAAGCCCCGACCGTGTCGTTGCCCCGACAAGCGTAAAGGGCGGCAGATCAATCCGCACCGAACGTGCAGCCGGTCCCTCGCCGATGATCAGATCAAGCTGGAAATCTTCCATCGCCGGATACAGAATTTCCTCGACCGCCGGGTTCAGGCGATGGATTTCATCAATAAACAGAACATCGCGCGGCTGAAGATTGGTCAGAAGGGCGGCAAGATCACCGGCCTTGGCGATCACCGGACCGGACGTCGCCCGGAAACCGACGCCAAGCTCGCTGGCAACAATCTGCGACAGTGTCGTTTTCCCCAAGCCCGGAGGCCCGAAAAACAGCACATGATCCATGGCCTCTTCGCGGCCACGCGCGGCCTGAATGAACACATCAAGATTTTCGCGCACTTCTTTCTGGCCGGTAAAATCGTCCAGCCGACGCGGGCGCAAAGAGCCGTCCTGATAATCCTCTTCGCGGCGTTCCCCGCTAAGCAAACGGTCTTCTTCCTCGCTCACGCGCTAAGCTCCTTCAATCCCAGACGGATCAGGCTATCAAGTGTCTTGTCCTCACCGGCCTGCTGGGCGGCCTTGCCAACCGCGCCAAATGCCTCGGACCGGCCATAGCCCAGATTGACCAGCGCTGAAACCGCATCGGCCAGAACCGCGCCATCATCGACAACCGGCGCGGCATCGGCTTTGTCGATGCTCACATCAGCAAGCGGTTTGGCCGATTTTGCAGATTTTTTTGACGAAGTTGCGGCGGGCGGTGCCACAGGTGCCGCCGGGGCCGCAACCGGGCCAAGGTTAAGGCGCGCGGCCTTGTCTTTCAGTTCACCCACAACACGGGTCGCCACCTTCGGGCCAATCCCCGGTGCCCGGCAAAGGGCCGTGGTATCCTGCGCGGCAATCGCACGCAAAAGATCGGTCGGGCTTAAAACCGACAAAAGGGCCAGCGCAACCTTGGCCCCCACCCCCTGAACCGTCGTCAAAAGGGCAAACCACTGCTTTTCGGCGTTATCGGCAAAACCATAAAGATGAATGTGATCTTCGCGGACATGGGTTTCGATCATCAAGCCCGCCTCGCCGCCTTTTGGCGGCAGCATGGTCAATGTTCTGCGCGACGCAAAAACAAGGTATCCGACCCCGTTCACATCGATGATGACACTGTCCTCGCCAATGAAATCGACAATTCCGCGAAGTTTTGCGATCACCTGTATTTTCTCCCCGGTCCGGCTGTTATCCCCGCAAGCGCGCGGGTTCCGGCATGTTGTGCATGACAAATCGCAACCGCCAGTGCATCGGCCGCATCTGCGCCATGGATCTGACATCCCGGCAGCAGGGTGGATACCATCATTTCAACCTGCTGCTTGGCCGCATGACCCGCACCCACCACCGTCTTTTTGACGGCATTGGGTGTATATTCCGTTACCGGAATGCCACAACGTGCTGGCGCAAGCAGCGCAACACCGCGCGCCTGCCCCAGTTTAAGCGTCGAAACAGGGTTTTTGTTAACGAAGGTTTCCTCGACCGCGGCCTCATCGGGCGTCCAGGCCGCAATCACGTCCATAAGCCCGCTATGAAGCTGATCAAGCCGTTCCGCCAGCGATAGCGACTGTGTCGAGGTCACGACACCATTGGCAACATGACGCATCCGGTTGTCTGTAAGGTCGATCACCCCCCAGCCCGTGCGTTGAAGACCGGGATCGATACCTAGAACCCTGACCACGTCGCCTCACCTTATTATCATAAGCAAAATAAAATACGCCCGTCATTCAAAAGGGAATGACGGGCGTAAGCAAGCGTAATCAGTTATCAAGCGCAGCAGCGATCTCGTCGGTCCAGTTAACGTTGGTCCAGACATTCTGGACATCATCGTTATCTTCAAGCGCATCAACAAGCTTCATGATGCTCTGTGCCTGATCGATGCTGATGTCGGCTTCGGTCACCGCGCGGAAGACAAGCTTCGCACTTTCCGGATCCCCGAACTTCTCGGTCAGCGCTTCACGCACATTGTTAAGCTCTTCGATCTCGGTTTCGATGACGTGGCTCTCATCATCCGATTCCACGTTTGCAGCCCCTGCTTCAAGGGCGGCCTCAAACATTTCATCCGCACCGGCCTTGTCCGCCGGATAAACGATTTCGCCAAGACGGTTGAACATGAAGCCGACCGAACCGGTTTCACCAAGGTTTCCACCGCTTTTGGCGAATGCGGCACGCACTTCGGATGCGGTACGGTTGCGGTTATCCGTAAGCGCCTCGACGATCACGGCAACACCGGCCGTCCCGTAGCCCTCGTAACGGACCTCTTCATAATTGTCGCCCTCGCCTGCACCGGTCGCCTTTTTAATCGCGCGATCAATGTTGTCTTTGGGCATGTTCTGCACACGCGCGGCGGCAATCGCTGCACGCAGACGCGGGTTGCTGTTGATATCATCACTGATTTTCGCCGAAACCGTGATTTCACGGGCGAGTTTGGTGAAGATTTTGGCGCGCTTTTTATCCTGCGCGCCTTTGCGGTGCATGATGTTCTTAAATTGGGAATGGCCGGCCATAACCTGAAACCTGTATTCTTTTCGTGTTGTCGATCAGTGCAAATCGGGCACCGGCCGGTAACTGCGGGATCTTCCCGCGCAGACCGGTCTCGCGATGATTGCGCGCCAGTCCGGCGGACCGAACCGGACCGGACAAACTGACAGGCAGAAATTTCGACCGCTCCTATATCCTGTTTGCGCTTCAAGGTCCAGCTATCCGTCATCTGCCCGCATTCATCAACCGGCGCGCACCGAAACCGCGGGCGCATCACCTCTGATTTATACAACTTATGGATTTAACCGTGATTTTTTGTCGCAGAACTGCTTACGCCTTGCAGTTCTGTGAATAATATTTCAATAATGTCCCTTAATAAGAAAAAATAACTCTAAAGTATAACTCTTCGGGGGTTACAAACTGGGCGACGAAAAGAACAAAACACCCGTTGCCTGATCCAAGAAACCCGGACGGACACAGAAGCCGCTCGGGGAAAACAGCACAAGAAGGTAGGACAGAATGGGAATTAAGTTCGGGGTCCAAAGCAAACTTCTGATATCGTTTGCATTGGTCGGATTGATGGCGGTGGTTTCTGCCGTTGTGGGTGCCGTGTCTTTCAACAAGTTCGGCGAAGCTCTGACCACCATTACAGAAGAAAAACTGCCGCCGATCGCCGCGGCACAGCAACTGGCGACCGAAAGCGCGGAAATCGTCGCGATTGCGCCGCGCATCGTCGCATCCAATTCCACAGATGAAGAACTGGCGATCAAGGAAGAACTTGATTTCCGCCTGCTGGAACTGGTCAACAAGATCAACGAAATCGAATCAACCGGCTTCATGCCCGACGTGATTGCCACGATCAATGACAACCGCATTCAGTTGCAGGACACCCTTGGTCAATTGCACACAGTCACCCAGGAACGTTTTGCCATTTCGACCGAAAAGGCCGAAAAACTAAGCGAGTTCCAGGACCTTGCAAAACGCTATGGCGATACGCTGAAACCGGTTCTGTCCTATACTCAGAATGACATCGCGCAGGGCAACGCCTATGCGCAGTCATTAAAGGACGATCCGTCCGCCAAATACACGGCAAGCACCGAAGAAGTCATTGAAAACTTCATCAAGATGAACGAGGCCATCAGCGCACGTTCACCGGTTCTGGAAATCGAACGTCTTGGTTCGTCTGCTGCCAACATGATCATCGCGTCAACCACCGAAACACAGGCCGTGCGTCTGTCGATCATTCCGGTGCGTATTCGCGGCACCTATGCCGATGCACTGGCCGCCCTTGATTCCATCGGGAACGAGCGCCTGAAGAACTTCTATGTCGAACTGATCGACAAGATGCAGAAGCTCTCGGTCGGGGATGACAGCCTGCCGGAGCTTCGCAAACGCGAACTTGCCGCCGCCGAGGAAAGCCAGCGTCTGGTCATCCAGAGCGGTGAATACGCCAACGCAATGCGCAGCGGCGTTTCCGAACTGGTCGCCGCCCTGAACTCCGAAGTCGATGACGCCGCCACACAGGCAAAAGTCGTCGAAAAACAGAGCCTGACGGCACTGGCCGTTGTCGCCATCGCCGCCATCCTGATCTCGCTGATCATTTATGTGGTCTATGTGCGTGGCAACCTTCTGCGTCGTCTGGCAGGTCTGCAAACCACCATGGTCACACTGGCCGATGGCAATCTTGATATCGACGTCCCGGTCAAGGGCAATGACGAAATCACCGCCATGGGCCGCGCGGTCGAGGTGTTCAAGGACAACGCCCTTAAGGTGCGTGAACTTCAGGCCGAAGAAGAACGCCTGAACCGTGAACGCAACGAAGCACTCCGCGATGAACTGCTTGGCCTTGCCGATACCCTGCAAAACGAAGTCGAAAGTGCGGTCGGTGAAATCGCCGCCCTCGCCGAACAGCTTCAGGGTGTGTCGGGCCAGATGAGCCAGAGTGCCGAACTGGTTTCCGGCCAGACCGAAGATGTCGCATCTTCGGCCCAGGAAGCCACCGGCAACGTCGAAACCGTTGCTGCCGCCACCGAACAGCTTTCGGCCTCAAACGCGGAAATCAACCGCCAGATGGCGGAATCGACCCGCATTTCCAACAATGCCGCCGACCGCGCACAGGAAACCAACCAGCTGGTGGTCAGCCTGTCGCAATCGGCAAACCGCATCGGCGAGGTCATCGCACTGATCACCGACATCGCCGAACAGACCAACCTTCTGGCCCTTAACGCCACCATCGAAGCGGCACGTGCCGGCGATGCGGGCAAGGGCTTTGCGGTTGTCGCCGCCGAGGTCAAAAACCTCGCCAACCAGACCGAAAAGGCGACCGAAGAAATTGCCGGTCAGATTTCCGGCATCCAGAAGGCGACCGGGGAATCCGTTACCGCCATCGAGGATATCGGTCGCATCATCGAAAACATCAACGAGATTGCCACAACCATTTCGGCTGCAGTCGAAGAACAGGGTGCGGCAACCGACGAGATCACGCGCAACGTGCGTAGTGCGGCTGATCGCACCCGCACCGTTTCGTCCTCGATCAATGATGTGGCAAGTGAAACCGGCAAAACCGGCGAACTTTCCGGTCAGGTTCTGGCAACGGCACAGACCGCATCCGAAAAGGTCGAAAATCTGCGTTCGCGGATCAACGGCATCCTCGAGGATCTCCGTCAGCAGGCACGTGATCGCGCCTCCTGATCTGCCGAAATCTGCCAAACCTTCTTCTGTGCAAGGCCCGCCACCCGGCGGGCCTTTTCTATTGGTCAGAATGGCCACAAGCTTTTGTACAAAGGACTTATCCAGATGGACAGGGCTGCCACATTAGAGAAACATTTGGGTTATTCTGCACCGGCGCGTGTGCTATAGAAATTTTCAACATAAGAAAAACAAGAACTTCCGCCTTCAATTGTCGCGCATCCTTATCGTTCCTAACCGATATCGCGGGACTCCCCGAATGCGGAAACCACAGGAAGGTTTCATCCAGGAAAATCAAACAGACGCGTGTTACCGGCATGACAGATGCCGGTGCACTGCTTATGCGTAATCGGGGTTAGGTGAGTAATGGGAAAGACTATCAAATCTGATGATCGCCAGAAGCCGGTCAACAAGACCGCAAAAGGCTTCGGCGTTCAGGGGAAACTGGCGGCATCATTTGCACTTGTCGGCCTGATGGCCGTCGTGGCGGCCACCGTCGCCGTCATATCCTTCGACAAGTTCGGCTCCGAACTTGCGGACATCACGCATTCGAAACTGCCGCCGATGTTTTCGGCACAACAACTCGCGACCGACAGTGCAAAGATCGTGGCCATCGCGCCGCGGATCATCGCATCGAAAACCCCCGACGAAGAACAGGCTGTCAAAGCAGAACTTGATACGCTGCTGGCCGCGCTTGACGAAAATGTCGCGCAATTGCGCGAAACAAATCTTCAAGCCGAAATTCTCGATGGTATAGATACCAACAGTGCCAATCTGCGCGACGCGCTGGAAAATCTGCATGCAATGACCCTGAACCGGTTTGCCATCGCCGATGACATTGCCGGAAAACTGAACAAGTTTCAGCAGCTAAGCGGGCGTTACAGCAGCATGATCACCCCGCTCCTGTCTTTCACCCAGACAACCATTGCCGGGATCAATGCCTCCGTCGAAGATCTGCGCAAATCAGGCGATCCCCTGCCCTACGAAGATCAGGTCCGCACAACCAAACTGCTTTATGACCTTGACGATGCCGTTGCATCGCGCGGACCGGTTCTTGAACTCAGCCGGATGGGCAGCGACATCGTCAACACGATCCTGACATCAAGCTCGCTCGACGACCCGACCCGGCTTTCGGTCATCAGCGTGCAGGTCCGCGGCAGCTTCACATCGCTGCAAAAATTGATCGAAGGTCTCGACAACGAAAAACTCAAAAAGTTCTACTCCAACATCGTCAGTGACATGCTTGAACTCTCTATTGGCGATGGCAGTCTTCCTGACTTGCGGATCAAGTATCTTGAAGCCGCCGCAACCCAGCAGCAGATCGTCGATCAAAGCACCCAATACGCCGCTGACATGGAAAACAGCGTCAAGGCACTGGTCGAAAGCCTGCAATCGGATGTCGACGCGGCCGCCGGATCGGCCCAGACCCTGAATGCGCAAAGCTCGCAGATCATGTATGGCGTTGCCGGTGCGGCCATCCTGATCTCGCTGATCATTTATGTGGTCTATGTGCGTGGCAACCTTCTGCGTCGTCTGGCAGGTCTGCAAACCACCATGGTCACACTGGCCGATGGCAATCTTGATATCGACGTCCCGGTCAAGGGCAATGACGAAATCACCGCCATGGGCCGCGCGGTCGAGGTGTTCAAGGACAACGCCCTTAAGGTGCGTGAACTTCAGGCCGAAGAAGAACGCCTGAACCGTGAACGCAACGAAGCACTCCGCGATGAACTGCTTGGCCTTGCCGATACCCTGCAAAACGAAGTCGAAAGTGCGGTCGGTGAAATCGCCGCCCTCGCCGAACAGCTTCAGGGTGTGTCGGGCCAGATGAGCCAGAGTGCCGAACTGGTTTCCGGCCAGACCGAAGATGTCGCATCTTCGGCCCAGGAAGCCACCGGCAACGTCGAAACCGTTGCTGCCGCCACCGAACAGCTTTCGGCCTCAAACGCGGAAATCAACCGCCAGATGGCGGAATCGACCCGCATTTCCAACAATGCCGCCGACCGCGCACAGGAAACCAACCAGCTGGTGGTCAGCCTGTCGCAATCGGCAAACCGCATCGGCGAGGTCATCGCACTGATCACCGACATCGCCGAACAGACCAACCTTCTGGCCCTTAACGCCACCATCGAAGCGGCACGTGCCGGCGATGCGGGCAAGGGCTTTGCGGTTGTCGCCGCCGAGGTCAAAAACCTCGCCAACCAGACCGAAAAGGCGACCGAAGAAATTGCCGGTCAGATTTCCGGCATCCAGAAGGCGACCGGGGAATCCGTTACCGCCATCGAGGATATCGGTCGCATCATCGAAAACATCAACGAGATTGCCACCACCATTTCGGCCGCGGTCGAAGAACAGGGTGCGGCAACCGACGAGATCACGCGCAACGTGCGTAGTGCGGCTGATCGCACCCGCACCGTTTCCGCCTCGATCAATGATGTGGCAAGTGAAACCGGCAAAACCGGTCAACTGTCGGGCGAAGTCCTGACCACAGCACAGGATGCCTCGCACAAGGTCGAAGCCTTGCGTGCCCGCATCAACGGCATCCTCGAAGACCTTCGCCAGCAGGCCCGCAGTCGCGCAGCCTGATCACAACCGACTGTCTTTTTGTGCTGAAAGGCCCGCCATCCGGCGGGCCTTTCATTTTTTTTGTCGCTTTGGCATGATCGTCCCCGCCCATGCAGGCAGGATTTCAACATATTGAAAATGTTTGGATTTTACGCGCTGGGCCAGCTGCCCTTAAGCCGCCCGCCGATCCGGACCGGCTCGATCCGTTTGGCAAGGCCGGTGGCATCGTCGGTTTCGACATAAACACCACACACCGTTGCCGGGCCGTCTGCCGGTTCGAACCGGCCGGTCGGCATTTTGGTGATGAATTTGCGGACCGAATTTTCCTTTTTCATCCCGATCACGGAATCAAAATCGCCGCACATGCCAACATCGGTCTGATAGGCCGTTCCGCCCGGCAATATCTGGGCATCCGCCGTCGGCACATGGGTGTGCGTCCCCAGAACAAGCGATGCCCGCCCGTCGCAATGATGGCCAAACGCCATCTTTTCCGACGTGGTTTCGGCATGGAAATCGATGATGATCGCATCAACATTCTTGCCAAGCCTGTGTTTGGCAAAAAGTTTGTTCGCGCCCTGGAACGGGCACGAAAGCGGGTCCATGAACAACCGCCCCATCATGTTAACAACGCAAACTTTTTTGCCCGAACGGGTTTTGAAAACATAATCGCCCTTGCCCGGTGTCCCGTCGGGGAAGTTCCACGGGCGCAGCAGTTTTTCATCTTCATCGATATAGGCAATGATTTCGCGCTGGTCCCAGACATGGTTGCCCGTCGTCAGAACATCGGCACCGGCATCATAGAATTCCTTGCAGATTTTCGCCGTCACACCAAAACCGTGCGCCGAATTTTCCACATTCACCACGGCAACATCGACCGAAAGACGGTCCCGCAGCATCGGTAACGCTTCAAGTGCTGCAGTACGACCGGATTGGCCAAGAACGTCGCCAAGATGGAGTAAACGCATTGTATTTCCCGTTTCGTCGCACGCCCGAAATCCGGACATGCCTGTAACCGATGCCCCTGTCAGACGCACCGATTGATGCACAACATAGATAAATTGGGGATATGAATTAAGTGGGAGCCACCGCTGCCGTTGGCCATGTGGTAATTCCTCGTGACCTGCGTGTGCAGGTGGGCGCCGTATAACGAGACCACGGCCTCGACAGGGACAGCTCCCTAGAGAAATGAGCATCGGCCCCGGGAATTAGCGAACCTGACGAACAGGGCAGCCCCCGATTTGCCGCTGCACCCGATCACCGCGAACGGCGCATCGAAAACAGTCAGCGTCCGGAACTTAGTCCTGCGAAAGCTTTTGCGCAATAGCTTCGATGCGAACAGCCATGCTTTCCATGTTTTCCGCAATCGCGTCACCTTCGGCCGCACTTACGCTGCCGGGTTCCGGTTCGACGGCTGTCTGGCCCTTGCGCAATTTTTCATGCATGTCGCCCAGCTCGTCGGCAATCAGAAGACTGGTCATCACCAAAAGGCGCTGTTCGCCAATCTGGCCAACCGCACCGGCAATCTCGCGAACCCGCTCATCGACATATTGCGCAAGGTTCATCAGGCGTTCTTCCTGACCATCGTCGCAGGCAACATCATAGCTGCGCCCGTTAATTCGTACTGAAACCTGTGCCATGGAATTTATGCCTGCCTTTGTTCGCGATCATCATCAAGGACCAGACGCAACTGCCCCACGGCACCGTCAAGACGGGCCGAGACGGTCTGGGTTGCTGTTGCGAGCTTGTCATAATCCTGACGCACGGCTGCCAGCTGGCTTTTCAGGGTTTCGACTTCACCGGCAGCATCGGATTGATTTCCGATATCCTTGGCCATACGCGACTCCACGGCAGCATCAAGACTGTCGATGGCCGCTTTAAGTCGGATACTCGCTTCTAGCAAACGCGACATATTCAATATCCAGCTTTGTTAAACTACCCGGTCGGCACAGGCAAAACCCGTACCCAATCGCAAGATTGGCCACCCTGCCAACCGACTTTGTCATGAAAAAGGCTGATTTGTTGCCGAACAAACCCGTGGCATCAAATATCTGCCCCACGGAATAATGCCCGGAAACCGTATGGAAAAGCCCGTCATGACATGCGCAACGTTACCCGCTCCGTTCACCGAACCGAAAGGATACAGGGAACGCCGGGCCAAACGGCAACATAGGGGGCAGGATCAGGACGCGTCAACATGCACCTTGGCAACCCGGCATGTTTGTCGTTTTCGTTAACCACAATTAGGACAATTGGCGCAGTTTTTCGACAGAAGCGGTTGACGGATGCCCCCCGTACGGGCATGTTCCGCGCGAATTCCGTTAACATGGAATACATGTATCAAAAGTGTTTTCATCGCCCGACCGCGAAACCCCCAGGAACCGCATCCAATGACGACGCAAACAGAACACAACCGCATGGCCAATGCCATCCGCTTTCTTTCGGCCGACGCCGTCGAAAAAGCCAATTCCGGACATCCCGGCATGCCGATGGGCATGGCAGACGTCGCGACTGTTCTTTATACCAAATTCCTGAAATTTGATCCAAAGCACCCGCACTGGCCCGACCGCGACCGTTTCATCCTGTCCGCTGGTCACGGCTCAATGCTGCTTTATTCGCTTCTGCACCTTACGGGTTACGAAGATTTCGATCTGGATCAGATCAAGAATTTCCGTCAGATGGGTTCGCGTACTGCCGGTCACCCGGAATTCGGCCATGGTGCCGGTATCGAAACCACCACCGGCCCGCTGGGTCAGGGCATTGCGACCTCGGTTGGTTTCGCGCTTGGCGAACGCATCATGAATGCGCGCTTTGGCAATGATGTTGTCGATCACTTCACCTATGTGATTGCCGGTGACGGCTGCCTGATGGAAGGCATTTCCCAGGAAGCCATTTCGATGGCCGGTCACATGAAACTGTCGAAACTGATCGTCCTGTTTGACGATAACGGCATTTCGATTGACGGCCCGACCTCGCTTTCGACGTCCGAAGATCACAAAAAACGTTTCGAAGCCGCCGGCTGGGACGTGCAGCAGATTGACGGCCACGATCCGGTCGCCATCGAAGCCGCGATTGCCAAGGCAAAAACCACCAATACCCCCTCGATGATCGCCTGCAAAACCGTTATCGGTTTTGGCGCTCCGACCAAGGGTGGCACCTCGGCAACGCATGGTTCGCCGCTTGGCGCGACCGAACTTGCCGGTGCGCGTGAAAAACTTGGCTGGACGTCTGAGCCGTTCGACATTCCCGCCGACATTCTCGGCGCATGGCGCAATGCCGGTGCGCGTGGCAAGGCCGATTTCGATGCATGGGGTGCGCGTTTCGAAAATCTCGAAGCCTCCCTCAAGGACGAATTCGAACGCCGCGTCGAAGGCAAACTGCCGGAAAACTGGATCGATGCGTTCAACGACTACAAAAAGCAGATCACCGCTGAACTGCCGAAAGTCGCAACCCGCAAATCGTCCCAGAACGTTCTTGAAGTTCTGACCAAGGCAATCCCGGAAATGATCGGCGGCTCTGCCGACCTGACCGGTTCGAACAACACCAAAACCGGCGTTCAGGCCCCGATCACCGCTGATGGCGGCTATCATGGCGGCTATATCTATTACGGTATCCGTGAACACGGCATGGCGGCGGCCATGAATGGCCTTGCCCTGCATGGCGGCGTTCTGCCTTATGGCGGCACCTTCCTGGTCTTTACCGACTATTGCCGCCCGGCAATCCGCCTTTCAGCCCTGATGAACCAGCGCGTTGTCTATGTCATGACCCACGATTCCATCGGTCTTGGCGAAGACGGCCCGACCCATCAACCGGTTGAACATGTTGCATCACTGCGCGCGATGCCGAACGTTACGGTCATCCGTCCGGCCGATGCGGTTGAAACCGCCGAAGCATGGGCAATGGCAATCACCAACGAAACCGGTCCGACCGTCATGGCGCTGACCCGTCAGAACCTGCCGACCCTGCGCACCGAATACCGCGAAGACAACCTTGTCGCGCGCGGCGGTTACGTGATTTCCGATTGCGACGGTGATCGTCAGGTCACCCTGATCGCGACCGGCTCCGAAGTCGAAATTGCCGTAAACGCCCAGGCGAAACTCAAGGCCGACGGCATCAATGCCGCCGTCGTCTCCCTGCCAAGCTGGGAACTGTTCGACGCACAGTCACCGGAATACCGCAAGGAAGTCCTTGGCGACAAACCGCGTATCGCCATCGAAGCCCTGTCGGTCTTCGGCTGGGAGAAATACGTTGGCGACAACGGCAAAGTCATTGGCATGCACGGCTTTGGTGCCTCGGCACCGGCCGAAGTCCTTTACGAGCATTTCGGCATCACCGCCGAGGCGCTGGTCAAGGCGGCCAAAGAACTCGTTTAATTCAAGGGGCCGGATCGGTAATATGCCGATCCGGCCTTTTTTCTATGGGGTTAAACCCCAAGCCGTGATTGATACTCCCCAGGTACCAATCATCATAATTTTGGAGGGATGAATGGCTATTCGCGTAGCGATTAATGGTTTTGGTCGTATTGGCCGTCTGGTTCTGCGTGCCATCGTTGAAAGCGGCCGTACCGATGTTGAAGTCGTGGCCATCAACGACCTGGGTGACGTCGCCACCAACGCACATCTTCTGAAATACGATTCCGTTCATGGCGTTCTGGCAAATGACGTCAAAGCCGAAGGCAACGACCTTGTCATCGACGGCAAGGCGATCAAGGTCTGCTCGGAACGCGATCCGGCGAACCTGCCGTGGGGCGCACTGAATGTCGATATCGCATTCGAATGCACCGGCATCTTCCTTGACGAAGCGGGTGCAGGCAAACACCTGACCGCCGGTGCCAAACGCGTTCTGATTTCCGCCCCGGCAAAGGGCGACATCAAAACCGTCGTTTACGGTGTCAACAGCGATACCCTGACCGCATCCGACATCATAGTTTCGAACGCGTCCTGCACCACCAACTGTCTGGCACCGGTTGCAGACGTTCTGAACAAGACCGTTGGCATCACCAAGGGCTTCATGACCACCGTTCACGCCTTCACCGGCGACCAGAACACGGTCGACAGCCTGCACAAGGATCTGCGCCGCGCCCGTGCAGCATCGCTTTCGATGATCCCGACCTCGACCGGTGCGGCCAAGGCCGTCGGTCTGGTTCTGCCGGAACTCAAAGGCAAGCTTGACGGCACCGCCATCCGTGTCCCGACCCCGAACGTTTCGATGGTTGACCTGACCTTCGTTGCCGGTCGCGACACCACGGCTGATGAAATCAATGCCGCGATCAAGGACGCCGCAAACGGCCCGCTCAAAGGCGTTCTGGGCGTTTGCGAAGCTCCGCTGGTCTCGATTGACTTCAACCACAACCCGAACAGCTCGACCTTTGATGTCACCCAGACCCAGGTTATCGGCGGCAACTTCGTCCGTATCCTGTCCTGGTACGACAACGAATGGGGCTTCTCGAACCGTATGTCTGATACCGCCGTTGCAATGGCAAAGTTCCTTTAATCGGAACTTGAAGGTATCTATCCGGATCAAGGGCGGCCTTCGGGTCGCCCTTTCTGTTTGGCAAATCCCGACCCGGTGATATTTTGCCCCGATGAAAGACACCACAAACCTTTTCATTCGCATTCATGGCATGGCAGGCGGGCAATCGGCCTGCCGCGTTGCAGGGCGTGCGCGGATCAATCTGCTGTCGCCGGAAAATGCCGGGGCGTCGCTTGGTGCACAATGGTTTGCCACCCTGATCGCCAGATTACGAACCGACTTTCCTGATGCCCTCATCCACGGCATCCTTGATTGTCGCGGACGTCGCGCATCGGCCTTGGCCGCGATGGAGGCCGGAATTGATGCGGTCCTGATTGATGACGATCTACCCGATGATCTGAAAACCCGGCTTGAAAATCTCGGCTCGAAGTCGGGATGCCGGGTCATCACCACCCTGCCCGACCCGGACCGGATTTACGAAACCGGTGACGATCATCTGCCCGATGCGGAACTGGACCGGCGGCTTTCGGCGTTTTTGGCTGGGTGATTGCCAAAAGGGTGATGAAACGTTACATGATACGCAGTTTTTGATCAGGAATGACCATCGTGAACGCAGACGACCAAACCGGCCTTTATCTTCTGACACCGCCAAAAATCGATCTCGCCGTATTTCCGGACCTTCTGAAATCCGTGCTTGATACCGGTGCGATTGATTGTCTGCAGCTTCGTCTCAAAGACGTTTCCGATGATGAAATCCGCAAGGCGATTGATGCGATCCTGCCGCTGTGCTCAGAACGCGACATTCCCCTGATCCTGAATGACCGCCCTGACATTGCCAAAAAATCGGGCGCTGACGGTGTGCATGTCGGCGAAGAAGACGCCAGCTACGCCGAGGCGCGCGCCATCATGGGCGAGGAACACATTGTCGGCGTGTCCTGCTATGACAGCCGCCACCGCGCCATGGAACTTGGCGAAA
Source organism: Thalassospira sp. MIT1004 (assembly GCF_001858545.1). Classification (NCBI taxonomy): domain Bacteria; kingdom Pseudomonadati; phylum Pseudomonadota; class Alphaproteobacteria; order Rhodospirillales; family Thalassospiraceae; genus Thalassospira; species Thalassospira sp. MIT1004. The sequence goes on along the minus strand of NZ_MCAO01000007.1, from coordinate 26,706 downwards.
AAGGGGCTGATTACGTCGCGTTTGGCGCGTTCTATCCGACCCAGACCAAAGAAGCCAAAACCAGCGTCACCCCGGAAATCATCGAAATCTGGACGACCTTTACAACCGTCCCCTGTGTCGCGATTGGCGGTATCACGGCTGATAACCTTGGCCCGATCGTCGAAGCCGGTGCCGATTTCATTGCCGTCACGGGCGGAGTCTGGAACCATCCGGACGGCCCAGAGGCCGGGGCGAAGGCAATCAAGGCCGCGATTGCTGCTGCTTCGGACTGAAACCCGACGCGGTTCAATACCCTTTTGACCTAGGCGATTTCGCGACAGCCATGCGCGAATGACGGTTTGCCATGCACGCAAACCCTGATCAATCTGCTTGCAGCAAATTCGCCAAACTGGTAGTTAAGCCCGACTTTAATGGGACAGGTGTCCCGCTTACATCGTGAATCTGTGATCTGAAAGAACGGTTGGTGCCATGAAAATCAACGGCAACGAAATCCGTCCGGGTAACCTTATCGAACATAAAGGTGCCCTGTGGCGTGCGGTAAAATGCCAGGCTGTGAAGCCGGGTAAAGGCGGTGCGTTTAACCAGGTTGAACTCAAAGACATTCGTACCGGCACCAAGCTGAACGAACGTTTCCGGGCGTCGGAAACCGTCGAACGTGTTCGTCTGGAACAGAATGAATATACCTATCTGTTTGCCGATGGTGACATGATCACCTTCATGGACAGCGAAACTTTCGAACAGATCACAGTCAATGCAGAACTCGTCGGCGAACCGGCAGTATTCCTTCAGGATGGAATGGTTGTTACCATCGAATCCTTCGAAGGCGAACCGCTTGCCGTTACCCTGCCCGAACATGTTGTCTGCCAGATCGTCGAAGCCGACGCGGTTGTCAAAGGGCAGACCCAGTCTTCTTCCTTCAAGCCGGCCGTTCTTGATAATGGCGTTCGCATTCTCGTTCCGCCGCATATTGAATCCGGTACGCGCGTTGTCGTGAACACGACCGAATGCACCTATCTCGAGCGTGCAAAAGACTAAGGACATTCGTCCCTAGGCCTTCCTTTTTTACTTTCAAACACCGGGAGATGAGCCGTGCGTGGCGCCGCCCGTCGTTCAGCAAATATCAATGTCATGTTCAAGGCCGTCGAAAAGGCGGCCTATGGACTTAAACGCGACTTCGGTGAAGTCGAAAACCTTCAGGTATCGATGAAGGGCCCGGCGGATTTCGTCTCTGCGGCCGATCATCGTGCCGAAAAACGCCTGCGCGAAGAACTCGAACGTGCGCGTCCGGGCTATGGTTTCCTTATGGAAGAAGGCGGCGAAATCAAGGGCTCCGATCCGGAGCACCGCTGGATCATCGATCCGCTTGATGGCACCACCAACTTCCTGCACGGCATTCCGCATTTTGCGATTTCCGTGGCCCTGCAAAAGGGTGAAGAAATCATCGCTGGCATCATTTACGATGTCGCCAAGGATGAATTCTTCTGGGCCGAAAAAGGCGTTGGTGCCTATCTTGATAACCGTCGCCTGCGTGTTTCGGGCCGCCGTCGCCTGAATGAATGCGTTCTGGCATGTGGCGTTCCGCATATCGGACATGGCGATCATGCCGCGTTTGAAAAGCAGCTGCATTCTGTCATGGATCGTTGTGCCGGTGTGCGTCGTATGGGTGCTGCATCGCTTGATCTGGCCTATGTTGCCGCCGGTCGCTTTGACGGTTACTGGGAATCTCATCTTAACGCGTGGGATATCGCCGCAGGCCTTCTGATGATCACCGAAGCAGGCGGCTATGTCCGCGATGCCAAAGGTGGCACCAACATGCTTGGCACCGGCAGCGTCGTTGCCGCCAACGACTATATCCAGCCCGTGCTGGCCAAGACGCTTAAAAAAGCCGTTACCGAGTAAGTATCAGCTTTTATTACCGTTTTTTGAAAGGGCATCCCTGCTTTGGCACGGATGCCCTTTTTGCATTCACATGCATGTGCCGGTCAAAGCGGTTGTTCATCATCAAGCTCTAAGCTATGGTACTTGCCGTCTGATCATGGATTTATCCGCGTGAGCAGACCGGGGTGGCACACCAAACAAAACGATGTGCCAAAAGATCGACACAAAACTGTGCGTTATAAAAAAACGTGTTCAAACACAGGGTAACAAGGGGCCTGCGATTTGATGATGGGGTATTCCAAGATTTCGGTGCTGGCATTCATGGCCGCACTGGGCGGTAACGTGGTTGTCAGTGGCGGCGCATCCGCACAGCAATACACCCCCGTATCCGTTGACAGCAACGTACAGGTAAACTGGGATGTTGCCGACGGGTTTGGCGGACAACCGACCGTACCGAACTATCTTTCACCCTCGGTTCCGCGTGACCATATTTCGATTGCCGGCAGCGACCTGATCTATCCTGAAACCCGCCCGCATTCAGAATTCCTTGCCGCCGACCGCTTTGCGCAGAATGTCGGTGGCGCGACCTATGGCGACGGATTTGAAACCGTTGTCATCGACGGTTCGGGCAGCAACGATATCCCGACCCAGTCGCAGTTTTATGGCGTCCCCGGTGTCACCACCAGCCCATCCTACGATGATGGTGCAAATCAGGTGATCGCCCTTAACCGGCCCGAACCCACCGCTGCACCGCGCGCCAAACCGGCCAGCCCGGCCGCCGCACAGTCTGGCAGCTCACCGGTCCCGCTAAGCAAACCGACCCCGGCCCCAAAACCGGCCCCCGCGCCAGTTGCGGAAATGGCCGAGGCCCCCAAGGCCGAACCAGCCCCGAAAGTCGAAACCAAACCGGCCGAGGTCGAACCACCCAAAGCCCCGCCGCTTCCGGCCGAGGAAACCAAACCGGCACCACCGCCACCCGCACCTGTGCCGGTTGTACCGAACAAATCAAACGTGCCAGAGGCCCCAAGCCCGGCACCTGACACCACAACCTCTCCGCAGGAAATGCTGGAACAGCGTTCAAGTAATGAACCGTCCACGCCTCCTGCACCTGCACCGAAACCGGCTGCGGAAACCGCGGCTGTTCCGCCTGCGGCCAAGGACCCGGTTGCATCCGCACCATCTGGTGCCGGTGAATACAGCCTTGCCTTCGGTTCCGGCAGTTTCGAGCTGAACAACGCCGCCCGCGCCCAGCTTGACAGCATCGTCAAGAACATGGGCAGCGATGAAAACATGCGTATCCAGCTTCAGGCCTATGCCGAAGGTGATTCCAACAACGCCAGCAAGGCACGCCGTCTGTCGCTTTCGCGTGCCCTGCAGGTCCGTTCCTACCTGATCGACAAAGGTGTGCGGTCCACGCGCATCGATGTCCGTGCGCTGGGCGCCAATGTGCCGTCCGGTCCGGCTGATCGTGTCGATATCAAAACCGTTCAACGCTAGGATTGATCCGTCATGAGCAATAATTCGGCCAACGGCATGGCAACCCTTCCTGTCGTGACCAAACCGGGAAGCTACCTGACGCGGATGGGGATTTTCATCGCCATCATCGCCGCCGTCGGTGCCTTGCTGTTTCCGGCACTTTCCGATGCGTTCATGGCCAACGCCGTTCTGAACGGACTGATCCTTGGCGTGTTTGTTGTCGGTGTGATCTATACCTTCCGCATGGTTGCGGGCCTGTCGGCCGAAGTCACCTGGATCGAAGATTTCCGTCGCAACCGTCCGGGTCTGACGTCTCAGGTCCCGCCGAAACTGTTGCTGCCGATGGCTCGCATGATGGCCGAACAGCGCCGCGACCGTCCGCAACTTTCGACCATGGCGACCCGCACCATTCTGGACTCGATCCGTTCGCGTCTGGATGAAAGCCGCGAACTGTCACGCTATGTGGTTGGCCTTCTGGTCTTCCTTGGCCTGCTTGGCACCTTCTGGGGCCTGCTTCAGACCGTCAACTCGGTTGCCAATGTGATCGGTGATGTCAATGTTGGTTCGGGCCAGAATATCGATCTGTGGTTCAACGAACTGAAACAGGGCCTTGCCGAGCCGCTTGGCGGCATGGGAACGGCGTTCTCGTCATCCCTGTTCGGTCTGGCCGGTTCGCTCGCCCTTGGACTGATCGACATGCAGGCTGGTCAGGCCCAGAACCGCTTCTTTAACGAACTTGAAGAATGGCTTTCGGGCTTTACCCGCCTGTCTTCCGGCGGTCCGGTGTCGGACGGGGAACAGTCGGTTCCGGCCTATCTTTCGGCCCTGATCGAACAGATGGCGGACAATATGGAAGGGTTGCAAAACTCGATCCAGCGGTCCGAAAGCTCACAGATCAAGTCACATAACACCCTGATCGATCTGGCCGACAAACTTTCGACCCTGACCGATCAGATGAAGGCCGAACAGCAGCTTATGGTCAAGCTGGCGGAAAACCAGATGCATCTGAAACCCGTGCTTGATCAGCTTTCCGATTCCATGAAAATCGGCAGCTTCGGCATCGATGACAACACACGCGCCCATATCCGTTCCCTCGATAACACCCTTGCCCGCGTTGGCGAGGAACTGACCATGGGCCGTCAGCAATCGACCCAGGAAATCAGAAGCGAGATCAAGCTTCTGGCCCGCACCATCGCCGCGATCGCCGAGGAGGGCTGATCGCATGACCGGGTTGTCACGCCGCCGAAATCGCGACGTCAACACCTGGCCTGGCTTTGTTGATGCCTTGGCCACGCTGTTGATGGTGATCATTTTCCTGCTGATGATTTTCGTCGTCGCCCAGGTCTATCTGGGTGCTGCCCTTTCGGGACGTGATCAGGCATTGAATGACCTGACCGCACAGGTGAACGAGCTAACCAATCTTTTGTCGCTCGAACGCACCAACAATCAGCGCATGGAACTCGAACTGACACAGCTCACGACCGAGCTTTCCAACACCAGCGACCAGCGCGACGATTTGCGTGACCGTGCCGCCGCCCTCGCAAGCCAGCTTTCCGCCGCCGAACTGTCTGCGGACGAGATGGAAAAGAAACTTCTGGCAGCGCTTGTCAATCTTGAGGAAAAAGAGGCCGAGCTCAGCACCGCACGCGAAAAAGCCGACGAACAGCTTGCCGATCAGGAAACCCGCATCGAAGAGCTTTCCGCCCTGCTGGCCTCGCGCGCCGCCGAACTCGAAGACGAGAAAAAGCTCAGCACCGAGGCACAGGCACAGGTCGCCGCCCTGAACCAGCAGATGCTGGCCCTGCGTCAGCAGCTTGCCCGCATCGAAGCCGCCCTCGAAGCGTCCGAGCGCGAGAACGAAGACGCCCAGGCCCAGATTGTCAATCTCGGGCAGCGCCTGAATGCCGCCCTCGCCACCAAGGTCGCCGAATTGCAGCGTTATCGTTCGGAATTCTTTGGCCGCCTGCGCGAAGTTCTGGGCGACCGTCAGGATATCCGCGTGGTGGGTGACCGCTTTGTCTTCCAGTCCGAAGTCCTGTTCACATCCGGCTCCGCCGATCTTGGCGAAGACGGTCAGGAACAGCTGGCAAAGCTTGGCGATACCCTGAAAACCATTTCGGCCGAAATCCCCGACGATATCGATTGGGTCATGCGCGTTGATGGTCACACGGATAAAGTACCGATCCGTAACCTGAAATTCGCGTCAAACTGGGAGCTGTCGGCGGCGCGTGCCATTTCGGTGGTCAAATTCCTGATCGAACGCGGTGTGCCGCCAAACCGGTTGGTTGCTGCGGGCTTTGGCGAATATCAGCCGCTTGATAACCGCGACGACGAAATCGCCTATCGCCGCAACCGCCGTATCGAATTCAAGATCACCGAACGGTAAGACCGGCACCATAAAGATCACCAACGGCACCCCTAGTGGGTGCCGTTGTCTTTTCTGGCGCATTTCACTGGACCGAGAAAAAATATTCCGGCGAATTGCAGGACGAACTGGATCATGGTGGTTTGCTGCTGTGGGTACAGACACCCGACGAAACAAAGGAAAACCGCGCCAAAGACATCCTTGCCCGTCATCAAGCCAAACAGATCGGCACCCACGAGGTGGCAAATCAGCACACCAAACGCGATATGCTGTAACGGGTATTTTTCGCCCAATTTACGGTAATTAGATATCAACCAAGCCAATCAATCCAAAAAGAAAAACCCGCAGGCATTCGCCTGCGGGTTTTTCTTTTCAAGCACTATTTAAAGTGGAAATCATTGCATGATTTTTGCAATACTCTTGTTAATCCTACTTTAGAAAAAGGAACATTTCTTGTTTAAGCATGTTATCGCTGCAGGGTTTCTTCTATCACTTGCTAGCTGTGCGTCGGATCATGGCTTAACCGACGCTGGCGGTCGATCACTCAGCTTGTCTCCCAGCGGGGGCATCCAACCATCGGAAAGCCGTTTCAATACGTTTTTGTTTCTTGAACCATCTGTTGCTTACCTAACGGAATCTTTTGAGCGCGATAACGGTCGCGGATATATCGAAGAGGTCTATACAAAGGGTCGCGGAACCTTTTTCTCTATCGAATTTGTCAATACTGCATGGTTCTCATTCTCTACTGAAGACAGGATGCTTGATCAGTCTCAATTCCGGAAACTGGCAAACAACTTTTACATCCCGGAAAGCAGCTACGTAAAAATTGATCAGATATCTCCACGCATAAAAGGCTGGATTGCGACAACAGGAAAATGTTCGGTCGGAGAATTTGCTAAACGTCTGAAGATTGGTACGTCTTATGACAACGATCGCGGCTACGCAGATGCGGTCATTCGATTTGGCAGTTGCAGCAGAATTATCGCGCCACCAAAAGAAATTGCCCAACGTATCGGCCTTATTACCGAAGCAGAAAAGCAGCAGCTTAGGATTACATATCAGTCAATCGGCACACTTAAAGCACCTGCTCCGAAGGGTAGTGAGACGGTTCGCTCCGAACCAGAAGTTTTTGACGCTCAGTGGGAGGGTATTTCCAACTCCTTGACTGGAAGCGTTACACGCAAAGGAGCAGCACAGTACAATTTCGATTTCGACGTTGCCGAACAGAAAACATCCTGTACCGGTACAGCGGTAACAGCCAAAAGTTCGCGCCTTACTGGAACTTGGCAGTTCAGTTGCGAAAACGGCCTTACTGCTAAGGGAATCTGGAACGGCAAAACCGATCAGCCAATTACAGGCGAAGGTTATGATCAAAACAAACGCAAGATCACCTTCAAGCTCGCAGATACTGCTTAGTCACTATCAAGTTCACTCTTTAACCATTCGATATTTGTGGTAACAGGTCTTTTCACTCGCCTGCCTAGCAAGACATCAACAAGTTAAGGTCGACAGAATTCCATGCTGCGCGATATCTCGCCCCAAAATCTGTTCATGGGCATTCTTGCCGCCTTTGTCGGATCGGCCAGTTCCTTTGCCGTCGTCCTTCAGGGGCTTGGTGCCGTTGGTGCAACGCCCGATCAGGCAGCATCGGGCCTGATGGCGCTATCGGTCGCGATGGGGCTGTGTTCGATCTATCTGTCACTGCGCACCCGCATGCCGATCAGCATCGCATGGTCCACCCCCGGTGCGGCATTGCTGGCAACATCGGGCGCGATCGACGGTGGTTTTGCCGTGGCCGTCGGGGCATTTATCATCTGCGCAGTTCTGATCATCATCTGCGGCATCTGGAAGCCGTTGGGCCGTGCGGTTGCCGCCATTCCCGCCCCGCTTGCCAATGCCATGCTGGCCGGTGTTTTGCTGGGCCTGTGTCTGGCACCGATCAAGGCGGTTGCGTTCAATCCGCTTCTGGGCCTGCCGATTGTCATTGCCTGGCTGGTGGTCGGGCGGATCAATCGCCTGTTTGCCGTGCCTGCCGCCTTGCTGGCCTTCATCATTGTCATGGTGGTCGGCGTGGACTTCCCCGAAAATACGCTTGGCAGTCTTGGCGGTGCCATCGTGCCGCCGGTCGAATTCGTCATACCGGAATTCACATTGGCCGGTCTGGTCGGCATTGCCCTGCCTTTGTTTATCGTCACCATGGCATCACAAAACATTCCCGGCACGGCAGTTTTGCGCGCCAATAACTACGATACCCCGCCCGGTCCGCTTTTTGCCACCACCGGCTTTTTCTCGTTGCTGGCCGCCCCCTTTGGCGGGCACGCCGTCAACCTTGCCGCGATCATCGCCGCCCTGTGTGCGGGCGAAGACGCCCATCCAGATCCGAAAAAACGGTATTGGGCGGCGGCCTTTGGCGGGGTGTTTTACATCCTGTTCGGATTGCTGGCCGGGCTTGTCACCGCCTTTGTCAGTCTCGCCCCCTCGATCCTGATCGAAGCGGTCGCAGGCCTCGCCCTGATCGGGGCGTTTTCCGGGTCTGTGGTTGCCGCGTTCAAGGATGATGACGCCCGCGAAGCCGCCGCCGTAACCTTCCTTGTCACCGCCGCCGGTCTATCCTTTTTCGGGGTTGCCGGGGCGTTCTGGGGATTGCTGGCCGGTGGGCTGATCTATTTCCTGACCCATCTGCGCAAAGATAAAGCCAGTTAAATACAAAAGGCCCTGCGGATAACCGGCAGGGCCTTTTTTAGTGCCGCAGTTAAAATCAATCCGGCTTCGGGATCGTCAGATTACCCTTGGCATCCAGTTCCCAGAACGGGTTATACGCCACTTCCCAGGCATGGCCGTCGGGATCGCGGAAATATCCCGAATACCCGCCCCAGAACACCTTTTCCGCCGGTTTCTGAATGACCGCACCGGCTTTTTTCGCCTCTGCCATCACCGCATCGACCTCTGCCTCGTCACGTGCGTTATAGGCAATCGTCAAACCGGCAAAACGGGCACCTGTATCATCATCAAACAGCCCATCCTTGATCAGGTCTTCCCGGCCAAACAGGCCAAGGGCAAGCCCGTTGGACAGTTGATAGAAAACCACCTGTCCCTCGACCATCTGCGTGACTTTCCAACCAAGCCCGTCTTCATAAAACCGCCGCGAGCGGTCAAGGTCGGCCACGCCAAGCGTAATCAGCGATACACGCTGTTCCATTTCATGCTCCTGCTCAAAGAAGCACCCAAAACCCGACACGAGACTAACACCCCATTTTCAGATTGCCGAGCATGGACTCGATCACATCGGCAATTTCGCACCGCAGCACACCCGCAATAAAATTGCGCGCAAATCGGTACCGGAATAAGTAAATATCAAGTTGACCCAACGTCAACCAGTGCAATCAGGCGTTTTGCACATTGCAATGCGAGTTGATTTGAAAAAAGGTCAGCATTCATTACCATTATCCTGTCAGACAGCGATCCGTCCCGTCCAAACGCCAAAGCCGGAACGCCAATGACAGCAAAGAGAATTTTACGGGCCATACCAAAACGCTGCGCGTAAACTTATATCAATAAAAGCAGCGCAACTGGCCCACACGACCCCGCAATCAGAGAGAGATCCCGAGGGAGACTGGTCATGGCACAATTGGCGGCAATTAGCCTTGATGACAAATATACGCTTGAAGAAGGCCGGGTCTATTTGACCGGTATCCAGGCGTTGGTTCGATTGCCCCTGATGCAGCGCCAGCTTGACGCGCGCGCAGGCCTGAACACTGCCGGATGCATTTCCGGTTATCGCGGATCACCGCTGGGCGGCCTTGATCAACAGCTTTGGCGCGCCAAAAAATTCCTGACCCGACAGCAGATCGAATTTCAGGCCGGTGTGAACGAAGACCTTGCCGCCACCGTCGTCTGGGGCAGCCAGCAGGTCAATATGTACAAGGACGCCAAATATGATGGCGTCTTTGGCATGTGGTACGGCAAGGGGCCGGGTGTTGACCGGTCGGGCGATGTTTTCAAACACGCCAACTATGCCGGTACCTCCAAACATGGCGGTGTTCTGGTTCTGGCCGGTGATGACCATTCCTGCAAATCATCCACCCTGCCCCATCAGACCGAATATGCCTTTATCGATGCGCAAATCCCGGTTCTGAACCCGTCGGGGGTGCAGGATATCCTTGATTTCGGGATCCATGGCTGGGCCATGAGCCGCTATTCCGGCTGCTGGGTCGCCATGAAAACCATCGCCGAAACGGTTGAAAGTTCGGCGGCGGTCGATGTTGCGCCCGATCGCATCACACCGATCATTCCTGATAATTTCGACATGCCCGAAGGCGGGCTCCATATCCGTTGGCCCGACACGCCAAAGGATCAGGAACACCGCCTGATGAAATATAAACTCTATGCCGCCCTTGCCTATGCGCGCGCCAACAAGCTGAACAAAACCGTCATCGACAGCCCGAATGCACGGCTTGGCATCATCACCACCGGCAAGGCCTATCTTGATGTCATGCAGGCATTCGATGACCTTGGCATATCCGAAGCCGATGCCGCAAAAATCGGCATTCGTGTGCTGAAAGTCGGCATGAGCTGGCCGCTCAACCGCGACGATGTGCGCGAATTTGCCATGGGGCTTGAGGAAATCATCGTCGTCGAAGAAAAACGCGCGGTGATGGAAAATCAGGTCAAGGAACAGCTTTATAACTGGCGCGAAGATGTCCGCCCGACCGTGATCGGCAAATTCGATGAAAAGGGCGAATGGATTCTGCCCTCGATGGATGAACTGACCCCGGCGCGCATCGCGGTTGTCCTCGCACAGCGCATCAAACGTTTCTATGACAGTCCGAAAATCCACGAACGCATCGACTGGCTGGAACAGAAAGAACGCGAAATCGCCGAACCGCGCCCGGATGTCGCGCGCATTCCGTGGTTCTGCCCGGGTTGCCCGCATAACAGCTCCACCAAGGTCCCCGAAGGCAGCCGCGCCATGGCCGGGATCGGGTGCCATTACATGGTCAACTGGATGGACCGTTCGACCGAAACCTTTACCCATATGGGCGGCGAAGGTGTCACCTGGATCGGGCAGGCCCCGTTTACCAACACAAAGCACGTTTTCCAGAATCTCGGTGACGGCACCTATTACCATTCCGGGTCGCTTGCGGTGCGCGCCGCCGTCGCGGCCGGTGTCAACATCACCTATAAAATCCTGTTTAACGATGCGGTCGCCATGACCGGCGGACAACCGGTTGACGGCCCGCTGACCGTGCCGCAAATCACCCGCCAGATGGCCGATGAAGGCGTGAAACGCATCATCGTCCTGTCCGATGAACCCGATAAATATCCGGTCGCATCGCATTTCGCCGACGGTGTTGATATCCGCCACCGCGACGAACTGGACAATACCCAGAAAGAACTGCGTGAAATCGAAGGTGTGACCATCCTGATCTTTGATCAGACCTGTGCGGCCGAAAAACGCCGCCGCCGCAAACGCAAACTGATGGTCGATCCGCCCAAACGGGTCTTCATCAATGATCTGGTTTGCGAGGGTTGTGGCGATTGCGGTGAAAAATCCAACTGCTTGGCCGTTGTGCCGGTCGAAACCGAATTTGGCCGCAAACGCGCCATTGACCAATCGGCCTGTAACAAGGATTTCTCCTGCCTGAATGGCTTCTGCCCAAGCTTCGTCACCATCGAAGGCGGATCGCTGCGCAAACCCGAAGCCGCCGCCAAAAGCGGCAATGCGGGCGATGCTGTTTTCGCCAGCCTGCCGCGCCCGGCCCTGCCCGATATCACCGAACCGTGGTCGGTTCTGATTACCGGTGTTGGCGGCACGGGTGTCGTCACCATCGGGGCGTTGCTTGGCATGGCCGCCCATATCGAGGGCAAGGGCATTGTCGGCCTTGATATGGCGGGACTGGCGCAAAAAGGCGGTGCCGTCGTAAGCCATATCCGCTTTGCCGATACGCAGGACAAACTCCATGCCGCCCGCATTCCGGCGGGCGAGGCCAATGTGGTGCTGGGCTGTGATCTTCTGGTCGCGGCAAGCTTCGAAGGCCTTGCCAAGATGCGCCGCAACTTTACCCAGGCGGTCATCAACACCCACGAAACCGTCACCGGTGCCTTCACCCGCAACCCCGATTTCCAGTTGAAATCGAACGAGCATATGAAGGTCATTTCCGATGCATGTGGTGCCGATGCGGTGAACTTCGTCGAAGGCAGCGATATCGCCACCCGCCTGATGGGCAATTCGATTGCGACCAACCTGTTCATGCTGGGTGTCGCATGGCAGCGCGGCCTGATCCCGATCACCGAAGAAGCCCTGATGCAGGCGATTGATCTGAACGGTGTCGCGATTGATATGAACAAGCAGTCCTTCTATTGGGGCCGCCTGTTTGCCCATGATCCGAAACGCGTGCTTGATGTCATCGGCCCGAACGAGGCCGAAGCACATCCGATTGCCACCACGCTTTCGGAAATTGTCGCCAAACGCAAAGCCTTCCTTACCGATTATCAGAACGCGGCCTATGCCAACCGGTTTGTCGCACTGGTCGACAGGGTTGCGGCGGCTGAAAAACGCCTTGATGATGGCGATGATCTCGCCCGGACGGTGGCGAAATATTACTTCAAACTGCTCGCCTATAAGGACGAATATGAAGTCGCCCGCCTTTATACCGATCCGGCTTTCAGGGCCAAACTCGCCAAAAACTTCACCGGCGATTACAAAATACGTTTCCATCTCGCCCCACCGGCCTTCGCCGACAAGGACCCGGAGACCGGCCATCTGAAAAAGCAGGCCTTCGGCCCCTGTATGATGAGCGCCTTTGGCATTCTTGCCAAATTCAAATTCCTGCGCGGCACGGCAATCGACCCGTTCGGTCGTACCCATGAACGCAAAATGGAACGTCAATTGATTGCCGATTACGAGGCACTGGTGGAGGAGGTCATCAACGGTCTTAACCATGACAATGCCCGCATTGCCAACGCCCTTCTGGCCCTGCCCGAACAGATCCGTGGTTACGGCCATATCAAGGATCGCAATATCGACAAGGTCAAAACCCGCAAGGCCGAACTGCTTGAACAGTTCCGCAACCCGCCGGAACATCTGAAAGCCGCCGAATAACCCTGCCTTCCAAAATCAAAGGGGCCGCATGATCAGATCAGCGGCCCCTTTGTTTGATGATGTTACTTACGCCAATCTTGGCCGTGGCCCACCAAACGGGAAATGCAGATCGGGCAGAACCCGTGCCGCACGACGGCGCAGATCACGCACCGGATGCTCGCGAAGCTGTCGGCTGCGGTAACTGGCGATCATGTCATCGGTCGCCTGATAACCGTCATCAATCCCGCGATCAAGGTTCTCCCACGTCCAGTCATAATTGATATGGGGTGAAACCGGGATTTCGATGATGTCGATCTTCCGCCCGCTTTCGGCGACTTCACGCTTGAACGCCTTGACCGCATCCTCGCTTGCCGATGCGGCAAACAGCATGATCAGGTTATTCAGCGCGTCATAAAGATTTTCCGGCTGACGCACCTGCTTAAGGTCCAGAATACGGCTGACCCAGACTTCCTCGACATCAGGATGATGATGCAGGAAATCAAAGAAATTGACCGTATCAACCGTCGCCCCCTCGCAATAGGTATCGCCGTTTATTTCAACCGGTTCCTCGATAAACGGCAGGGCCGAACAGGCACAAAGCGTCTGCGCATTCATCTGCGGCAGATTGTAATGATCGGGCTTGTTGGTAAACAGTTCCAGCCGCTGTTGTGTCAGGTTATAGGCATTATGGAAAAGTGCTGGTTTATCGGGCTGATACAGCCGGTCGAAATCAAGCCGATCCAGGAACATGCTGTCTGGCGAATAGATTTTCGCCAATCCCTTGGTTTTGGTCTGGTACATCGCGCCCACCATAAAGCGCGACAGCGGATTGACCGCCAGAATACCGTTCAACAGCACATCGTTAAGGTTATGGGGCGTCCAGTATTTCGGATTGCCCATGAAATGGCGGACATGCTCGGCGGCTTCGGCCATCGCCTCGGGGACGATCAGCCCCTGATAGCTGTCCGGGTTAAAGAAATAGGAAAGCCGGTTGGCGAAATCGGAAAAGAAATCCGGCGCAAAGGCCGATGCAATCGGAAAGCGGTCATAGACGCTTGCCGGACGGAATATCTTGCGGAAAAACCCGATCGTCTGATCAAGTTCCTGTCCCTCGTCCGCCTGATGCCAGGCCACAGATAACCACGCACCGATGCAGGCAGACGACCAGATATCGAACGTGATATCGGGTTCCTGCTGAAGTCGTTTCAGAACCCCGATACTGAGCCCGACAGCAGGTCCACCGCCGGACAAAAAGATTGCCCGTTTGACTTTTCTCACAGCTATCTCCCACTCATTTGCCGTTAAACGGCTGAACACCCGAACGCTGCGTTGGAATAACGCCGCAGTTGCCAGCGCTTCCACCCAGGAGATATCGGCCCGTCTTGCGCGAGCCTATGAAGCTAAGAACGATTATAACCTATTCAATATTTAAGATAATTTACCATTCGACATCAATCTTATGAAAGTTTGGAACAAATATAGACCATCGAATAGTGTGAAATCGCAAATGACTATACCAGTAAAATGCTTCGTAACTTTTATTTCACTATTGATGTGACGGTCGTCACAGGCAGAAATATACTTCCATGATCGCCAATCTCATAAATAAAGAAGGCCGCCACTTGGGCGACCTTCTGTAATTCCACGATTCGGCAACCCGTTATTCGTAATAACCGACCATAAAGATTTTGCCGTCATGGGGTTTTACCCAGGTTTTCTTTTCGGCAAGTTTCTTGGTTTCCGGGTGGGTCCAGGTATAGTTGGACCAGCCGCCATCCGGGTTCGTCTTGCCGGTTTCCACCATGTCGCGAATGATGAAATTGCTGTTCACATCCTGAAGATCCCAGATTTTCGGATTATTGATCAGCTTCGGATTGATCGCATGCGTCAGGAACGTGCCCTTTTCGCCGTCGGCGACAATCACATAATATTCGTCAAAAACATATTCGCCGTCCTTGTCATTGAACGCGCTAAAGGACTGGTCCTGTCCGACCTGATCGTAAAGTGCGATGGCCTTGTCGACCAGTTCCTGTGCGGTTGCCGCCTTGTCCTGGGCCTGTGCAAGGCCGGTGGTCAGGCAAAGTGCGGTCACGGCAGAAACAAAAAGACGCATAAGTGTTGTCATCAGGTAATCCCCTTTGATGAACCTGTTGGAAGAAAAATGGAAAATGGATCAGACCGCCCGCAAACGGGCAACAAGCCCGTCCACAGATGAACTCAAACCGGTCATCTGACGGCCAAGCTCGCCGGTTGCCTGCCCGACAGAATCCGCGGACTCGCGGGTGGCACGGGCAATTTCACGCACATCGCCAATCCCGCCCGAAACGGTTTCGGCGTAACCGGCGGCCTCGGAAATGCTGTTACTGATCTGGCCGGTGGCCGTCCCCTGCTCCAGCACCGCATCGGCAATGGCTTTGAGGATACCGTTGACGTCATTGACACTGGCAACAATCGTCTGGATCGCCTCTACCGCAAGAACGGTTTCCGTGCGAACATTGGCGATTTCGGATGCGATTTCCTCGGTCGACCGTGCCGTCTGGCTGGCAAGGTTCTTGACCTCGTTGGCGACAACGGCAAAGCCCTTTCCGGCATCCCCGGCACGGGCTGATTCAATCGTCGCGTTAAGGGCCAGAAGGTTGGTCTGTTCGGCAATATTGCCAATCAGTGCCGCCACATCCTCGATCCGGACACTGGCTTCTTCAAGCTTGCGGATTTTGGCATCTGCATCCAGTGCCTGCTCGCTTGCGGCCTGTGCGCGTCGGCTGCTTTCCTGGATTTCGTTGCTGATCTGGGAAATGGCGGCGGCAAGGCTGTTTGCCGCTTCGGAAATCTCGCCCATATTGCGGCTTGATTTGCCCGACGCATCAAACGCGTTCTCGCTTTGCTGATCGGTGCGTTCCGCATTGGTCAACATTGCACTGGCCGATGCGCCGATTTCCTCGATCGCGGCACTGACTGCGGTTGCCGTACCCTTGACCGATGTTTCGATCTCAGCGGCAAGTTCCTGCATGATCCGGCGTTTTTCCTCGGCCGCCTTGGCTTCGTCCTCTATGCGTTTGCGCTCGGCTTCCTGAAGGCTTTGCGCATTCTGGCGGAACACTTCAACCGCCCCTGCCATGCTGCCCATTTCATCGGTCCGCCCGGTAAAGGGCACATCGATATCGGCCCTTCCATCGGCAAGTTCGCGCATCACCGCCGTCAACCGTTTGACCGGCACCCCGATCACGCGCGTGATGGCAAAACTGATCAACACCATCGCAAGGACGGCAACAACCGATGCAATGATTGTCTGGTTCTGGGCTGTCATGCCGGCTGCCATCGCATCCGAACTGGCAACATCCATGCGGTTTTCCGCCGTTTCACGAAGCTCGGCCAATGTCGCCATCAGGCTTTCGTAATCCGACTGTGCCGACCACGAAAAACTCAGCGCCCCGGTATACTCGATATCAAGCATCCCCAGAACCTGGTCGATCTTGGCAAGGTAACCTTCGTAAAGCTTGGCCGCGCCTTCCGCGATTTCGCGTTCCGGCCCCTGCATGTTTCGATCACCCAGCATCTGGGTAAAGGCATCGCGGGCCGCCGTAATCTGCGACTGCAATTCCGCATTCACGCTGCTCATGCGGTCTTCGTCAACGCCTGCCGCCGACCATGACAGCAGACGATAGACCGTCTGATGAACCTTTGTGACATTGCGGTCGATATTGCTGATGTCGCGGACCTCCGGATAGGCCTCCGAAACGGCAAATTCCAGACCGTTGCTAAGTGATACAATCGCGCGTCCCCCGATGACGCCCACAATGGCAATGGCGATAACCCCGATCAGCGGCAGAACCGCCAACTTGGTACCGATATTCAGATTGACGAAAGTTTTCATTCTGTAACGTTCTAACCAATTGTAACTACAAGGATATCAGGCAACTGCCCCAACAGTTTCCCGGAAGACGGTGACTATGGCGTCACCCTTGTTTTTGCGATGTCCCTTAACCAGCTCATTGGCGACACAACGATCATTCGCCGGCCCCATTCCACCAGATGCGAAATGCGTGCGCGGCAAATGCCGATTGTTTGTTTTTATTGAAAATCTGATGACATGCCGGACTTGGATAGCCACAAGCAGATGCGCAGTCCCGCACCGGATAAAGTTCGGATCGGCATATCGGATGCAACGCCCCCGCGTCCCGATGCCGTCCCCCGATACAAGCCCAAAGCTTGCAGCCGCTCTCGCAGCACGTCCCATCCCCGCCATCGTACCCCCACGATCCGACAGGCGCGCAAAAATGCACCCCGTCATACAGGTTTCCGCGGCATGAACCGATCTTGATCGTTTCCAGGGATATTTTCTTCTATCACCTGACCGCGCGGCAGAGTGTAGTCAGCGACCACTAGCGCAACCAAGTGACATGTTTGTTAGGATATTAGTTCAAAAATGAGACAAGAAATACTACCCTAAGGTATCCGTTTCCTATCGGGGTATCGTATAAGTATTACATAGCAAAGACTTATACATTCACAGATTTATACTATTCTCTAATTTAGTTTTCCATAACTTACAGAACAAAGATTTCACTATCCGCTTCCGGAGTCATCCGGCCTGCTGCCGTCCTTCCGAATGAAATCAGTAATTTCTTTCTGCGCGCTGCTGACAGTTTCCGGTCCGGCTCAGGTGCCGCGCGCACAATGGCTGCTTCAAACCTGTCGGCAACGATCAATCCGACATCAACCGGGATCAGGTCGCGCGGAAATTCCATCGGCACGGCAAAGAAAAACCGGTCGCAATAATCAAGATAGCTTTCCCACTTCTGATCAACGCGAAAATCCTCGATTGATGATTTGACCTCAACCGCCCAAAGATCACCCTTTTCCCCAAGGGCCAGCACATCAAGCCTGCGCCCGTTACCAAGCCTGATCTCGGTCAGGCAGGCCATGCGATGATGATACAAAAGACGGCAAACGCCTTCTGTGACTTCATTGGTGATTTTGGGGCGGGTCCGGTCATTCATCGCCACAGGATACAAAAACCAAAGCCCGCTCGAAAGCGGGCTTTGCAACTTGGCGCGACACTCCTGACAAAGCTGATCAGCTCATGCCAAGCGCACGTTTGTAAACCTCAAGGATTTCTTCCTGTTCAGTGCGTTCGTGGTCTTCCATTTTGCGCAGACGGATGATCTGGCGCAGGATTTTCACGTCATAACCAAGCGCCTTGGCTTCACCGTAAACTTCCTTGATATCAGCCATCAGGTTGGCTTTTTCTTCTTCAAGGCGTTCGATGCGTTCGACATAGCTCGCAAGCTGATCGGCTGCGATTCCACCGACTTCGGTCATTCCTGATATTCTCCGATCATGTTTGCGCAGCGGAAACCGGTGCGCTGAATTTTAATGCGGCGCGACGATACTCAATGCGCTTTGCCATGACAAGACCCGTTCGCCCGGCAAATTTCAGACGGCTTTCAAACTGCCGATTTTTCGCCGGGCACCGTATGCATGATCAGGTGATCGGCCACCGCAAGCAACGCATCGCGCGGGCTGGCACCCTTTTCCACCGCATCGGTATAAATCTCGCGCTGGCGGCGTGCGCTTGTGCCGCGTTTGATAATGGTGCGCGCATGTTCGACTTCCGCGACACAGCCGAAATGCTCCGCATCCGGGCGGATCAGTTCGATGATTTCTTCCAGCAGATCGGCATAGGGCACAATCTCTGCCCGGCCAAAATCGATCAGCCCGGTCTTATCCCCGGCGTCACTGCCATACCGGCACGCCCGCCAGCGGTTTTCACGCACCAGCATGTTCGAATAAATCCGCCACCGCTGGTTATTGCGCCGCAAACGATACAGCATCCGCATCAGGCATCGCGTGATCGATGCGACACAGACCGCATCTTCCAGATCGGTGCAAACATCGGCAATCCGCATTTCAAGCGTCGGCCAACGGTCACTGGGCCTCAAATCCCACCAAAGCTTGGTGCCATCTTCGATCACCCCTGCCTGGATCAGCATATCGACATGGCGACGATATTCCGCCCACGATCCGAACACTTCAGGCAACCCGGTACGCGGCAAATTATCAAACACCGACAGCCGGAAGGTCTGAAGCCCGGTATCCCGCCCGCGCCAGAATGGCGAACTGGTCGTCAGCGCCAGAAGATGCGGCAGAAAATAGCTCGCCTGCGCCATCAGTTCGATCCGCAGATCGTCATCCTCGATCCCGACATGCACATGCATCCCGCAAATCAGAAGCCGGTCGACAACCGTGCGCAGGTCACGCGCAATCGTGCTATACCGCTCGCCCTCGGTGTGTTTCTGGCTGTCCCATTGCGCAAACGGATGGGTCGATGCCGCCAGCAACGCCATATCATAGCGCGCGGCTATATCGGCAACCGTGCTGCGCATATGCGTTAGCTGGTCACGCGCCTCGCTGGCACTGTTGCAAACCTTGGTGCCGGTTTCGACCTGGCAGCGCATGAATTCGCTTGAAACCTGATCGCCCAGCGCATTCTTGCAATCTTTCAGAAACCCCGCTGCCGGGTCCGTCGCCAGATCGCGACTTTCGCGGTCCACCAGCCAGAATTCTTCCTCGATCCCGATGGAAAAGCCCGGTTCGCGCGAATGGGACACCGCCAAATCAGTCTCTCCTGATTTTATAAAGGTTCGGGTCGGCCAGGATGTCGACAAACGCATCGCCAAGGATTTTGGCCCATTTTTCACATCCCGCATCAGTATCAATCAGATCCTGGCGGATTTCAATCGACACACAGGGCAACCCGCCCGCTTCGCCGTGATGATCGATGGTGTAATCGGCCATATGCTGCCCGGAATAGGGTTCGTTATCGCCAATCGTCAAATCGGGATTCTGTTCGCGCAATTTCGCCAGCAACGGCACGGGAATACGATCATCGCGATCCCAAAGAATGCCGATTTCCCACGGGCGTTCAAACCCTTGGAAAACCGGGGTAAAGCTATGAATGGCGATCAGGGCCGGGACGATTTTATGGGCATGGAAATTGGCAATCCGTTCTTCGATGGCCCCGTGATAGGGCAGGAAAATCTCGCGGATGCGTTTCATATGCTCCGTCGGGGAAACGTTTTTGTTTCCCGGCACGACGGTCTGATCGGCGATTTCGGGCATCCCGGTCGGGTCCCAAAGCTGCCGGTTGCAATCAATCACCAGCCGCGAATAACCGCCCAGAACCGCCGGGCAATCAAACCGCTCCACCAGAATTTCGGTCACCTTGCGCGCCCCGATATCCCAACCGATATGGCGTTTGCGTTCTTCTTCCGGCAGGCCCAGCGTACCAAGGCTTTTGGGGATTTCGCGCGACGCATGGTCACAGACAAAAAGCGAATGCCCCTTGCCGTTCTCGTTCAAAACCTCAAACGGTGCGGGATCATCATGGCCCAGCAGCGACCCGGTATGGTGGCTCACGCGAATTCTCCTGAAATTGGGGCAGCTTGAAATTTTCGGGTCCGGAACCGGCACGGACCGGCAATCGGACCCCGTTGAACTATCAATTTATTGCAGGACTGACAAGCGCGCCCGCACGCCCACTTTACAACAGTTCAACGGACACTTTGCAGCAACGCCAAACATCCCGTAAAGTGGTATGACCAATAAAACGAAACGCATTGTCGGCTGGTCTCGGTCGCTGCTGGAGTGTTCAAAACATGCCGCCTGTCAAACCTGCACAATCTTCCGACACGGTTGATGCCAGCCGGCCCAAAAGGATTGCCGATCAGGTTGCCGACAAGCTTCTCGACATGATCACTGCGGGCATGTTCCTGCCCGGTGATCGCCTGCCGGGTGAACGCCAGCTTGCCGAAGACATGAAAGTCAGCCGCGTTTCGGTCCGTGCCGCCCTGCAAAAGCTTAAAACCCGTGGTTACCTGCGCGCGGTTCAGGGCGGCGGCACCGAAGTCCTGTCATCCACCGGGGTCGAAATGGACACCGCGATGACCGACCTTGTCCGGGATTCGCTCAATAACCTGCGCGACCTGCAGGAAATCCGCTGCACGCTGGAAACATGGGCCGCACGGCGGGCCGCCATCAATGCCAGTGACGAGGATATCGAACTTCTGCGCATCGCCTACCGACAGGCCCACGACCCGCGTCGCGCGCCAAAATACCGTGCTGATGATGACCATCGCCTGCATATGATGATCGGCCGCGCCAGCGGATCAATCATCTATTACCACGTCATGAAAATGCTTCACGATGTTCTGCAGGCCGCCCTGACCGAAATCCGCTTTAACAATCTTTCCGGCCCGTCCTTTGACCGGATGGTGCAGGAACATCATTATGCGATTGTCGAAGCCATCGCCGCCCGTGACCCGGACGCCTCGGAAAAAGCCATGTCCGAACATTTACAGGCGGTCATCGAATATTTCAAACTGGCCGCAGTGAACAAACCGAACTGAGCCGCAAATACAAAGACAATTACAAGAACGATAAAAATACGACCAATCAGGGAAACCAGACATGACGACATCGCGCGACACGCTTTTGCAGTTGATGGATGCCGCCCTAAAGGCCGCCGATCCTGCGGTCCAGATTCCGCGCAACCTGCCGACAAAGCCCAAGGGCAAAACCATCGTCATCGGTGCGGGCAAGGCATCTGCCAATATGGCGCAGGCGTTTGAAAATGCATGGGATGGCGATATGACCGGTCTGGTCGTCACCCGCTATGGTCATGCCGTCCCGTGCGAGAAAATCGAAATTGTCGAAGCCTCCCACCCGGTCCCCGATGCCGCCGGGCAAAAGGCCGCCCAGCGTATTCTTGATATCGTCAAATCCGCTGGTCCCGATGATCTGGTGGTCTGCATGATTTCGGGCGGCGGATCGGCCCTGCTGGCCCTGCCCGGTCCGGGTCTGACACTCGAAGACAAACAGGCCATCAGCAAGGCATTGCTTCATAGTGGTGCAACCATTTCCGAAATGAACTGTGTGCGCAAACATCTGTCGGCGATCAAGGGCGGCAGGCTGGCCGCCGCCTGTGCCCCCGCACGCATGGTGACCTATCTGGTGTCCGATGTGCCGGGCGACGATCCGGCGATCATTGCATCGGGCCCCACGGTTGCCGATCCGACAACCGGGCAGGACGCGCTTGATATCATCCGCCGTTACCGGATCGAAATCCCGCTTGCCGCGACCGAACTTTTAAACAACGACATCCATGAAACCGTCAAACCGGGCGACAAATGCTTTGACGGGCATGAAGTGATCATGCTGTCACGCCCGCAGGATAGTCTGGAGGCCGCAGCAAAGGTCGCCCGCGACCTTGGCATCAATCCGGTCATTCTGGGGGACGCCATCGAAGGCGAAGCCCGCGAGGTCGCCATCGTCCATGCCGGGATCGCCCATCAGGTCGCCAATCACGGCCAACCCGCCGCCAGACCCTGCGTGCTGCTCTCGGGCGGTGAAACAACCGTCACGGTCCGCGCCAAGGGGGGGCGTGGTGGCCGCAACAGCGAATTTCTGCTCTCCCTCCTGATCCAGTTCCGCGATCACGAAGGGTTCAGCGCGCTTGCCATCGATACCGATGGTATTGACGGCAGCGAAGATAACGCCGGTGCGATCATCGACCCGACAAGCTGGCAAAAGGCGATTTCGGCAGGCGTCGATCTGCGGGAATATCTGGCCAATAACGACGCCTATAGCGCATTTGCCAAAATCGACGATCTCCTGATCACCGGCCCGACGCTGACCAACGTAAACGACTTCCGCGCCATCCTGATCGAATAACCCCGATCAGGATTTCGGCATCCACGGGCGGATCCACTCCAGCCCCGCCACAGTATCGCCATGCGGCTTGTATTCGCAGCCGATCCAGCCGTCATACCCGACCCGATCCAGCATATAGAACAGGAACGGATAATTAAGCTCGCCACTATCGGGTTCACGGCGGCCCGGCACACCGGCAATCTGGATATGGGCGGTTTTGTCCAGATGCCTGTCCAGACGCGCGGCAATATTCCCGCCGACAATTTGCGCATGATAAATATCGAATTGCAGCGCCAGATGGGGATGATCAAGCTGATCAAGGATCACGGCGGCCTGTTCGACCGAATTAAGCAGATAACCCGGCATATCGACCGGATTGATCGGCTCGATCAGGATTTTGACCCCGGCCTGCTCGGCCAGATCGGCGGCATAAAGCAGATTGTCGCAATAAAGCCGCGCCAGTTCCCCGGCATCTTCGCCCTTGCCCATCACACCCGCCATGCAATGCACCATCCTGCATCCGGTCGCGGCTGCGTAATCAAGCGCCTTGACCACGGAATCGCGAAACGCATCTTCGCGCCCCGGTCGGCAGGCAAGCCCGCGTTCACCCTTTTCCCAATCGCCGGTCGGCATGTTGAACAAAACCTGTTCAAGGCCATTATCGCTCAGCAACGATTTGACACTGGCCATCGGCATGTCATAGGCGCCGACATATTCCACCCCGCCAAACCCGGCCGCCGCCGCCGCGGCAAACCGTTTTTCAAACGGCAGATCGGCAAACAGGAATGAAAGATTGGCACTAAAACGGGGCATCGGGCACCTGCTTGGGGGATGATTTCGGAATATCATGGTTTCGCATCGCCGCCGCCGCGTCAATGCCAAAGCAGGACGGCACCCCGGACACCTTCATCACACGGCACCATCTTTGGCAATTTCGTCCGCCAGCCACGCACCGAATGCCTCGATTTCCTTGATGTTCGCACTCCTGCCGGTATGGATCAGGTGATAATGATGCCCTTCCATCACCGGGCCGAATGGCTGCACCAGAAGCCCTGCGGCGATTTCCGAGCGCACCATTTCCGAACTGGCCAGAACAACACCCTGCCCCGCAATCGCGGCCTGAATGGCATGGGTATCGTCACTGAAACTAAGCCCGCTTGATAAATCGACATCATCCAACCCGGCCCGCTTGCACCACCGCGCCCAGGTCGGCGTTGCCTCGTCCGGGCGCAACCATTCCAGATGCAAAAAGGTCTGCCCGCGCAGGTCGTTGGGCTGTCGGATGTTTAACATCGGGCTGCAAACCGGCGCGAACCGGTCGGCAAACAGGGTTTGCACCACCATCCCCGGAAATGGCCCCCTGCCATATCGCACCGCCGCATCGGCCATCCCCGAATGAAGGTCAACCGTCTCAGCCGATGTATGCAGCCGCAAATGAATATCGGGATGTGCTGTCTGAAAACCGCCAAGGCGCGGCAACAGCCATTTGGCGGCAAACGATGCCAGCACCGATACCGTCAGCCCGCGTTGGGGTTTGCGCGCCTTGACCCGGTCAATCGCCACGGCAAAACCGGCAAAGCCGTCGCGCAACGTCGGATAAAGTTCCTGCCCGGCGGCGGTCAGTGTCACCTGCCTTGGCTTGCGATCGAACAACCGCACACCAAGCGTTTCTTCAAGCAATCGCACCTGATGGCTGATCGCGGTTGGCGTCACGGCAAGTTCGGACGCCGCCCGCTTGAAACTAAGGTGTCGGGCGGCGGCCTCAAAAGCACGCAGCGTCGCAAGCGGGGGTAAGGGCATATGGATGAACTCAATTCATCTATTGGCTGAGATATTCGATTTTGATCAAAACCTGTATCCAAGTCAAATATGGGGCAACGCAAATCGAAACAGATGAACACAGATTATCACAGATCATCATTAACGATCAAAGGTGCCCCATGACAACCATCCTTCATATCGACAGCAGCGCCCGCCCCGGCCGATCCGACACCCGCGCCCACGGCTCCCACTCCCGCCGCCTTACCGCCAAATTCATCGAACAATGGCGCGCCACCCGCCCGGATGACGAAATCATCTATCGCGATGTCGGCGCCAATCCGCCCAGCCCGGTAACCGGTGACTGGGTTCACGCCGCCTTCACCAAACCCGATCAGCGCGAAGACTGGATGCATCAGGCACTGGCCGAAAGCGACGAACTGCTTGCCGAATTGCTGCGTGCCGATGTGATTGTTGCCGGGGTGCCGATGTATAATTTCGGCATGCCTGCCCAGATGAAGGCATGGATCGAAAATATCGTCCGCGTCGGCGTCACCTTCGGCTTTGACCGGTCGCGTGATGGCGTCCCCTACTGGCCGATGCTGACCGGTGGCAAATCACTGGTGGTTTTATCCTCGCGCGGCGATTTCGGATATGATCCGGGCGGACGTGTCGCCCATCTTAACCATGTCGAAGGCGGCGTCTTTGCCCCGCTGGAATATATCGGCATCACCGATCAACATAGTGCCGCCATCGAATATGACGAATTCGGCGATGAACGCACCCAAAAATCCATCGCCGATGCCGAGGCAAAGGTTACCGATATCGTCGTGGAATTGCAGGCACGTCATACGCAGGTTTCCGATATCGCCATGACGGCCTGAACAACATGACGGCACCATCACCGGGGGACGAACGCCCCTCATTCTCCCGGTGGTGTTTTTGCCGTTTTTTGTGCCGGTTTTTGCGCTGGACTTATTTGTTCCGATACCTCTCCCGCCATCAATCCGGTGATCAGGCGCGCACCCTTTTTACGAAACAGATAACTCCACACCCACTGCACCATCACAAGGGCGGGCGCGCGCAAACCAATCAGGAAATAGATATGCGCAAGCCCCCAGAACCACCACGCCAGCCAGCCGCGCAGCTTGAACCCGTTCAGGTCAATCACCGCCCGGTGACGGCCAATCGTCGCAAGATTTCCGGCATGACGATAGGCGAATGGCGGTGTTTCACGGCTTGCCATATGATCAAGAATACGCCCGCCAACATACTTGCCCTGCTGCTTGGCTGCTGGCGCAATCCCCGGCACCGTCATGCCATCGCGCCACGGCACATGCGCAGCATCACCGATGACAAAAACATCCTCATATCCCGGCACCGACAGATCGGTATTGACCATCACCCGGCCACCCCGATCACATTCCCGCCCGGTCCAGTCGGCCAGATGATCAACCCGGACACCCGCACCCCAGATCACATTGGCGCTCGGAATGAATTCATCGCCGATCTGCGCACCCATCGCGGTAATGTCTGAAACCTGCTGATTGACCCGGACCTCGACCCCGATTTTTTCAAGGGATTTTCGGGTATATTCCGATAGATCTTCCGGGAATGCGCCCAGCAATCTGGGGCCACCTTCCGCAAGGATGATGCGTGCATCACGCGGGTCAATCCGGCGGAAATCATGGGACAATGCCTGCTTGGCAAGCTCGGCAATCGCCCCGGCCATCTCAACCCCGGTCGGCCCGCCGCCAACCACAACAAAGTTCAGCAACCGACGCCGTTCTTCCGCATCCTCGCTGTTTTCCGCGCGCTCAAACGCCAGAAGCAGGCTTTTGCGGATATCGGTCGCCTCGGTAATGTTTTTAAGGCCGGGTGCCACCATCGCCCAGTGATCATTCCCGAAATAGGATGTCACCGCCCCGGTCGCAATCACCAGATAATCGTACGAAAGGTCGCGATCCCCCGCGATGATCCGCTTGCCTGGCAAATCAAGCCCGGTGACCTCGCCCATGAAGACGGAAACATTGGGATAGCGGCTGAAAATACTGCGGATCGGCCAGGCGATTTCGGCCGGTGACAGGTCGGCCGTCGCCACCTGATAAAGCAGCGGCTGAAACAGATGATGATTGCGTTTGTCGATCAGGACAACGTCAACATCATCCTTGCCCGCAAGTTTCCTGGCGGCACTCATGCCGCCGAAACCTGCGCCAACGATTACCACCCGCTTTCTGTCCGCCATGCCGGTCATGCTCCTGTATCGCATTTGTCCGACCCCGGCTCTAGCTACGCACAAACCACGATTATTGCAAGTTATTCAAAAACAACAATTGGATGGACATTTTTGTCCTCTTACCGGAACGCACGACAAGCTGATGCGTTCCGATTATAAGATTTTACATTCATCCGCCCCAAGCCCCCCAAGCCCCAAAAG
>NZ_MCAO01000006.1:0-92523 GCF_001858545.1 Thalassospira sp. MIT1004 | reverse complement strand
GGGTTGGGTTGGGCTGGGCTGGGCTGGGTTGGGTCGGATCGGCTCTGCTATGCTCGGTTCTGGCCCTGCCATGCCTGCCCCGCCATTCCGATGCCGCCCTTGCCACACTGACCGGGCTTGGCGGACGTGATGCAGGACGGGCAAATCTCCTGCCCGGCGTTCGCATGGCTTGGCGGTCTGGCAGTCTCGCGGCCTGACGGTTTCGTAGCTCCGCCGTCTGGCGATCTGGCAATCGACGGAGCTGTCGCACCTGCCGATCTGATCCAGTCGCAATTCGGCCCTGCTGCAACCATCACCGTCACCATCGCCCCCCTTTCGGGTTTGCCTCTTTCGCCTTCCCGACACTTCCGGCACGTCCCCCTGCCCGAAGGACACATTTCTCCCGTCATGACTAACAACCGTTTTTCGCCAATGCTCCCCGAAACTTATCGAGGCTGTCGGGCATCACCGCCCGGACGCACGTCCCCCGTAATGACTTTTCCATCCGCCATCAATACCCCTGTGGCAACGTCGTCGTCGCCCTCTCAGCCATTCATATCGCTGAACAATCATCGTCACTTTCCTGTCTTTCCGGCCCGAAACGCAAAAACCCGCAAAAGCGCATCACGCTTTGCGGGTTTTTGATCCGGGTGCATTTGTCCCGTTGACTTTGTCTTTATGGCACAGACAAAGGAACAAATCAAGAACATTTTACCGAAAACTCGAAAAAACTTCCGGTGAAAACTCACTCTCCAGAAAATGATTTGTTTTTCAATATGTTATGAACCGCATCCCCGGCCCCAATAAAAGCCGCCCGCAGGATAAATCCGGCGGGCGGTCAAGTTGGCCCGTGCTTATCCGGGCATCAGGAGTTTGCGTTACTCGCTGCTTACGCCGATTTGGCGTAACCGATATCTTTCAGGGCTTCGGCAATTTCCGGCAAAATGCCCGGATCATCAATGGTTGCCGGGGCGTTATATGCCTCCCCATCCGCGATGGATCGCATGGTTTTACGAAGGATTTTGCCAGACCGGGTTTTGGGCAGGCGGTCCACGATGGTGGCCTGCTTAAACGCCGCAACCGGCCCGATCTGATCGCGCACCATCGCAACCACTTCCTTGATGATCGCCTCATGCGGGCGGTCCACCCCGGATTTCAGAACCACAAAGCCAAGCGGTAATTGTCCCTTAAGGTCATCATGCACCCCGATCACCGCACATTCGGCGACATCGGGATGCCCCGAAAGCACTTCTTCCATTGCCCCGGTCGACAATCGATGCCCTGCGACATTGATGATGTCATCCGTCCGCGACATCACATAGACATAGCCGTCCTCATCGATAAAACCGGCATCCCCGGTGGCGTAATAGCCCGGAAATTCTTCAAGATAGGCCGATTTGAACCGATAATCATTCTGCCAAAGGGTCGGAAGCGTCCCCGGCGGCAGGGGCAGCTTGGCGACCAGTGCGCCGATCTTGCCGCGTTCAAGCGGCTTGCCGCCCTCATCCACCACCTGCACGTCCCAGCCACAGGCTGCGACCGTCGGCGAACCATATTTGATCGGCAGCATTTCAATACCGCGCGGATTGGCACAGATCGACCAGCCGGTTTCGGTCTGCCACCAATGGTCAATCACCGGTACGCCAAGGCTGTCTTCGGCCCAGTGCAGCGTATCGGGGTCGGACCGTTCGCCCGCAAGATAAAGCGCCTTCAGGCATGAAAGATCATAATTGGCCATCAACGCGGCCTTGGGATCATCGCGCTTGATCGCGCGAAACGCGGTTGGTGCGGTAAACAGGACCTTGACGCGATGCTGCGATATCACCCGCCAGAAGGCCCCGGCATCCGGCGTTCCGACCGGTTTGCCTTCATACATCACCGTCGTGCATCCGGCCAGAAGCGGCGCATAAACGATATAGGAATGCCCAACAACCCAGCCGACATCGGATGCCGCCCAATAGACATCACCCGCCTCGACGTCATAGATATTTTTCATCGACCAGTTAAGCGCCACCATATGGCCGCCATTGTCGCGCACGACCCCTTTGGGCTGGCCGGTGGTGCCCGATGTATAAAGGATATAAAGCGGGTCGGTCGCGGCCACCGGCACACAATCAGCCGGGGCGGCCTTGGCGCA
Organism: Thalassospira sp. MIT1004; assembly: GCF_001858545.1. Taxonomy (NCBI): domain Bacteria; kingdom Pseudomonadati; phylum Pseudomonadota; class Alphaproteobacteria; order Rhodospirillales; family Thalassospiraceae; genus Thalassospira; species Thalassospira sp. MIT1004. The sequence continues at coordinate 90,407 of NZ_MCAO01000006.1, read as the reverse complement.
TTCCGCCATCCAGTCAAAATCACGCCCGTCAATCAGCGGGGCCGAACATTGCGCGCGCTGGAACATCAGGACCGTTTCGACCTTGTGCTTCGCCTGATCAATCGCCCGATCCAGAAGCGGCTTGTATTCGATCACCCGCGATCCCTCGATACCGCAACTGGCACTCAGGATCAACTTGGGCTTTGCATCATTGATCCGGGTCGCAAGCTCGTTGGATGCAAATCCACCAAACACGACGGAATGGATCGCGCCAATGCGCGCACAGGCCAGCATCGCCATCGCCGCCTGCGGGATCATCGGCATATAGATGATCACCCGGTCGCCCTTGGTCACTCCCTTGGCATGCAACGCCCCGGCAAGGCGCGCAACCTCATCACGCAACCGGTTATAGGTGAATGTTTCGACCGTATCGGTGACCGGGCTGTCATAAATCAGGGCTGCCTGCTCACCGCGACCGTTTTCGATATGACGATCCAGCGCGTTAAAACAGGTATTGACCATTCCGCCTTCGAACCAGCGATAAAATGGCGCGTTGCTGTCATCAAGCACCCGGTCCCATTTCTTGTACCAGGACAGACTTTCCGCAGCTTCTGCCCAGAAACCTTCCTTGTCCGCGATCGAACGATCATAGATTTCCTGATAGCGACCCGTCATTTGTGAAACTTCCTCCCGCGCGTCTGGATCTTTGCCCAAATATACGCGTCTGGCTTGTGTGCTGCGTTACCGCGACATCATCATCCGCAAATGTTGTGACATCGCCTGCCCGATCTGCGTCAAGGACCGGATCAAAGACCGGACCTTAATTCGGCATCATAATACCGATTTAAGTTTCCAATGCCCCTTAGACATTGGTAGAGGGCAGAAAACCGGGGTTTTGCGGATTTAAATCAATCCAGAAAACATCTTTCCACGTATGCTGCTTTATGAAGGTCGGAACGCAGAAGGATGCTTACAAGAATGCCGCCTCTCGTTGTGGGCGACAAGCGGAGGCGGCAAAAAATGAAGGAACTGATCCTGTCGTCAGGAGATGCATTTTTCAGGCAATCGGCGCAGCCTTACCATCACGCTATGCGGATTTTGCCAGCATCCTCTTGACGGCTAATGGGTTATTCGACTTATCTCGTCCTTGATTTCGAGCTTGCGGCGTTTAATGTCTGCGACACGGGAATTGTCTGGCGCCGGGCGGCGCTGCTCGTAATGGAGTTCCTGCTCAAGTGCAGCATGTTTGGCAGTGAGAGCTTCGACATGGGATTGAACACTCATTCGCCTACTCCTCAGTTCTGACTTTGCCCACACAAAGATGGTAGTAATTCTGTAATATGATTTCCAGTCTTTCGACGACGCAATCGTTCAAATAGTGACCCGGATAACACATAAAATGTCTCAAAAGGATCGACTTATCATTGGCATAACCGGCGCGTCCGGGGTGATTTATGGCATCCGTTTTTTACAGCTGCTGAAAAATTCGCCAATCGAGACTCACCTGATCCTTTCAAAGGCGGCAGAGCGCACAATCGCTTATGAAACCGATTTTAAAATCCGCGATATCAAAGAGTTGGCAGATGTTGTCCATGACAATCCGGATATCGGTGCCTCAATCGCATCCGGTTCTTTTCGCGCACGCGGCATGGTCATCGCCCCCTGCTCGATGAAGTCCCTGGCCGAGGTCGCAAGCGGAGTCGCAGACAACCTGATCGCACGCGCCGCCGATGTGATGCTCAAGGAACGGCGCCGACTGGTTTTGATGGCACGTGAAACGCCGTTGCATGCCGGCCATATCCGCAATATGGCACTGGCAACTGAAAACGGTGCGATCATCGCGCCGCCGGTGCCCGCCTTCTATGCGCGCCCGCAATCACTTGATGAAATGGTCACGCAAAGCTGCGGCCGGATCCTTGATCTGTTTGATATCGATCTTCCGGAAACCGCACGCTGGGGTGATCCGGATGCCAAAAACCACATTCCCGTCACCGGCAAACCGCGCAAAATGGATTAATATCCGCTGCCTGCGCCTACGTACCTTGATTTAACATCATAAGACCGCACAGCCGATCCAGCGTTGCATCGCATTCTGACTGGCTCAGTTTGAAACGTGTCGGCGATAGATAAGCCCGTGCCGGCGCCATCGGATCACCGGCCGGGATGGTTTCAACCGCCTTGCAAAGCAGTTCCTGTTCGATACGTTCGGCTGCAAGCTCGTCATTCTTGACCTTGCCACGCAGTTTTTGCGCACTATCCCAATCGGCATTGCGCAAAAAGCGGCGCGTATTGCGCAACGGTACGATCACCTGTTCACGCCAGTCCCGCACCGCATTTTCAAGGGCGGATATGCTATGCGGTGCCTGCCCCTTCTGGCCAAGATAGAACATGAACAGCAACATGTTCACATCCAGATCACAACGTTCCTGCAATTCCAGACAAAGCGGCGCAACGCCGTCCCGCCCATACATCTCGACCGTAAAGGCCCAGACTTCCTCTGCATTCATATCCAACCTGTCTGTTTTTCGTTTTTCTAAGCATGCGATCTTTTGATCAGACCGTCTTTGCCGTCCGCGCTGTTTTTGGCGGGTGGCCCAGGTAGGCACCAAGCCCTTTTGCGGTCGATACCATGGTTCCATTGGTATCAACAAGTCGCGGCCCGACAATCACATCGGCCATCGCAACATCGATCACCTTGCGCTTTGACCAGGCGACGACACGGTCAAAACTTTTCTGCGCAATCAGGTCCACCGCATGCACCCCGAAGGCCGATGCAATGACCCGGTCGCGCGGCGATGGAATCCCGCCGCGCTGCACATGGCCCAGCACGGTCACACGGGTTTCCCAGCCGGTTCGTGCGCCCAACTCATCGGCCAGCCAATGACCGATCCCGCCATAACGTATTTTCTGGCCATCATCGCCTTGCGTTACCGCCGCACCGTCATCACGCTTGACCGCCTCGGCAACGATCACCAGCGCATGATTGCGTCCACGCTTGCGAATGTTCAGGCAATGCTCGGTCAGGGCATCCAGATCATAATCCATTTCCGGGATAAGGATAGCATCCGCCCCACCGGCAACCCCGGCAAAAAGGGCAATATGCCCGGCATCGCGCCCCATGACTTCCAGGATCATGATACGGTCATGCGACGCGGCTGTCGGCTGCAACCGATCCAATGCCTCGACCGCAACATTGACCGCCGTGGTAAAGCCGACCGAATATTCCGTCAGAGCCAGATCGTTATCGATGGTTTTGGGAATCCCCACCAGATTGATGCCACCCATTTCGGCCAACCGATGCAGGATCGCCATACTGCCATCCCCGCCAACCCCGATCAGGGCATCAAGGCCAAGCTTGCGATACCCGGCAATCACTTCGGCCGAACGGTCGGCAAAACTGCCATCGGGCATCGGATAATGGAACGGATCACCCTTATTCACGGTGCCAAGAATCGTACCACCCAAACGCAACATTCCGTCATTATTGACGTAATCGTTCAGATCAATCGCCTGCGGCGGGTCCTGCATCAAACCGTGTGTTCCCTGCCGGATGCCAACCACGTCCCAGCCATAACCAAGTACCGCACGGCGCACAACCGCCAGAATAACCGCATTCAGGCCCGCACAATCGCCACCACTGGTCAGAATTCCGATCCGCATCCGTATCCTCCGTCCTGTCAGATCTTATTCACTCGTCAGATTACAAATCATATGGGTTGCCAACCCGAATTCTGATAGTATTACAGGCTCTTCGCGTCGCTAACCAAGCTGGATCAAAAATGGACGAAATCAATCAGATCGCAGTCGAAAAAAGACTGCTGTTTCTGCGCGAGGAACATCGTGATCTCGATATCGCAATCGAACAACTGGCCCACGGGGCCCATCACGATCAATTGCGTCTGGGCCGCATGAAAAAGCGCAAACTCGCCCTTAAGGACGAGATTCTCTATCTCGAGTCGCAACTCGTCCCCGACATTATCGCCTGATAGACAATCCGGCGTTTCCGGCAGAACAACCCTTTTGGAAAGACACGAGGGGCGCGGCAGGACGCCGTTATCGCCTCAAAGGCCACTTGGAATACGTTGCAGCTGTGCTGACTTCATTTCTTTTTCAGCACGCAGGGCATAATCGACAGATGCCAGCGCTTCTTCGGCGGTTTCCCCCGATTTGACGTGATAAATGCCAAATACCGGAACGATGGTGATGTATTTTCCGTTCCAGAAATAGGGATGCTTTTTCAGCCGACGCGTAATCGCGTCTGCCCGCTGCCAGGCATCCTGTTCATCCATGTTGTAAAGCAGCGCAATGAAATCGTTGCACCCAAGATAACCGACCTGATGGGGCGGCATGATGAATTCGGTAATCGTGCGATACAAAAAGGTAAACACACCTTCCTTGCAGCCATGCCCGTGACGCTGCAATACATCGTCAAGATTGGCTATCTCGCACAGCAAAAGTGCGCGCGTCGTCCGATCCGACCCAACCAGCACCATTTCATTTTCAACGATCTGCATGAAACTGTTGCGGCTGAGCGCGCCGGTAAACGGATCACGTCCCTCTGCGCGGGCCAGTTCGACCTGATGGCGCTGCAATTCGCTCAGATGGTCCGAAAGCCCGTTCACACGCAGCATCAAACGCGAAATCGCCCGCTCCACCGCCGGGGTAACCTGTTCATCCGGTATACCCAACACATCGGCTATGTCATGAATATTGGGCGTCACCGCCGGTTCGGCGATCAGGATATCGCGATTGATGATGTCAACCTTATGCTGATCGGCGTCGGACGCACCCTTCTTGCGCACCTGCTTGCCATAGGTGTACGCAGCATAAGGATTGGATGGATACCGTCCATCGCCCGCCCCCATGGAAGATGGGGTTGCGGAACCGGGTCTCGTGACTTTCATGTCTGCCCTCTCTTGTGCTACCTGCACAGAGATAAAAATTAAGATGAATAACTATAAACCCAAAATACTTATACTTCACTCAAATTATCAACTGTAAGCAAGGATAACATCCCTACCCTTATAGCTACCTGCACGCAATATTGCGGGTCATGCAAAATGATGTCCGGAATGGCGTCGTGTCGGGCCACTGGCGGGCTTGCATGATCACCCTTCCTGCCTATAATGCGGGCCTTCTGATAACGCCCGAAAAACGGAGCCGCCAGCATGAGCGATCAACGCCCGGTCATCGGCATTATCATGGGCAGCCAGTCCGACTGGGAAACCATGAAAAATGCAGCAGATGTCCTCGATGCGCTGCAAGTCCCCTACGAAACCAAAATCGTATCGGCCCATCGCACCCCGGATCGCCTGTATGACTATGCCAAATCCGCAAAGTCGCGTGGCCTCAAGGTGATTATCGCCGGTGCCGGTGGTGCGGCCCACCTTCCGGGCATGGCTGCGGCCATGACCCCGCTTCCGGTTCTGGGTGTTCCGGTACAAAGCCGTACACTTAAAGGCCTTGATAGCCTTCTGTCGATCGTTCAGATGCCGGGCGGCGTTCCTGTCGGAACACTGGCAATCGGTTCGGCCGGGGCAAAGAATGCCGGTCTGATGGCCGCCGGGATCATGGCGCTGATCGATAATGCGCTGGCCGGGCGTCTTGATGACTGGCGCGCACAGCAGACTGACGCAGTCGCCGAAGAACCGGTTGATCCCGCACCGTAATGCATCAGGCGCGCCCGAATGGGCGCGTTTTTCTTTGGCATCGTCCAAATCAACGGTGCCCGTCCCACTTGGGGAATGAAAAGGAATTCGAGGAATAAATGACGCAGGATTTCGCGACACGCATCATCGCACCGGGCAGCACGATTGGCATCATGGGTAATGGCCAGCTTGGCCGTATGGCTGCCCTTTGCGCTGCCGAACTCGGCTATAAGGTCCATGTTTTCGGCCCCGGAACCGACAGCCCGACCGAACAGGTCTGTGCCAAGGCAACGGTGGCTGATTACACCGATCTGGATGCGCTTCGTGCCTTTGCCGCCGATGTTGATGTCGTGACGTTTGAATTTGAAAACGTGCCCCATGACAGCGTGAAACTGCTATCCGAACTGGTGCCGGTCCGTCCGGGCTGGAAATGCCTGCATCTGTCGCAGAACCGCCTGCGTGAAAAGACCTTCTGCAATAAAAACGATATCGGCACGGCACCTTTTGCCGCCGTCCGCTCACTTGCCGATCTTGAAGCCGCCGTTGCCAAACTTGGCCGCCCATCCGTGCTTAAAACCACCGAAATGGGTTATGACGGCAAGGGTCAAGTCAAAATCACCGGTGAAACCAGCCTTACCGACGCATGGGCGGAAATGAACGGTGCCGAAGCCATCCTCGAAGGCTTCATTTCGTTCGAACGCGAAATCTCGGTCATTGTCGCACGCGGGGTCAAGGGGGACACCGCCTGCTTCTGCCCGGTTGAAAATGTGCATACCAATCACATTCTTGATGTCACCATCGCCCCGGCGAAAATTCCCGCCGATCTTGCCCGAAAGGCCGAGGACATCGCCACCCGTCTGGTCGAGGCGATGGAATTTGTCGGCTTGCTGGCGGTCGAGATGTTTGTGACCACCGATGGCGACGTTCTGGTCAACGAAGTCGCCCCACGTCCGCACAATTCCGGCCACTGGACGATTGATGCCTGTGTCACCAGCCAGTTTGAACAGTTCATCCGTGCTGTTTGCGGATTGCCACTGGGCAATCCGGCCCACCATTCAAATGCCCGGATGAAGAACCTTCTGGGCCATGATATTGATGACTGGCAGGCAATTTTGGCCGAGCCGGATGCAAAACTGCACCTTTATGGCAAGGCCGAAGCCAAAGCCGGTCGCAAGATGGGTCACGTCACCTGGGTCCTCCCCAAAAAGGACTGATATCCATCCGAATGCAATTTATGCCAATGCCCCGAACCATGCTGGTTTCGGGGCATTTTTCATTGGATCACAGACACTTCGCCCGACAGGCAGTTTCTTCCTGCCAAACTGGCATTGCGCTTGCTGATTATCCCTTCAGGAAATACTTTTCGGGTAACAGGCGTGATGAAAAAACTTCTTCTCATCCTTGCAGTCATAACCGGCTTTGCATCAGCCACCGGCACAAACAATGCTGCCCATGCCGCACCGGGGGCCGCCGGCTTCCCGGATGTACTGCAAGGCGACCAGCTTCGGTTTGGCAATATGATTGTCGAACTGTTTGGCATCCGCGCCCCGCGACCGGGCATGATCTGCCGGGCGGGCAGTGTCGAGTTTCAATGCGGGGCCGCCGCCGCACAGGCGCTTGACCGCATCATTGAAAATTATGCTGTCGCCTGCCAGCAGGTCTCAGACTCCCAGCTGTTCCCGATGCTGACCGAATGCCGCATGGGGCAGACCGACATCAACCGTTTGCTGCTGCGTGCCGGTTGGGCGATTGTCGACATGAACAGCTGCGATGGCAACCCGAACTGCCTGACCTATTTGGCCGACCAGGCCCATGCCCAGGAAAACCGCAAAGGCATGTGGATGGGTGACCTGCCCTACGAACTGGTTGCATTGGCCGCCAAACCAAAGCCGATTGATATCGACAACGCCAATGGCGAAACGGAAGTCGCCAACAACAACGGTGCACCGTTCAGCATCAATCTTGCCGCCGAAATGGAACAGGCGAACAAGCCCGATGAAACGCTGCTAAGCTTCCTGATGCGCTAAACGCAATCGCGCCAGCTTCGTCAAGAACTCCTCCCCAACGCAAAACGCCGCCCGATGCAGGGCGGCGTTTTGTCTTTGAAATATAAATCTGTATCGAGCTATGCGCCGAACTGGCGACGAACACGCCCCGGGGTTGGCATGCATTTGGCCAGCTTCGCACCAAGCTTGAACGGGGTTGCGGCGAATTTCCCGGCCTTTTTGACCGTTCCGGTGATTTTCGGGATCTGCATGACATTGCCGATCCGGCGATCCAGAAAGGCCCAGCTGTCCGCGTGGCCTTCGGATTTGTCATCCAGCCAGTAGGCAAGGGTTGAACCATAAACCCCCGCCAGCAACATCCGTTTGGTGTACCAATTGTGATCTGTCGATGTATCACCGGCCGCAACCCACATCTTGTCCACCGTGCCATGCGTCAGCTTAAGGCTAAGCGGTACGTTTTGCGGCAGGGTCAGATAGGAAAGGGCGGCGCGCACCGTATCCTTTTCGTGCTCCACCAGCGACAGACGGGTTTTGACCGCAGTCGCGATCCGTTCACGGATTTTCATCGATGGCAGATCAAGCTTGTCGAGTTCCTCGACCATTTTGCAATCCGTCATCTCGACATAGGTAATGATGGCCTGACGAATGCCGCCGGGCAAAAGACGATCCACCTCGCCCGGTGCAAGTTCAAGGTTCTCGGCACCGCTGCGAAGGGCGGCCATGCTCCAGCCGTCAAACGGGATATGTTGAAGTGCCGCCGCAACCAGCGCCTCGCGCTGCGTACGCAGGCGGTTCATGCTTTCGGAAACGGTCATTTCAGGCCTCCTTGCTTTCGTCATTGGCACCATCATCGGAACTTTCAGCAGATGATGCCCCCTGTCTAAGGGGCGTCTCGGGCGGGTTGTCGCGCAACTCGTCGGCAAAGCCCAGCAACGTCATGTCTTCCATACGTTCGGGATACATCACCCCGATCAAATGATCATATTCATGCTGAACCACGCGCGCATGGAATCCACCGGCAATGCGTTCAACGTCCTTGCCATATTCATCTAACCCGCGGTAACGGATTTTGTTCCAGCGCGGCACCACGCCCTGCAACCCGGGAATCGAAAGGCATCCTTCCCAGCCATCAACGATTTCATCGCCAATCGCCTCTATTTCCGGATTGATCAGCACGCTTAACGGCACTTCCGCATCATCGGGATCATCGCTTTTGCGAAAGGCCGGGACATAAAAAACCATGATCGCCTTTGACTGAAACACCTGTGGCGCCGCAAGGCCTACGCCTCCGGCATCCTTCATGGTTTCCTTCATATCCGCGATCAAACGCTGGATTTCGGGATCAAGCGGGTTTTCGACCCGGTCCGCGACCCTGCGCAAAACCGGGTGGCCCATCCGGGCAATTTTAAGGATCGACATGGCTCTATATCCAACCAAAACGCCCCGACTGTAAAGCCCCTACGCATGATCCGCCGCCTAATGAGCCGACAAAACCAGCGTCTGTAGCGGCCAGAGCAGCGCCTGAATACGCAGGAGTAAGGCATGCACGATCCCGACCGTCTGTACCATATGCAGGAACAACCATTCGCCCGTACCGATTTCCGGGTTTTCAAGCTGATCATGGGTATTGGTATAGGCATTGGCAACGCACTGGCTGCCCCTTGGCACATCCTTGATCTGCTCAGGATAAAGCGGGATCATTTTGGCAAGGAACGTACCCGGTACGGCCCGTTCCGAGATATCTAGCAATCTGTCTGTCGGGCGGAACTGACCGGCAGCAATCACCGGTTGCACGCTGGTTACCAACATCGGGATGACTTCAAACGGCAGCGACGCACACGACATTTCCGCAAGAATCCCGGCTTTGACAACCTGGGCGGAAACCTGCTGAAAACCGGCTTGGAATATGACCTCCTCGGGTTCGGCTGGTATAAGGATACCGGCCGGGCGTAACAACGGATTGACGATATCACCGATCTGCAATGCAAATTGCTGTATCTCGCCATCGACACCAGCCCGGACAACGGTTTTGCCAAGGGCAACCTCGGCCGAACGAAGCGACGCTTCCGCGCTGGCAAGCTGGGCTGGCAGAAGGGTTTCCATTCTGGTTTCGACGGCATTGACATTGGCCTTGGCCGCATTGACTGATCCCTGACGCGTCGTCAGTGCAACTTCAAGCCGTTCGACCTCTCGCCGGGAAACCGCATTGGTGCCGCGTGACAAAAGATCAGCCTTGACCGCCAATTCCTCGCGCACCTGCTCATAGGCCCCTTGCGCTTCTTCAAGATTGCCGTTCGCCACCGCAAGATCAGCCTGCGTTACCGCCATCTGCGCACGGATTTCCTGTACCTGTTGCTGGGCAATTTCAACCGCTTCGGTTTCCGTGCGATCATCAAGGCGGAATAACGGTTCGCCCGATTTTACCTGGTCATCATTATCGACATAGATTTCGACCACCCGGCCATTTTTCTCCGGCAAGATGGTCAGGGTCCGATAGAAGGACGCAACGTTCTGGCTTGATGGGTGGTAATAAAAAATCAGCGTGATCAACGAAATTGTCAGGATCGCACAGCCGACAATCCCGTAGCGCAGCTCATACCAGACCGAAAACAGCGTAATTTCCTTGCCAATGCGCTTGCCTTGCCGATATCGGCGAATCAAGTAATCAGGCAGGATCGTAAAAATGGAACATAGCATAAGTTCAAACATCTTTACGGCCCTCCTGCACATTCATATCGGCGGAGATCGTCGATGCGTCACCATCGGTGACCGGCTTTGGCCCGGTGGATTCGCTCATTACCCCCTTTTCCCGTGCCATGGCCTTCACGGCATCAGCAATCGCATTAATCGGGGTGTAAAAATCGGGAACCTGAACCACGGCAATCACCAAAGCCGCCAGCCAGAACAGGTTGTTATGGGTAAACAGCGCCAGAAGCGTCAGGATACTGATAAGCTGGATCTGGGTGTGATTGGCATGATGGGCCAACCGTTCAGGCAGGGCATGCAGGCTCAGATAAAGAGCCCCCAACCCAAACACCCCCAGAACGACAGACCAGACAACAATCATGAACAACACATCCGACTGTCCGGGCCCGGTAATGAAGAACGGCGCATGTGCAATTGCCGTCTCTCGCAATGAGCTTTCCATGTGCAAATATCCCACCGTTATGAGGGCTCTGCGCGGATGCAAACCTACGCCACCGGCGGCATACCCAAACTCACCCCCAGCGATAAGCCCAATTTTGTCAAAGCATTATATCAACTTTTGAGATTTTTTCGGCCATACAATTCGCGCAAAGCGCAACACCACAAACCCAGAGTCTGGAAATGCGGGTTTTGCCTTGGCGTTTTGCGCCTTTGGCTCAACAAACGCCAAAGGCGAATATCTCCTTCCCTCTTTTCTTTTGCACCGCTTTACACTATATAAAGCCCACGGTCATACAGGCCGTGTAACCAACCGGAAAGCATGATGCTCTTCCGGGTGTTTTTGTTTTTTTGAAAGGAGCGTGGTTTCCGTGCAGGTAATCGTTCGCGACAACAATGTCGATCAGGCTCTGAAAGCGCTTAAGAAAAAGATGCAGCGCGAGGGCATTTTTCGTGAGATGAAACTCCGCCGCCACTTTGAAAAGCCGTCGGAGAAGAAAGCTCGCGAAGGGGCGGAAGCAGTCCGCCGTTCCCGCAAGCTGGAGCGCAAGCGCATCGAGCGCGAAGGCTTCTAGTCTTTTTCACTTTCGGGGTTCCTCGAACGTGACTGTACGATCGGTTTTGGCTTGCTAAAACCGGACCCGTGCGCCAAGCCCGCCTCGGAGCAATCCGGGCGGGTTTGGTTTTTTATACCCCTTTTCCAAATGTCTCCCCGGATCGCATAGCTGTCATTCCTGCTAAGTTTTTTGCCTTGGCATCGGATTGTTTTAAACAATTCCCCGGCAGGTCTTCACCCGCCATGCGCAAACACCTTTGCGCCACCACCAACCAGTCAATCGGGGAGACATGACTGTGAACACACAAACCGATACCGGCAACGCCCCCGCCGGATCCGACTTCAATGGATATTACCGACTGACCCGCGTTTTGCCTGTCATCGCTGTGATGGCCGCGATCTATGGCATTGCCGCACTGGTCGATTACCACATCAATGCTGTCTTGCTGACCATCGTTGTCATGATCGCGCTGTGTCTTTTGCGCGTGCCCGTACCTATCGCATTGATTTCCGCAGCCTTACTGGGTGCACTGCATGCCGGGATGGATACAACTACCGCCATCGGCGCGCTTAATGACAACCTTCTGGTCGGTGCCCAGGTCGGCATGACCTATGTGATGATCGGTGCCTTTGCGGTTGCGATTGCGCGTTCGGGCATTCTTGATCTGTTTGCCCAAAAGATCGCCGCCCGTGTCGGAAGCGATGCGCAAAGTACCTCAAAGGGCCTTAAGTGGTTCCTGTTTGCGATCTTCATTTTCTGTTCGTTGATTTCACAGAACCTGGTGCCGGTTCATATCGCCTTTATCCCGGTGATGATCCCGCCGCTTCTGGCGGTATTCAATCGCCTGCGGATTGACCGCCGCGCCATTGCCTGCATCCTCGCCTGCTCGATCAGCTTTTCCTATCTTCTGCTGCCGACCGGCTTTGGGGCGATTTACCTTAATGAAATCCTGATGGCCAATGTCAACGACGTTGGTGCGGCCTATGACCTTTCCATGACGGCCGATATGGCGCCCAAGGCTATGTTCCTGCCGGTTATGGGGATTGTCGCCGGGATGCTGGTTGCGGTCTTCATCACCTATCGCAAACCGCGCGATTATGTGACTGATCCGTCTTCGGAAAGCCATATCAATCCAGCAAAGCCCGTGTCGATCAATCCGCTTCAACTGCTGGCAACCGTTGCGGCCCTTGCCGTTGCGCTGATCTGCCAGTTGCAGTTTGACAGCCTTCTGGTCGGGGCAATGATCGGCTTTGTCATTCTGGCGGCGGCGGGCATTTTCCGGTGGCGGGCACAGGATGATGTCTTCACCGAAGGCATGCGGATGATGGCCCAGATTGCCGTGATCATCACCATAGCATCGGGCTTTGCCGGGGTGCTTGATGCCACCGGCGAAATTGCTCCGCTGGTGCAGGCCAGTGCCGAACTGATCGGCGATAACAAGGCACTTGGCGCGCTGATCATGCTTCTGGTCGGCCTGTTCATCACAATCGGCTTTGGCGACAGCTTCGCCAGTGTGCCGATCCTGGCTCCGATCTATATCCCGCTTGCACTGGCCCTTGGTTTCTCGCCCATGGCGACCATCGCGCTTCTGGGGGCGTCGGCTGCCCTTGGCGATGCCGGATCACCGGCATCCACCATCACGCTTGGCGCAACATCGGGCCTTAATGCCGACGGGCAGCATGACCATGTCAAGGATTCAGTGATCCCGACCTTCATCCACGCCAATTTCGGCATGGTTCTGTTTGCGTGGATTGCGGCGATGATCCTTTGATCAAATCGGCTCAATAAAGCCGGGGACAAACAACAAACCCGTCCGACGAATATCGGACGGGTTTTAATTTGCCGACTGAAACCCGGGTATCATTTCGCCCCGAACAACCAGTCAAACACCCCACCAACAGCTCCCTTTCTGGCGTCATTCGACTGTGTAACGTCTTCGCGCACCAAAAGCCCGAACTGGCTTTTATAGACCGTATAAGTATTGGCGACCGCAATATCGGTAAAAGTCGAACTGCCATATTCGGCATCAATCAGGAAATTCCAGTCGCACCAGCTTGTACCGGGAATCCACGCCAAGAATATTGGCCCACGGCTTGATCTTCACAAACTCCGCGTCAATCCGCCACTGATCGCCGTAAATCACGTATTTGCCAGGGATGTCGTTGCCCGGTAATGTCAGATAAGCGTTGTATTCCTGATCCCCGACTTCCTCGAACGTAATTCGCGCCACCGGCTCCTCGGCGGTCAGCCGGAAATAGGTGATGAAAATACCCGAAACCGACGCCACTAGCGCGAGCGACAACAGGACAATCGTAAAGACGGATACTTTCAGAAGTCGGAACACTTAGCCCTCGGATATGATTTCTGACTAAAAGACAGCAAAAGTCATGTTTCGTTTCACATAGAAAAAGGGCGACCAAATGGCCGCCCCTCTCCCGTTTCAACAGTGAAGCCAAATCACTCGTCGAGATGCATCACAATCTCTTCGCACATCTTTTTGGCGTCACCGAACAGCATCATCGTGTTGTCCTTGAAGAACAGCTCGTTCTGGATACCGGCGTAGCCTGCCGACATTGAACGCTTGATGAACAGAACGGTTTTGGCTTTTTCGACCTCAAGGATCGGCATGCCAAAAATCGGCGATGACGGGTCGGTTTTGGCTGCCGGGTTGGTGATGTCGTTGGCACCAATCACAAAGGCCACATCCGCCGTGCCGAAATCGCGGTTGATTTCTTCCATTTCAAGCACGTCGTCATAGGGGACATTCGCCTCGGCCAGAAGCACGTTCATGTGGCCTGGCATACGCCCCGCTACCGGATGGATGGCATAGCGAACGTTAACGCCCTCGGCCTTGAGGATATCGCCCATTTCACGAAGCGCATGCTGGGCCTGTGCGACCGCCATGCCGTAACCCGGTACGATGATCACGCTCGACGCGTTTTTCATGATGAAGGCCGCATCGTCGCTTGAGCCCGATTTGACCGAACGGTCGCCATCGGTTCCGACCGCCGGGCCTGCATCGCCCTCGGTCCCGAAGCCGCCAAAGATGACGTTAAAGATCGACCGGTTCATGCCCTTGCACATGATGTAGGACAGGATCGCACCCGATGCACCAACCAGTGCGCCGGTGATGATCAGGGCATTGTTCTGAAGCGTAAAGCCGATGCCGCATGCCGCCCACCCCGAATAGGAGTTCAGCATCGAAACAACAACCGGCATGTCCGCCCCGCCAATCGGAATGATCAGCGTCACGCCAAGCACCAGAGCAAGCACCACCAGAATCCAGAAAGCCGTGTGGCTTTCGGTGGTCACAACGATGATGCCAAACACCAGTATACCGATTGCGATTGCAAGATTGAGCATATGCTGCCCGGTAAAGCGAACCGGCGTACCCGATACGATCCCCTGCAACTTGCCAAAGGCAACAAGCGAGCCGGTGAAGGTAATGGCACCGATGGCAACGCCAAGGCCCATTTCAATCAGGCTGGCCGCCCCGATATTACCCGCCGTGCCAATGCCATAGGCACCCGGCGAATAAAGGGCGGCGGCGGCAACAAACACCGCTGCCAGACCCACCAGCGAGTGGAAGGCGGCAACAAGTTGCGGCAATGCGGTCATCTTGATCTTGAGCGCGATGACCGTACCAATGGCCCCGCCAAGCAAAATGCCGACAATGATAGTGGTATAAGAAACGACTTCGGGTGATGCCAGGGTGGTCAGAATGGCAATCGCCATCCCCACCATGCCAAGGATATTCCCGTTACGTGCCGTTTCCGGTGAAGACAGACCGCGCAGCGACAGAATGAAGCAGACGGACGCCACCAGATACAGGAAAGCCGACAGGTTTTCCGACATTGTGTGTTCCCCCTACTTCTTTTTCTTGAACATGTGCAGCATGCGCTGTGCGACGATGAAACCGCCAAAGATGTTGACCGACGCCAGCACCACGGCAATGAAGCCCATCGCCTTGGACAGGTTCATATCAATCGGGCCAGCCGCCAGAAGCGCACCAACAATGATCACCGATGAAATGGCATTGGTCACCGCCATCAACGGTGAATGAAGGGCCGGGGTGACTTTCCACACAACGTAATAGCCAACAAAGCAGGCCAGAACAAACACCGTCAGGCCAAGCACCGTAGGGCTGACACCGCTTGTATGGACAACCGTGTTGGCCGAGCTGGCCATATCGCCCGCCTGATTGGCAAGGCTATCGGCAAGCTTTGCGGCCTTTTCGGCCAGACCAAGGGCCGCATCGCGCAGCTCGTTGGCATTCTCGGCGGCATTCTGGGCCGCATTTTGGGTTACGGATTGATCAGCCATTTGCGACCTCCTCACCACCGAATTTCGGATGAACAACCTTGCCATCACGGGTCAGCATGGTTTCGGCAATAATCTGGTCTTCGGCATTGAAGGCCAACGTGCCTTTTTCCTTGTCAACGGACAGCGTGATGAAATTCAGAAGGTTTTTGGCATACATCGCCGTTGCATCGGTTGCGACGGAACTGGTGATGTTTTCAGGGCCAATGATTTTCACACCATTATCGGTCACAACCGTTTCACCAAGTTTCGCACCCGCAACGTTGCCACCGCGTTCAGCCGCAAGATCAATGATGACCGATCCCGGCTTCATGCCCGCGACCATGTCGGCGGTAACGATTTCCGGTGCCGGACGGCCCGGAATCAATGCTGTTGTGATGACGATGTCGGTCTTTGCCAGAACTTCCTTAAGCTTGGCGGCCTGTTTGGCCTTGTATTCGTCCGACATTTCCTTGGCATAACCGCCTGCGGTTTCGCCGTCGGCTGCGTCGTCTTCGACCTCGATAAACGTCCCGCCAAGTGACTGAACCTGTTCCTTGACCGCCGGGCGCACATCAAACGCGGAAACCACCGCACCAAGGCGCTTGGCAGTCGCAATCGCCTGAAGCCCGGCAACACCGGCCCCGACGATAACAACGCGTGCGGGTGGCAACGTCCCGGCGGCTGTCATCATCATCGGATAAATCCGGCCAAATTCATGGGCGGCATCAAGCACCGCACGATACCCCGCCAGGTTGGATTGTGACGATAGCACATCCATAGACTGGGCACGCGAAATGCGCGGCATCAGTTCCATCGCAAAGGACGAAACCCCCGCCGCCGCCATTTTTTCAATAATATCCTTGCGATCATACGGATCAAGCAAGGCAATGATGGCGGCGCCCTTTTTATAGGCGGCAAGCTCGTCGGTTTTGCCATCAACAACCGGTGGACGCACCTTCAGGATGACATCGGCATCCTTGACGGTGGTTTTCATTGTTTTGGCAATGGTTGCACCGGCATCGGCAAAGCGATCATCCGGTATCGCGGCGTTAATTCCGGCACCAGCTTCGATTGCAACGTCAAACCCAAGACCAATCAGTTTCTTGACGGTATCTGGTGTAACGGCAACGCGCCTTTCCCCGGGCCATATTTCCTTTGGAACGGCCAGTTTCATCGCGTTCAACCTCCTTCCCTACAATTATGAATAAGCACGGCATTTTTGTTTTTATAAAACGCGGTCCGCGTCCGGTGCCTGCGCATCAGACTGGCCACGATTACCCTTGCCCGGCAAGAAAAAAGGCGGTTCTTCCGCTTTAACAGAAGAAACCGCCCACTTTCCCACCACGCATTCCGAGGCAAAAAGCCTTGGCGACAAGTCAGGTCCCACCCGCCATTGGTGCTCAGGACAAACAATCAATGACGCCCTGCCTTGTCTGCGTTGAATGCAAGATGCGATTTCTTCCGGCCTGCGACAACATCAAAACCCTATAAAAAATCACTTTAACTTAATTTCAGTTTATATTATCTCAAAACACATATGAGCGGATTTTCGCACATATTATTTCCACCCTGTAACAGGTCCTTATCCCGAACAGATAGAATCAATCCCTTGATTTATGGAAGTTTCCCCTATTTCACGCCATCGCGGTAAGTGAATATTATTTGAAAAACACACCCGCAGGTTTTCACCAAACCCATCACAACGCAAGCAAAGAAAGGAAAAAGTTTTCAACACCCAGGGTCGTTCAAGTAGGGAAATTTCGGATTAAATAGCCGAAAAAGGATCATGCAAAACCGTATTGTTCCGAAATAGCCGATCAATTAGCAAATCGACCCAACCGATTCTTTCGATCCGGAACGTCAAAAATAAAATTATAAAACAGGGAAATCGGATCAGTTTTCTGGACGATCCAGCCCGACTTTGGAAAGGGCAGCATCCTGATTGCGGGCCAATATGTCCGCATCAAAGTTTCCGACCAGATCGTTGAATATCTGATACCAGTTCAGATGCGCATCAAGGCGCAGGAACACTGCACCAAGCCCAACGGCCGCACGATCCACCAGAACAAATTCGCGCGGCGGCTTGACCCCACCGACGCGGCGCAACTCACGGTGCACCCTGCCCGCGACCTCCGCCCCATAGGCCACCGAATTGGTTTCATCCATCCGGCGTTCGCGATCATCAAGGATCGGGCCATAGACAAAACCAGCCCAGATATTAAGAACATCAATCAGTTCTCGTGACGGGTTATCGAATCCCCAGCTTTGATAGGCATGAACCGCCTTTTCCTCGTCCTTATCCCGCAATGCTTCATAAAGCGTGATGACGGCATTGACGAAAGCAGGCGGGAAAATACGGATACAGCCAAAATCAAGCAGATTGACCGACAGATCGTCGCGCAGCGAATAGTTCCCCAGATGCGGATCACCATGAATCACGCCATAACGATAAAATGGCACATACCACGCGCGAAACATGTTCAGCGCCACCTGATTGCGTGCTTCCTGCGACGGATCACTATCAAGGAATTTCTGGAATTTCTGCCCAGTCTGCCACGTCATGGTCAGAAGCCGCTTGGTCGTAAGGTCCATCACCGGTTCGGGCACATGCACGCAATTTTCATCCGCCACCATATGGCGATAAAGCTGCATGTTGCGGGCTTCGCGTTCGTAATCAAGCTCCTCGCGCAGGCGCGCGGTCAGTTCCAACTGGATATTTTCGGCATCAATCGCGCTGTCATACCGGCGATAGATCGCAAAGGCAGCGCGAAGCTGCTTAAGATCGGCTTCCACTGTCGCCGACATATCGGGATATTGCAGCTTGCAGGCCACCGTTCGACCATCATCAAGTGTGGCACGATGAACCTGCCCAAGCGATGCCGCGGCCACCGCATCACGGCTGAAATCGGTGAATTTTTCCTGCCATCCCGCCCCCAATTCGGTGCGCATCCGGCGTTTGACAAACAGCCATCCCATACTGGGGGCGTCCGCCTGAAGCGTTGCCAGTGCCTGGGTATATTCCTTTGGCAGGGCATCGGGAATGGTCGACAGGATTTGCGCAACCTTCATCAACGGGCCCTTAAGCCCGCCCAAGGCGGATGTCAGTTCGGCGGCATATTTCGAATGATCGATATCACCGCCGAACATTTTTCCCGTGGCAAGGCGTGCAGCCAGCTTTCCAGCCGACGCCCCCACCTTCGCATAACGACGAACCCTCCCGCCGAACCGATTGCTCTCGTTTTGGGCGGTGAAATCTTCGTCGTCATTGCTCATCTCAGGAAAGTTCCTCCAACTCGTCGATCATGCGTTTGATCATGTTAAGGCCGCGCTGCCAGAATGCCGGATCGGAGGCGTCCAAACCGAACGGTGCCAGCAGTTCCTGATGGCGTTTGGTGCCACCGGCTTTCAGCATTTCGAAATATTTCTGCTGGAAACCGTCTTCGGCATTTTCATAAACGTCATACAGCGAATTCACGAGGCAATCGCCAAACGCATAGGCGTAAACATAAAACGGCGAATGGATGAAATGCGGGATATAGGACCAGTAATATTTGTACTCGTCCTCGTACCGGATCGCATCACCCAGACTTTCATGTTGTACGGCAAGCCAGATCTCGCAGATCTCATCGACCGTCAATTCTCCTTCGCGGCGTTTGGTATGAACGCGTTTTTCAAATTCAAAGAACGCGATCTGGCGCACGACGGTGTTGAGCATATCCTCGACCTTGCCAGCCAGCATGATGCGTTTCATCTTCGGATCGGTTTCCGCACGCAGCATCGACTGGAAGGTCAGCATTTCACCAAAAACAGACGCGGTTTCCGCCAAGGTCAGCGGCGTGTCAGACAGGAAATAGCCCTGCTCCCCGGCAAGAACCTGATGAACCCCATGGCCAAGTTCGTGCGCCAGCGTCATCACGTCGCGCGTTTTGCCGTGATAGTTCAGCAGAAGGTACGGGTGGGCTGACGGCACGGTCGGATGAGCAAAGGCCCCAGATGATTTGCCGGCACGCGGCGGCACATCAATCCACGGATTATCAAAGAATTTCTGACCGACTTCAGCGAGCTCGGGCGAAAATTCACCATATGCCTTAAGGACGGTTTTACGCGCCGTGTCCCAATCGATATGGCGATCATCATCATCTGGAAGCGGCGCATTGCGATCCCAGTAATCAAGCTGATCAACGCCAAACCATTTGGCTTTGAGGCGGTAATACCGATGCGACAGATCGGCATGACTGCTGGCGACTGCGGAATTCAGCGCCTCGACAACATCGTCTTCGACCTGGTTTGACAGGTTGCGCGCCGACACGGGGGTTGCGAATTTACGCAGCCGGTCGTCAATTTCCTTGTCCTTGGCCAGCGTATTGGTGATATGGGCCAGAAGCTTGATGTTTTTGCCCAGGACATCGCCAATCGATTTTGCCGCTGCCTTGCGTTCCGCCACCTTGGTCGAAGACAGCATATTGGCGACATCCGACATGGTCAGTTCTTCGCCATTCATCGGGAAACGCAGATCGGCCATCGTCTGATCGAACAAACGCACCCATGCACTTGAACCGGCAACGCGGCGTTCATGCAGGACCTGCTCGACCTCGTCCGAAAGTTGGTGCGGACGGAAAGCACGGTTTTCATCAAGCCACGGGCGATAACGGCAAAGGGCGGCACTTTCGTTATATTTTGTCGAAAGCACCTCTTCCTCAATCCGGTTGATTTCAAGCCCGAAGAACAGCGACAGGCTGGAAATGCTGGTCATTTCTTCCTGAACGGATTGGTAGAATTGGCCAATCGCCGCGTCCGAGCTATCACCTGCATACAGCAGCTGCGCGAACGATCCGATCCGGCCACAGACTTCGCTGACGGCTTCATATTCGGCAATTGCGGCGGCAAGTTCATTCCCCGAAAGACCGGCAAGCTTGCCCTGATAGTTTTTCTGGAAGGCGTCCGAGCGGGCTTTGGCATCATCAAGATCACGCCGGATGGCCGGGTCTTTGGGATCGTTATAGAGATCGGACAGATCCCAGGTCGGCAAATTCTTGTCGGTCGCGTTCATTTGTCCTCCAGACAGTCGATTATGTCATCATGCCTTTTGCATTCAGGCCCGAAACATCCATGCCCCGATATATGCTGGCCGGGGGGCCTGCGCCAGTGCCGATCACAGCTTTGTCTGTGCGCGCACATCAAACGGGGCGAATTTCAGTACCGACAATAGCGTTTTGAACCCGGCTTGTGAAATCGCTATCATCGATGGAACCCAACGATTTTTTCCTAAGGTGTGAAGTCGCACGCATTTGAACGGTTCAAAGATCATTTTCCGGCTGCGTAATGCCGCAATCCCTGATAACAAAAGCAATGTGGCCCCGTGCATCTGTGATGGAAGCGCCGAACTTTTGATAGTTTGCGATCACAATGCGGTGACAGACGTAAACAGTGACACCAAGATCACTGTATGAAGGTAAGAGAAACGACAACAAGGCAAGGAAGCGTCATGACGAATTTGCAGGATTATGCCGATTGGCAGAACTTGCCGTCGATGTTTTTCAAACAGGCTGAAAAATACGGGGATGCACCGTTCTTATGGACCAAGGATGGTGAGACAGATGAGTTTGTCCCGACCAGCTGGAATGACGCCGCCGATCAGGTGCGCGCATTGGCGCGCTCACTTTATAAAATCGGGGTTCGCCCCGGCGATCGGGTTTTGCTGGTGTCGGAAAACCGCACCGAATGGGGTATTGCCGATCTGGCGATCATGTGTGTTGGTGCCCTGACCGTTCCCGCCTATACCACCAATACCGAACGCGATCATCTGCACGCGATCGAAGACAGCGGTGCAGGCATTGCCATCATATCGACCAAAAAACTCGCCCAGCCGTTCCTGCATGCTGCCCTTGATAGCGGGCGCTGCCGCCATGCGATCATGATGGAAGACTGGGGCCAAAGCTTTGTCGGTGACATCACCATCACCCGCTGGGAAGATATGATTTCGCAGGGGCGTGGACTGACTGATGATGTCGATGCATGGGTTGCCAATATTGAACGCGATCAGCTTGCCTGCCTGATATACACATCCGGCACGGGCGGCGCGCCCAAGGGCGTTATGCTCAGCCACGGGGCGATCCTGTCAAACTGCATGGGGGCGTTTGATATCATCGAAACGCTGGGGATCGAGGAAGAGGTCTTCCTGTCCTTCCTGCCGCTGTCGCATTCCTACGAACATACCGCGGGCCTTTATTTTCCGATGAGCATCGGCGCACAGATCTATTACGCCGAAAGCCTTGATCGGCTCGCGGCAAACCTTGCCGAAGTTCGTCCGACCATCATGACGGCGGTGCCGCGCCTTTATGAAATGCTCTATCAGCGCATGAGCCGCATGGTCGAAAAAGAAGGCGGCTTCAAGCAGAAGCTGTTTAATCTGACGCTCAAGCTTGGTCGCAAGACTTACGAAAAACAATCCCTCAGCCTGATTGAAAAAATCCAGAATTTCGTTTGCGAGATTCTGTTGCGCCGTAAATTACGCCAGCGTTTCGGCGGCCGGATCAAGGCCATGGTATCGGGTGGCGGTCCGCTGAACTACGAACTTGGCGTTCTGTTTGTTTCGTGCGGCATTCGTATCCTTCAGGGATATGGCCAAACCGAATTTGCCCCAGTCGTTTCGTGCAACCGTGCCGAAAACAACAAATTGCGTACTGTTGGCCCGCCGATGGTCGGAGCCGAAGCAAAAATTGCCGATGACGGTGAAATCCTGCTGCGCGGCGAAAGCATGATGAAGGGGTACTGGAACCTGCCCGAAGTCACTGCTGCCACCATCATAGATGGCTGGCTGCATACCGGGGATATCGGCAAGTTCGACGAAGAAGGCAGCCTTGTCATCACGGACCGCAAAAAGGATATCATCGTCAATTCCGGGGGCGACAATATCTCGCCCCAACGGATCGAGGGTCTTCTGACGCTGGAAACCGAAATTTCCCAGGCGATGGTTTACGGCGACGACAAACCTTATCTGGTTGCTGTCCTGTGGCCGGACGAGGATTTCATGCGCGAATTCGCCAAGGAAAACGGGATCGAGAACAATATTGATCTCCTTGGCGAGAACGAGGAATTCCGCAAAAAAATCCGCACCGCGGTTGATCATGTCAATCGCCGTCTTTCGACGATTGAAAAGGTCAGAAGCTTTACCTTCGCCGAAAGCCCGTTCTCGATTGATAACGAGATGCTGACGCCATCAATGAAAATCCGCCGCCACAAGATCAAGGCAGCCTATGGTCAGGCTCTTGATGCCCTGTATCAGCGCAAGCGTGGTGGGCAGTAACAGGAACCAATGGCAAATCATTTGGCGGACAAACCGATATTAACCCTGATCCGGGGCCTTCCCGGATCAGGAAAATCAACCCTTGCCGCCGCGATTTGCCAGATAACCGATGCAGTCCATCTCGAAGCCGATCAGTTCATGATCGACCGCAGCGGCAATTACCGGTTTGATAGCCGCAAACTGCGTGACGTTCATGCACGCTGCGAAGCCGAATGCGACGGGCATCTATCAGCCGGGCAAAGCGTCGTTGTTTCCAACACATTTAGTGAAATCTGGGAAATGCAGGCCTATCTCGACATGGCGGAACGCCACCATGCCGCATTGCAGATCATCGAATGCCATGGACGATTTGGCAATATCCATGGCGTCCCCGATGATAAAATCAACGCCATGCGCAAACGCTGGCAACAGCTTCCCGAACGTTATAGCTAAGCCGTTCAGTTCACAGTCGAAAAGACCTTTTTCAACACATCCGTTGTCCAACGCGCCGGGTCGTTGCGGATATCGGCTTCCTGTTTTGCGATGTAATAAAACAGGCCATCCATCGCCTTGTCGGTGGCATGATCGGAAAGTGATGCCTTGATATCGGGCACCATCGGCAATGTGTCGTACTGCCCCATCATCTGATCATAAAGCTGCAACGCGCCGGTTTCGGCCAATGCTTCGCCAATTACCGGCCGCAATCTGCTTTCGATATCCCCGCCCGATACACGGCGCAGATATTTCGTCGCGGCATCTTCCGGCCCGTCCAGAATGCCTTTGGCGTCTTCAAGCGTCATGCGGCTGACAGCATCGGCGAGAATATCACCGGCATCCCGCATGGTCTGTTCGGCCGCACGGTTCATTCGCAATTCAATTTCCTCGCCATAACTGCCAAGCCCGGCAGCACTTAGCAGGGATTGCGCATGCTTGACGCTATCAGGCAGCGGAATATGCGCCACCGGATCGGCATTGAAGCCATCCGTCACGCCAAGATCGGTGGTGACAACCTCAACCCCCTTATCAAGCGCCTGACGCAGGGCATCGGAAACCGTTTCATCGGACACCCCCGCCATCGACGCCGAACTGCTGCCCGATCCGCTGCCAGTCGTGTTCCCTGTCACGCTGCCAAGTGCTTCCTTAGCCTTGTCAAAAAACGATTGCGCAGATGCATCGACCGATAGTCCGGCCATCAGGGCCAGAAACGACGCGGACACAATCAATCGGGTAAAGGTCTTGGGTTTTGGTGGCAGTGATCGCATGGATGTCCCCTTGGATTTGGTATTTTCATCATCCTGCAGGCAGATCATAGCCTTGAAAAGACAAAACCCCGATCCGGGACCGGGGTTTTGCAAGATTTCAAATCTGCGATGATCAGTCGACCAGTTCGACCTTCTTGCCGTTCAGAAGTAACTGACCGCCTTCAGCAGAAACCGGGATGGTATCGCCATCCTTGATCCCACCTTCAAGGATTTGCATTGCAAGCGGGTTTTGCAGATAGCGCTGAACAACCCGTTTAAGCGGACGCGCACCATAGACCGGGTCATACCCCTTATCGGCCAGCCAGCTTTTGGCGAACTCGTCAAGCTGCAGGGTGATTTTGCGATCAAACAGCAGCTTTTCAAGACGACCCAACTGGATATCGACAATCGTATCCATCTGGGCACGTTTCAGGCGATGGAAAAGAAGCACTTCGTCCAACCGGTTCAGGAACTCCGGGCGGAACGACGCCCGCACGACTTCCATCACCTGGCTGCGCAATTCGCTGCTGTCATGGCCTTCTTCCTGATTGGCCAGAATGTCGGCCCCCAGGTTCGACGTCAGGATGATCAACGTATTACGGAAGTCGACCGTGCGTCCCTGCCCGTCGGTCAAACGACCTTCGTCAAGAACCTGCAACAGAACGTTGAACACATCGGGATGGGCTTTTTCAACTTCGTCAAACAGCACCACCTGATAAGGACGCCGCCGCACAGCTTCGGTCAGCGAACCGCCTTCTTCGTACCCGACATAGCCCGGAGGCGCACCGATAAGCCGCGACACCGCATGTTTTTCCATGAATTCCGACATATCAATGCGAACCATGGCCTGTTCATCATCAAACAGGAACTGTGCAAGCGCCTTGGTCAATTCGGTTTTACCAACCCCTGTCGGACCAAGGAACAGGAACGATCCCATCGGCCGGTTCGGGTCCTGCAACCCGGCACGCGCACGGCGCACCGCATTCGAAATCGACCGCACCGCTTCATCCTGACCGACGACGCGTTTGCGCAGGATATCTTCCATCCCAAGCAGTTTTTCACGTTCGCCTTCCAGCATCTTGTCAACCGGAATACCCGTCCAGCGCGACACGACCGAAGCGATGTGCTTTTCGGTCACCGCTTCTTCTTTCATGCCGTCGGCCTGATCGTCTTCGGCCTTTTCAAGCAACCGTTCCAGTGCCGGGATTTCTTCGTATTGAAGCTGCCCGGCACGGTCCAGACGCCCGTCACGCATCGCGCGTTCAAGTTCGCCGCGTGCCTGGTCAAGCTGTTCCTTGATATGGGTCGATGCCGCCAGTTCCTTTTTCTGGGCTTCCCATTTCGCGGTCAGCTCCGCCGATTTGCCCTCAAGTTCGGCCAATTCCTTATCAAGGCGTCCTAGACGATCTTTCGATGCCCGGTCTTCCTCCTTCTTAAGGGCTTCGCGCTCGATCTTCAGCTGAATGATGCGGCGATCAAGTTCGTCGATTTCTTCGGGCTTGGAATCAAGTTCCATCCGAAGACGCGACGCCGACTCATCCATAAGGTCAATCGCCTTATCGGGAAGGAAACGGTCGGTAATGTACCGGTTCGAAAGCGTTGCCGCCGCTACCAGCGCATTATCGGCAATACGCACCCCGTGATGGAGTTCGTATTTTTCCTTGATGCCACGCAGGATCGAAACCGTGTCGGAAACACTGGGTTCTGAAACAAAGACCGGCTGGAAACGACGGGCAAGAGCCGCGTCCTTTTCAATATGCTGCCGGTATTCGTCCAGGGTCGTTGCCCCGACACAGTGAAGCTCACCGCGCGCCAGTGCCGGTTTCAAAAGGTTGGAGGCATCCATCGATCCCTCTGCCTTTCCGGCTCCGACCAGCGTGTGTAATTCATCGATGAACAGAACAATCTGCCCTGCTTCGGCCTCGATCTCGGACATAACCGCTTTCAGGCGTTCTTCAAACTCGCCGCGGAACTTGGCACCGGCAATCAGCGCACCAAGATCAAGCGACAGAAGCTTTTTGTCCTTAAGCGTTTCAGGCACGTCACCCTTGACGATGCGCAACGCCAAACCCTCGGCAATGGCGGTTTTACCCACGCCGGGCTCGCCGATCAGAACCGGGTTGTTTTTTGTCCGGCGCGACAGCACCTGAATCGCGCGCCGAATTTCTTCATCACGGCCAATCACCGGATCAAGTTTGCCTTCTCGTGCCGCCGCGGTCAGATCACGCGCGTATTTCTTAAGCGCGTCATACTGGCTTTCCGCACCGGAACTATCGGCCGTGCGGCCTTTGCGGATATCGTTAATCGCCCCGTTAAGAGCCTGTGCGGTCAATCCTGCATCGGCCAGAACCTTGCCCGCAACCGATTTCGGATCAAGTGCAATGGTCAGCAACAACCGTTCAGCGGTGACATAGCTGTCACCGGCTTTCTTGGCGACTTCCTGTGCCTGATCAATCAACCGGGCAAAGTCGGACGACAGATAAATCTGGCCATTGCCGCCCGATACCTTGGGCAGTTTTGCCAATTCCTGCGCACAGCGATCCTGTGCCGTTTTCGGCTTTCCGCCCGCCGCCTTGATAAGATTGGCTGCCAGACCTTCTTCGTCGTCAAGCAGCACTTTCAGAAGGTGGATCGGCACAAACTGCTGATGGTTTTCACGCAGCGCCAATGATTGCGCCGCCTGAAGAAAGCCTTTGGACCGGTCCGTAAATTTTTCGAATTCCATGCCTGTCACTCCTTGAGCCAACAGTATCGTAACATGCGGACCTTCTTGGAAGCATCCGCGACCTTAAGTGGTTTTATCCACAATGGAAATTATCACCCTTTCCATTGCCGACGTCTTTGATATGTCTCAGTTTCAGGGCTTTGCAAGACGATACCCCTACAAAAGTTGCAAGAATTAATTGTGCATCGCAAAACCGTTTTCTGGCATCATTCAAGATTGCGACGAAAAGCACTGTCATTCCCGGCAAATCCGTTGCGCAAGACCGCACAGGAAGTCTTGCCCTTGGGAATGCAAGGCATTAACGTCGCCCTTCATATTTTTACGGCTTGCAACCCGGCCCGCCCCGTTTGCCGATATGCATATTATGCCACACAGGATCGAATGCCATGACTGTCCAGCTTAAAGCCATCAAACGTTACCCCGTCAAAGGGCTCAGCGGCATTGAAATGCCTGCCGCCGACATCACTGCACACAAGATGCTGCAAGATGATCGTCGCTTCATCATCGCCACCCAATCATCGGTTGGTCAGGACGGTGTGCATGAATGGGCGCGCAAAAGCAATTTCCTGCAACTGGTTAACACGCCCAAGCTGGCCGAACTTGGCATCGAATATGACGATGCAACCACGACGTTGGCAATCCTTCGCAATGGTCGCGTGATCTGCAAAGGCAATCTTGAAGACAAGATGGGCCGCACCGTGGTCGAGGATTTCCTCTCGGCATTCCTGAAAAACGAGATCGCCGGAACGCCCAGAATTTATTCTGTCCCCGATGTCAGCTTCGGCGACATGAAGGAACCCTATATCTCGATCATCAATCTGGCATCGGTGCGCGATTTCGGCGACCGTGTCGCCCAGACAGAAATCGATCCGATGCGCTTCCGCGGTAATCTGCTGATTGACGGGCTTGAACCATGGGCGGAACTGAAATGGGAAGAAGGCCAGATCATTCAGATTAATGGCGTAGATTTCCGCGTTATCCACCCGATCACGCGCTGCAAAGCAACCAGCGTCAACCCCGGCACGGCAGAGTCCGACATCAATGTGCCCCTGCTGCTGCGTAAAGGTATGAACCACCTTTATATGGGGGTTTATGTCGAAGCACTCGGTTCCGGTGCCATCCATCCGGAGGATGTAGTCACAGTTGCATAACGCTAGCTGAATGTCGGGGCATGTACGGCCATGCCCTGAAACATCTCGTCATGGTACCAGTCGATCCGGTACGCCCGGATCGGCGGGGTTCCTTTACGAAACAGGATCTGTTCTTCGACCGGGAAGCGCGCAACTTCGGTTGATCGCAGGATTGGCTGATTGTCCTGGGGTCGCAGATGCACCGGGCGATCACCGCTTACACCACCCCCGGTATCGTCAAATTTCGACATCGCAGTCAGTCCGGCAACCCAATCCAGGTTGAAAGCCCCATCCTGGCTCAGCACCGAAATCGCATCCGCCTTCCCGACAACATTTTCCCAATTCAGGCAAACATCCATCAGGCCGCTAACACCGGAAAAACCGGGCCAGATGATCATGCCATCGCCAAACCCGCCACCCAAAAGACGTTCAAACAACGGCATCCGGCCAACGGCCTCGATACCGTCCAGCAACACCAGAAATTCTGCATCCCCGCTTTTCCAGTCCCGGCGGGCAATCAGCTGCATCATCGCACCAATCATCACCCGGCTGAATGCGGTTTGGGTGGCCGGTGTGTCACCTCCCATTTGACCGACAATGAAAATGGATACCGGTCGCCCCGTCAGATCATCCATACCAAATGTGCTATTGCTGACGACACGTGCAATCGCCGGATTGTCAAAATCGGCCGTTGCCATCCGGCACGCCTTGATAATCGACATCCGCTGATCTTCGGTCATATCAAGGATCGTCAGGGCAATATCAGAAATCCTGCCATCTGCGGATTCAATCCCCATCAGATCCTCAAGTATTTTATAGAAACGGTGCGATGGCATGACCAGGTTGCGGCGAACTTCGGCAAGGCTTCTGCTTTCTTTCAGGCTGGTTTGCATTGTGTAAACAATGAACCCCTGCAAAAGGGTGCGTGCCGCGCGTGTTTCCTGCTCGTCCAGTTCCTGTACAAATGCCGGTGCCAACAATGTATCGGCAATCAAACCGGCATCGGCAATTAATCCTTCGCCCTGCTGGCGTATAAAATCGCATGGATTGAACTGATCGGTTTCTGCGCCGGCCTGACCATGCGGATCAATCACGATGATCCGCTGCCCAAGTTTTTTGCGGCGCTCATGCACCGCACGATAGATGCTGCCATAACGTTCATAAACAAACAGCGCACCAGTATGGAGCAAGGCGTTTGGCTCCGCCGAAGCGCGATAATATTCTTCCGGCTTGCTGGCGAATGTTATCACTCGGCGCAATCCCGATGCCCCGATCAGGCGCTTTTCAGCCCCCCAGCGTCCCAGAACGATTGACGGCTTGGGATCAAGAAGCTTTCGCGCTTCCAGGTCTTCGGCCTTGGCCCATTGGCCCTCGGCTTTCATCTTGGCCGCTACCATTGGTGATACAGATTGTTTTTTCTTCGACGGGGATGATTGCGCACGATTAAGCACGATCACAACCAGCGGCAGGAACATCGGAATGATAAAACAAACCGCCCCTAACAAAGCCAGCTCATAATCACCGTTAAAAACGCCAAGCGCGACAACCATAGCGCCAAGCGCCCACAGCAGTACCATGATGACGCGGAACAAGCCTGCCCCCATCATTCACCCCCCAAGAATGTTTACCTGTCTTTTAGCGAAGAGACCCCAATGCATTAAAATGCCTTTCGATCCTCCAGCAGGTCATACTTCCATCAAGTGATAGCAGTTAAAATCTGCAGTTGCATCATATTAACTATTTATGGATGCGGGGTTTCACATCAAGAAGTCCAATTGACAGCACCGTAAATAAAGCTGTGGCAACGTGGCACTTCGAGGGCCCGGAAACAACAAACCCCGCGGGATTTCTCCGGCGGGGTCTGTTGTAATCGTGACAAGCCAAATGATCAGGCGGAAACCGGTTCCGCTGATTTGTCTTCGCTTGTACCTTCATCGCCATCTTCGCGACCGGCAGCACGGCTGCGGCCACGACGCGCTGTCGGATGACGGCCACGTGTGCGGCTTGTTCCGGCAGCAGCTTTGCGCGGTTTCTTTTCTTCGCCGTCCGCCGACGTATCGGTATCAGCATCGGCATTATCAGCTGGGCCAATATCCAAAGATGGCTGATCGCTGTCTTCGGATGCGGCTTTTGGCGGGCGACCACGCGGCGCAGCACGGCGTGCACGCGGTGCACGTTTTACCGGTGCAGCATCACCATCGTTGTTGTCCGTGGAAGAAGCAGCAGAAGAAGCTGCAACATCATTGCTATCGGCCGAATTGGTGCCGGTATCATTGGACGTATTATCTGCCGACGCCGCAACATCATCCTGATTGACAGAATTGTCGCTGCTGTCGTCCCCATTCTGGTTCTCGCTGCGCTCGTCACGGTTCGGGCGGTTGTTGCCCCGATCGTTACGGTCATTGCGATCATTTCGCTGCGGACGCGGGCTGTTATTGTCGCCACGCTCTTCACGACGCTGGTTTTCCCAGTCAATCGCGGCTTGCAGAATACGATGATAGTGTTCCGCATGCTGGTAATAGTTTTCAGCAAGGACCGGATCGTCAGTACAATCCTTCGCCAGCGAAACGTATTTTTCGTAAACCTGCTGGGCGTTTCCACGAACGCGCCCGTCCGGACCGTTACTGTCAAAAGTCTGAAATTTCGGATTTACAGGACGTTTATTCGGCTGCTGCCGACCGCGCGGACGCTTATTGTTGTTGTTGTTGTTGTTGTTATTTCTCATATCAACATGTCTTTGGTGTTGAAGGACAAATCCGGATTCATAAAGGAATCCCGGAACCACTCCGTCTGAAAAACATATTTCCCGCTAAACAGCACCGATTGAACGGCACTACGACAAACCTGCCGAAAACCTTAAAGGGAACGGAGATTCATTACTGTTTACAGGGGAACACGGCGCTTTCATAGCGCGTCGGGCACCCGGCCCGTAAAAACAACCTATATGGCTTGACGCCTTATTCCAACTGTTTTTTTCAATGCCCGTATTTTTTTTGCAATGACGTGGCAGATCGGTCAGATCACACAGCGCCCGACAGAACAGCGGGTCTTTTTGGCTGCAACGCAGCGCACGATGCCCCCCAAATCCTCCCGATATTCCACGCCGACAAATCCGGCCTCGACCAAAAGACGGGCAACGTCTTCTTCCTGCCCTTGCCCGATTTCAAAAATCACGAACCCGGCCGGTTTGACGAGTGAAAATGCAACCTGTGACAGAATGCGATACGCGCCAAGCCCGTCACCTTCATCGGTCAGCGCCATACGCGGATCATATTCGCGTACTTCAGGCGATAATATTTCCATATCTGCCCGTGTGATATAGGGCGGGTTGGACACCACCAGATCAAAACCTTCCTGGCGTTCCTCGTCCGTAATCGCACTGTCCCAGTCCGACACACGAAACTCAACCTGATCGCCAAGATCAAGGCGGTCGGCATTTTCGCGTGCGCAGGAAACTGCCCCCGCACTGATATCAACGCCAAGCCCACGGGCATTTTGCAGATCGCCGACGATGGATAACAACAGACATCCCGTGCCGGTTCCGAAATCAATAACCGTCGGCGCGTCGCGGTCTTCAAGCCAGTCCAAAGCCAGTTCGACAAGCGTCTCGCTATCGGGGCGTGGATCAAGGGTTTCGGGGGACAGCTTGAAACTGTGACGCCAGAAATCCCGTTGCCCCAAAATGCGTGATACCGGTTCGCGCTTCAAACGGCGTGCGACCATGTCCCGGAATTTTGCTGCACGGTCATTGGCAACCACATCCTCGGGCCGTGCCGCAATCCGGCTGCCATCGACTTCTGCTGCGTCGGATAAAAGAATACGGGCATCCATTCGGGCATTTTCGATACCAGCATCACGCAATGCGCCAACCGCCTCGGCCATCAGCGCGCCAAGGGTTACCGAGTTGTCGGTCGTGGTGGCATGGTCTGCCGTCATGGGATCAATTCTCGATCTCGGCCAGTTTCTGGGCCTGATCTTCCGCAATCAGGGCATCAATCATTTCATCAACCGACGGTCCGCCCGTAATGAAATCATCCAGTCGATAAAGGGTCAGGTTGATACGATGATCCGATACACGCCCCTGCGGGAAGTTATAGGTGCGGATGCGTTCAGAACGATCCCCGGAACCGACCTGCGATTTGCGGTCGGCTGCGCGCGCGCTGTCCTTGCTTTCACGCTCCTGATCATACAGACGCGAAAGCAGCATCTTCATCGCCTTTTCCTTGTTCTTGTGCTGCGACTTTGCTTCCTGGCTGGCGGCGACCACACCGGTCGGAATATGGGTGATACGCACCGCACTGTCCGTGGTGTTAACGTGCTGGCCACCCGCCCCTTGCGAACGATAGGTATCGATACGCAAATCTTTTGGATCGATATGGATGTCGACCTCCTCGGCTTCGGGCAGAACGGCAACGGTTGCCGCCGAGGTATGAATGCGCCCGCCACCTTCGGTCACGGGCACACGCTGCACCCGATGCACGCCACTTTCAAATTTCAGGCGCGCAAACACGCCCGAACCCGATACGTTGACGATGACTTCCTTGTATCCGCCAAGATCGTTTTCATTGGCGTCCATCTGCTCGAACTTCCAGCCGCGGTTTTCCGCGTAACGCTGATACATGCGATACAGATCGGCGGCAAACAGGGCAGCTTCCTCGCCACCGGTACCGGCGCGAATTTCAAGGATGGCGTTCTTTTCGTCCGCATCATCCTTGGGCAGAAGCATCAGCTTCACGTCATGCTCGGCCTTCGGCAGCGCGTCGAGGATTTCATATTTCTCGGCTTCGGCCATTTCGCGCATATCGCGATCAGAACCCGCATCGTCAAGAATTTCCTGCGCACCTTCCAGATCAACGCGAAGCTTTTTGACCTTTTCGACCGCTTCGACAATCGGGGACAGCTCGGCATATTCGCGCGACAGTTTGGCAAACGAGTCACCATCCACCGCTCCACCTGACAGCAGGGATTTGAGCTCGTCGAACCGGCGTACAACGCCATCAAGTTTACCGGGGTCCAGACTCACTCTTTTTCCTCCTTCGGGGGTTCATAATTCTGTTCGGCTTTGGTGCCATTCGGTTCGGACTGCAACGCGAACAAACGCGTCAAAAGCTTTTGCGCCTTCATCCATTCGACCGTTCCCGCACCATCCGTGGTTGCCGCAAGGTCTTTAAGCGCTTGGGTCGGTGCATGCAACAACCTATTGATCAAAAGCCGGGTTGCCTTTTCAGCATCACCGTGGCTCTCGCGCAGCGCATCATCACGCACCGTTTCGAAATGCGTTCTTAAATCCGCCATCGCCGGGATCGCGGCACGCTCGGCCCGGACACGGACGAAATGTTCAACCTCTTCCTCGATCAGCGCCCAGGCTTCGTCGGCCTTTTCTTCACGCCCGCCACGCCCTTCGGCGGCAATTTTTTCAAGATCATCCAGCCGGTAAAAGAACACTTCGTCGATTTCGTCAACCTGCGGGTCGATATCACCGGGAACGGCGGTATCGATCATCAGAACCGGCCGATATCGTCTGCGTTTGATTGCGGCAAGGGCGCGCGTTTTGTCAATAATATAGCGGCGTGATCCACCCGCGGTCAGAACCATGTCCGCCTCGGCCAACAAGCGATCCAGATCATCAAGTTCCGACCAGTGGCAATCAAGACGGCGCGCCACAAGACGTGCCCGTGCCGCCAGTCTATCGGTCACAAGAACCCGACCCATACCTCGTTCGGCAAGGGATGCGGCAATCAGTTCGCCCATGTCCCCCGCACCCGCCAAAAGCAATGTGCAGTTGGCAATATCACCATGCAGGTCACGCGCAACAGACTGTGCCGCCGCGGCAATCGAAACCGCCCCCTGCCCGATCCCCGTCCGGCTGCGCACCTTTTTGGAAATGGCATAGGCCGTCTGATAAACCAGTTCCAGTTCGCGTCCGACAAGCTGATGCTGCCGTGCGATCCGGTGGGCATCCTTGACCTGTCCGAAGACTTCCGGTTCGCCAATCACCAGACTGTCTAGCGACGCGGCAACCGCAAACACATGGCGCAACGCATCGCGCCCGGAACGGATATAAAGCTCGCTTGCCAGCTTGTCGCGATCAATATCCGCCCAAAGCGCCAAAAGATCGATCAATCGTTCCCGGCCGCGTTCGGCTTCGGACGCAAGCAAATGGATTTCAGTGCGGTTGCAGGTCGAAACTACGATAGCCTGACCCAAACGGGCCTGCAAAATCGCCGACAGGAACTGCGGCAGGCGGGCTTCGTCGATGAACAGACGGTCACGCGTATCCTCGCTGGAGCGCCGATGATTGGTCCCGATCACCATCAGGCGATCCAGTGGCCAGTCTCCGGCTTCTTCACGCGCGAATGCGTCTGTCACCCTGCACTTACCTTTTGCCGATTACGCCTGCAAGCTGATCAAGTGCGATTTCCTGCTGCTCGCCACTGTCAAGGTCGCGCAACTGTGCAATCCCCTTGGCCAACTCGTCATCGCCAAGAATAACCGCAAGATGCGCATTGGCCTTGTCCGCACGCTTCATGCGCTTTTTCATGTTACCGGCATAGCCAAGCTCGACCGCGATCCCCGCCTCACGCAAAGTCTGCGCCAGCGTGCGGCATCGTGCCTCGGCAGCATCCCCCATCGGGATCAGCGCAACCGGGCGTGGTGCTGCCGGGGCTTCACCGACCATCAATGCCAGACGTTCAACACCTGCAGCCCAGCCAACGCCAGCCGTCTGCGGGCCACCCATGGTCGAAATCAGGCCATCGTAACGGCCACCGGCCATCACGGTTCCCTGTGCACCAAGGGTGTTGGTCGTGAACTCGAAACAGGTATGACAATAGTAATCCAGACCACGCACCAGACGCGGGTTCAACTCATACCCGATCCCGATATCACCAAGTCCACCAGTCAGCGACTTGAAGAATTCCTGACTGTGTTCATTCAGATATTCGGCAAATAGCGGTGCATTGGCCACAAGTTCCCTGTCGCCTTTATCCTTGGAATCAAGGATACGCAGCGGGTTCTTTTCAAGACGCGCCCGGCTATCTTCCGACAGCCTGTCGAAATGTCCCTTGAAATAATCGACCAGAACGTCGCGATATGCCGCCCTACTTTCCGGATCACCAAGGGTGTTAAGCTCAAGCGTTATGCTTTCCCAAAGACCAAGGCTTTTAAGGATATGCGCGCCGTATGCGATCATTTCGATATCGCCCGCGACCTGCTCGACGCCCAGAAGCTCCGCACCGATCTGGTGGAACTGACGCTGGCGGCCTTTCTGCGGGCGTTCATAACGGAACATCGGCCCATAGTAGGAAACCTTGACCGGCGACATCTGCTGCATCCCGTTCGAGATGTAGGCGCGCGCGATGCCGGCCGTCCCTTCGGGGCGTAGCGTGATCTGTTCACCTCCGCGATCCTCGAACGTATACATTTCCTTTGTCACGACATCGGACGTATCGCCAAGGGTCCGTGCAAAGACATCGGTAAATTCGAAGATCGGCGTGGTCATGCGGTGGTAACCATACAACTCGCCAATGTCGCGCGCGACCTGCGCGATATGATCCTGCAGACGGTTCTGTTCAGGCAGAAGGTCATGCGTGCCACGGACGGGTTGAAGCGATGCCACTTTGGGGTCTCCGATCTAACTTGAATTCCAGATATTTGCGCCAAAATGATCGGCTCAAATTCATGTGAACATGAAAATAGCTTTCCACCCGGACGGCGGAAAGCCAAAATTCGTCAATTCTGCTACGCTATTCTGCCGCGGCCAGCTTTGCCGCTTCTTCGGCTTCGATCTTGGCGGCGCGTTCCTCGACCAGTTCGACGATATGGTCGACCATTTTTTCGGTGCTGATATTGTGATCCGGGCGACCGGAAATATACATCTTGTGGTTTCCACCACCGCCACCGGTAAGCCCGATATCGGTTTCACGTGCCTCGCCCGGGCCATTGACGATACAGCCAATGATCGACAGCGAAATCGGCGTCGAAATGTGCGCCAGACGTTTTTCAAGCTCCGCCACGGTATCGACAACGTTAAAGCCCTGACGTGCACAGGACGGGCAGGAAATGATCTGCACACCGCGGGTCCGAAGGCCCAGAGATTTCAGAATGTCATAACCAACGTGGATTTCCTCGACCGGGTCTGCCGAAAGCGACACACGCAACGTATCGCCGATACCGGCCCACAGCAGGTTGCCCATGCCAATCGCCGATTTAACGGTACCACCGCGAAGGCCACCAGCCTCGGTAATCCCCAGATGCAAAGGATAATCGCATGCCTCGGCCAAACCGTAATAGGCGGCAACCGCAAGGAATACATCCGATGCCTTGACCGAAATCTTGAACTCGTAGAAATCCTGATCTTCAAGGATTTTGGCGTGGTTCAACGCACTTTCGACCATCGCCTCCGGGCAGGGCTCGCCATAACGTTCCAGCAATTCCTTTTCAAGCGATCCGGCATTGACCCCGATACGCATCGAACAGCCGTGATCCTTTGCCGCCTTCACGACTTCACGTACACGATCGGTCGATCCGATATTGCCCGGGTTGATCCGCAGGCACGCTGCACCGGCTTCGGCGGCTTCGATGGCACGTTTGTAATGGAAATGTATATCGGCGACGATCGGGACATGCACCTGCTTGATGATGTCCTTAAGCACCGCGGTCGACTCCCGATCCGGGCAGGAAACGCGAACAATATCGGCACCTGCTTCTTCAAGGCGCAGGATCTGATCCACGGTCGCAGCAACATCGGTGGTCAGGGTATTGGTCATCGACTGCACCGAAATCGGCGCGTCTCCACCAACTTCCACATTACCAACGCGGATCTTGCGGCTTTTGCGGCGTTCAATATCTCGATAAGGGCGGACGCTCATTTCCGGTTCCAAGCAAATCTGTGTCTCTAGGCCGACTATATAGCTTATCAAGTGCCAATTAGAAACCGTTGCCTTACGGTTTTTCCGTCAGATTTTGCAAAGCTGTCATAAAAAAAGCGGCCTGATATGGCCGCTTTCTTCAAAATCTTTGGGGCCCTCATGATAACGAGAGGGCATCGGCACTACTGTGCCGGTGCCACACCGGCCCCTTCAAGGGCCTCAACATCAAGAGAGAAGTCCGAAATCACCGCACCATATTCACCGACCGGCAAGGCTTCCTTGCCATCAATGCTGTAGGTAAGTGCCCCGGCATTACCGACTTCAAGCATCAGCCCGTTTTTATTGGGCACGCGATAGGTATCCCCCGCACTCAGCATCCGGGTCAGCAGGATGTTGCCATCACCTTCGCGAATGCGAACCCAGCTGGTTTCGACCGCCTCAATGGTAACACGGCTGTCAAGATTGACCGCACCAAACACACGCCCGCCACCAACTTCGTCAACAGCCGGTGCTGCCGGAACAGAAGCTGTTTCCGCCGCTGGTGCAACTGGTGCCGATGACGGCGACTGTGCGGTTGATTGTTCCGGTGCTTGCGCTGCCGGGGCAGGCGCTTCAGCAACTTCGTTCTGTGCCGCAGGTGTTTCTGCCGGTACCGTATCAGCCACTTGCGGGGCTTCTGCGGTTTCCGCCACCGGTTCCTGTTCTGTCACGACAGATGCAGGTGCATTTGAATCATCCGCTGGCGCTTCCGCCGTTTCGGCAGGTTGCTCTGCCGATGCGGATGGCTCGACTTCTGCCGCACGGGCATCCGCCGCATTTTCAAGATTGCGTTCCGGAACGGCCTGCTCACCACCCGACGTATAACTTGCAAGACGTTCAGGCAGCGGATCAACGAGATCAGCAATCGTTTTGCCCTGGCTCGACAAGTAATACCAGCCACCATAGGCACCGATACCAAGCAATGCCGCAATCAGAAGAACCGCTCCACCGGGAACGCGACTTTCCTGAACAGGTTTTGGGAAACTAAGCTCGCTTCGGGCTGCGGGCGCATTGCTTTCCACGCGGAAACGCCGCACGATTTCTGCCCCGTCAAGTCCGAGATGTTCGGCATAGGCTTTAACAAAGCCCAAACCATACGGGCCACCGGGCAACACCGAATAATCGCTGTTCTCGATCGCCTCGATATAAATCTTGCGGATACGCAATAACTGACAAACGTCTTCCACGCTCTGACCAAGGCCGTTCCTGGTATGGCGCAAAAGGCGTCCTACCTCGGTCTGGTCAGCGGAATTACCGGTATCTGCTTCCATCTTAATGTCATTTGACGGCCCATTTCCAGGCAAAGGCCTGAAACGCAAGCGCCCCCCGGATTGCTCGTCCAAATGATCTTCCTTTCGCTTTCCGATCGCCAACTCCGCACCCCCACGTTACGATCTAGCAATAAAAATAGCAGAATCCCCACCAAAAGCGATTGTTTTTAAAGTTTTACACCGTGATCTATTGCGAAAGCCTTAAGACGTGATCGCAATGACTTGGTCGAACTTCCCATCACCGACAGGACATATCCTTCAACGCTTCTCACATTCAGGCTCCGGACCATTTCCTTTACAGGACCGATAGAAGCCGGTGCCATGGACAAGCGGCGAATACCCAATCCGATCAGGGCCATCGCTTCAAGTGGTCGCCCGGCCATCTCGCCGCAGATGGTCAGACGCACATTCCGTTCGTCACACAATGTGACAAGCTGCCGCATAAATGCAAACACACTTGGCGAAAGTGTATCATATCGCCCTTCCAACCGCGGGTTTCCGCGATCAGCAGCGAACATGAACTGCAGCAGGTCGTTGGTTCCAACCGACAAAAAGTCGACACGCTCCAGAAGCGCCGGTGCTTGCCATATCAGCGCCGGAACCTCCAGCATCGCCCCAACCTCGACCCGGTTCGGTACATAGCCGCGTTCTGCTTCGCGTTTCAACTGCTGATCCAGAAGCGCCCTTGCCTGGTCGAACTCTGCGACTTCGGCAATCATCGGGAACATGACATACAGATCCCGCTCATGGGCGGCCCGGATCAACGCGCGCAATTGATGAACAAGCACTGCAGGCCGATCCAGCGTAATGCGGATCGAGCGCCAGCCCATCGCCGGGTTCTCTTCTGTCATATCCTCCCAATAGGGCAACAATTTGTCACCCCCGACATCAAGCGTCCGAAACACGACCGGACGACCTTCCGCCTGTTCAAATATCCGGGTGTACAGCCGGGTCTGATCGCCAATATCTGGCATGGCCGATCTGACCATAAATGGAATTTCCGTCCGATAAAGCCCGATCCCGTCCGCGCCGCTTTCAATCACATGGGGTACATCGATCAAAAGCCCCGCATTGACGTTCAGCGAAATATCAATCTCGTCGCATGTCCGGGACGGCATATCGCGCATCTGCGCATAAAGCGCCTTGCGCTCGGCCCGCGCACGAAGCGCACCGTCAATAACCGAACGGACATCTTCACTTGGCCGGACGAACAATTGTGCATTGTCGGCATCGACAATCAGCGGATCACCGGTTTCGACCTTGTCGAGAACCCCTTTAACCCCGCCCAGCACCGGAATATCCAGCGCACGCGCAACAATTGCCACATGTGACGTATGCGACCCTTCTTCAAGGGCAAGGCCGCGCAGGCGGGTATGATCATAATCCAGAAGTTCCGCCGGGCCGATATTTCGCGCCACCAGAATGATATCGTCGGGCAACTCGCCAAAGGCCGGGGACTGATACTGCCCCGAAAGATGCTGCAGCAGACGGTTCGCCAGATCTTCAAGATCATGCAAACGTTCGCGCAGATACGGATCGCTGACCTGGGCCATGCGCGCACGGGTATCATCATGAACCTTCTGAACCGCTGCTTCCGCCGTAAGGCCGGTATGGACCGCCTCGGTAATGCGGTTAAGCCACCCGGTATCCTGCGCAATCATTTTATAGGCTTCAAGAATATCGCCCGGATCATCATCGCCGCCACTGCTATCCATTCCCGCAACAGCTTCAAGCATTTTGTCGAGATGGTCCTGAAGCCCGCGCATGGCGTCTCGAAGCCGGGTCAGTTCCTCGTCCGGATCATCGGACACCATCCGGTCGATGACAATGCGCGGCTCATGAAGAACCGCAACGCCCTTGCCAATCCCCGGTGCCAGACGCGCCCCGCCAAGCCGCAAAGGCAAAAGCGCAATCCCGTCGGTCGGAATCAGTTCATCGCGGCTGACCAGCTCGCCACCGGCGACCATTTCGGCCAGCACCATGGCAACGTTTTCAAGCGCTTCCTGCTCGTCCTCTGAATAAAGACGTTCGGTCCGGTTCTGCACGGCAAGGACGCCAATGATACGGCCCCCACGCAGGATCGGCACACCGATCATGGAATGATAGATTTCCTCGCCGGTTTCCGGACGATAGGCAAAGTTCGGATGGCCTTGCGCATCTTTAAGGTTAAGGGGCCGCGCATGGGCCGCCACATAACCGACAATCCCCTCGCCCACCCGAAGGCGGGTCATATGAACCGCCGCCGGTGCCAGACCGCAGGTCGCGAAAAGTTCCAGCACCTCGCCCGCGCGCATCACATAGACCGAACATACCTCCGCCACCATATCGGCGGCGATGATGGTCACGATCTGCCCAAGGCGCTCTTCTGCCGTCCCCGGACCAGCCATGACGTCGCGAACGCGCTTTAACAGGCGTCGCGGACCAGTGACTGCGGCGGACGGCATGCTCATCGGGTTTAACTGTCTCTTCTAACGAGGGACTGAACGGCCTGTTCGACCAGTTCTTCCAGAATTTCGGATACCGGTTGTTCTTTCTTTACCATACCAACCGACTGTCCTGCCATAACCGATCCGCCATCGACATCACCATCGATAACAGCCCGGCGAAGCGCACCGGCCCAGAAATGTTCGATCTCAAGCTGGGCTTCACCCTGATCAACCTCACCGGCGCGGAATTTGGCAATTACCTTGCGCTGGGTTTCAAGGAATTCATCTGTTCCCTTATTGGCGAGGGCACGTACCGGAATAACCGGGAAACGTTCATCAAGCTGAACCGTGGTGACCGCATCGCGTGCGCTGGCACGAATGAAGGCCTTTTTGAAATCGGGATGCGCAATACATTCGGTTGCGCATACCAGTCGCGTACCGATCTGAACACCGGCCGCCCCCTGTTCAAGCAATCCGGTAATGGCTTCGCCGCGCGCGATGCCTCCGGCACAGAACACCGGAACATCGCGCATTTCCGGCAGGATTTCCTGCGCCAGAACCGTCAGGGAAACCGGGCCGATATGACCACCAGCTTCGCTGCCTTCGATCACCAGCGCATCCGCACCCGAGCGCACCAGTTTTTTGGCCAAAACCAGTGCCGGAGCAAAACAGATGACCTTGGCAAATTCCTTGGCTTTCTTGATCGCTGCCGATGACGGTAGACCACCGGCCAGAACGACATGACCGACTTCATGCTCACGGCAAACCTCGATCAGGTCATCAAGCATCGGGTGCATGGTGATCAGATTGACGCCAAACGGCTTTTTGGTCAGGGCCTTGGTCCCGGCGATTTCAGCCGACAGCAATTCCGGGGTC
This sequence comes from Thalassospira sp. MIT1004, assembly GCF_001858545.1. NCBI lineage: Bacteria > Pseudomonadati > Pseudomonadota > Alphaproteobacteria > Rhodospirillales > Thalassospiraceae > Thalassospira > Thalassospira sp. MIT1004. Next base: position 48,908 of record NZ_MCAO01000006.1, on the reverse strand, counting down.
ATCGACCCGCACGCAATCACACCAAAGCCACCGGCATTTGAAACCGCCGCCACAAGGTGACGTTCTGAAACCCAGGACATTGCACCCGCCATGATGGCGTAATCCGTTCCCAGAAATTCCTTGCCCGCCGCCCACAATTTTTCAAGGCGGGCGCGTGCGACATCGAATTTCGGATCTCTCATATCATTCTGTACCCCAAAGCAGAAATGCAGGAAACCAAGGGTTCCCTGCCATTTCATCATAAAGGCCGAAACCGATAGTTCCAGCTAGTATGTAATAATTGACGCAATTTAACAGTGACTTAATCACAGGCCATGCAAGTCACATTATATTAAATTACTCGGCATCAAGACCATAAGCGGTATGAAGCGCGCGAACTGCCAGTTCGGTATATTCTTCGGCAATCAGAACGCTTACCTTGATTTCCGAGGTCGAAATGACCTGGATATTGATGCCTTTTTCCGCAAGCGTTTCGAACATCTTGCGCGCAACGCCAACGTGCGAACGCATGCCCACACCAATGATCGAAACCTTGGTCACATCTGATGTGCTCAGCAATTCCTTATAGCCGATCTTGGCCGAATTGCCCTCAATCACCGACAGCGCACGTTTGAATTCGCCGCGCGGCACGGTAAAGGTCATGTCGGTGCTTTTACCGTCTTCTGAAACGTTCTGCACGATCATGTCGACATTGATATTGGCCTCGGCCAGCGGGCCGAAGATAGAAGCAGCGATTCCCGGTTTGTCGGCGACTTTCACCAAGGTGATCTTGGCTTCGTCACGGCTATAGGCAATCCCGCTGACGACTTCCTGTTCCACGATTTCGTCCTCGTCTACAACAAGTGTTCCTTCCGCATCACTAAAGGAGGAGCGGACCTGTACCCGGACGCGATGGTTCATGGCCATCTCGACAGAACGGGTCTGAAGGACCTTCGCACCAAGCGATGCCAGTTCCAGCATTTCTTCGTAGGTAATCTTTTCGATCTTGCGCGCCTTGGGCACGATGCGCGGATCGGTCGTGTAAACCCCGTCAACATCGGTATAGATATCGCAACGATCCGCCTTCAGAGCCGCGGCAAGCGCCACCGCAGAAGTATCCGAACCGCCACGGCCCAGCGTGGTAATGCGGTTGTCAGGTGCGATCCCCTGGAAACCGGCAACACAGACAACCTCGCCGCTATTCATGCGCTTGTCGAGTTCGGTTGTATCGATTTCCTTGATACGTGCCTTGGCATGCGCGCCATCGGTCTTGATCGGAATCTGCCAGCCAAGCCATGAACGTGCAGGCACGTCCATGCTTTGCAGCGCCATGGCGATCAGGCCAACTGTCACCTGCTCGCCCGATGATACGATCACGTCATATTCGCGCGCGTCATACATCGGCGAAATTTCATCAGCCCAGCCAACCAGTTCGTTAGTCTTGCCCGACATTGCCGAAACAACAACCGCCACCTGATTGCCGGCATCGACCTCGGATTTGACCCGACGGGCGACGTTCTTGATCTTTTCGACATCGGCGACCGATGTGCCGCCGAATTTCATGACAATACGGGCCATGAAGTATCCCCGCTAAGCTTGCCATCCATCGGTGTTCCGAAGAAGACGGCATGTGATCCGGCCCTCGATCGATTGGCGCAGGCCATCAATGCGGCGCGCCACCTGACCCGGGCGGCGTTATCAATACTGCCATACTCTTTTGGAAACAAGCATCAACGCAGGAGAAAATTGCATCGATTCATTTTTTATTCGGGTTTGATGCGCCAGATGCCTCCCCAAGGGCGCAAACCGCGAAATATCCTGCGAATTCTTACCTGAAAACCCTGACAACACATGCGATTGGCGCAAGGCACGTTTCGATTTCCCTCATGCTGGTAACGCCCTCATTCGCCCGGCGTCAGGACCTTGATGCCCGGCAAACTATTGCCTTGCCGGACGCGCCCGCGTAAACAGGGCAAAGAAAATCAACGTCACGCCATCGGAGCCGTCCATGTCGCACGCATCCGCCAATAACAGCCGCACCGCCAATGCCGAGGAAATCGCACGCTTTTCCGCAATGGCCGAAAAATGGTGGGACCCGAACGGCGCGATGAAGCCCCTGCACAAGTTCAATCCGATCCGCTTGCAGCTTCTGCGCGACAATATCGCTGCCCATCTCGGACGCGATGCCAACCAGCTTGACGTCCTGAAAGATGTCGAAATCATCGATATCGGTTGCGGTGCCGGTCTTCTGTCCGAACCGCTGGCACGCATGGGCGCAAAAATGACGTCAATCGACGCAGCCGAAAACAATATCGAAGTCGCAAAGGTCCACGCTGCGCAGTCGGGCCCTGCCATTGATTATCGCAATTGCACCCCGGAAATGCTGGTCGACGAGGGCAAGCAGTTCGATATCGTTCTGAATATGGAAGTCATCGAACATGTCGATGACCCGCAATTCTTCATGCAGGCCTGTGCGGCGTTACTCAAACCCGGCGGGTTGATGTTTGTTGCCACCCTGAATCGGACGATCAAATCGCTGGCTCTGGCAAAATTCGGCGCTGAATACATCCTGCGCTGGTTGCCTGCTGGCACTCATGACTGGCGCAAATTCGTCAAACCATCCGAAATGTCGGGCTTGCTGCGCGGTGCCGGTCTTGATCTCGTGGATATCACCGGTGTGACCTACAACCCGATCACCGATAAATGGTCAGCCGCCCCGCGCGATCTTGACATCAATTACATGGTGATCGCGCAAAAACCCGCCAAAGCCTGATCCTATAGCTGACAACGTATTTTAGGACGGCACATCAGGCATGAAGGGAGCAAAGCGGGATCGAGCCCCTAATTCTTCTTGCTCTCATCAAGCCATGGCAACGCCTGAACATCAATGCCTTCATCGATCAGTTCGGCTGTTTCTTTAAGCGATGCCTCGCCATAAATGCCGCGCTTTTCGGTTTCGCCGTAATGGATTTTGCGGGCTTCCTCGGCAAACTTAGTGCCAACATGCTCGCAGTTTTCCTCGACCTGCTTGCGGATTTCGGCCATCGCCGTGCGGGTTGCTTCTGCCATGGCAACCTGGCGGGTCTTTTCGGCTGCCTCCTCTTTCTGGCGCGACGTCCGAAGACGCGGTGCCATCAACGCCTTTCCCACATTCGCCGTCCCACAAAACGGGCATGACAATTCACCGCTGGCAGCCTGGGTGTCATATGTTGCACCGTCTTTGAACCAGCCTTCAAATTCGTGATCATGTTCGCATTTAAGCTGAAAGAGGATCATGGTGTTGTTTTGTTCAAGCAAACCGTAACAATTGCAAGGTGTTTTGATATCAATGATATAGCGACACCCTGCCCGAAACGCCAGTTTCAGGCGGCTCCTTCAATAACCAAGATTTTTGAAAATGTCATCATTAATGCCATCGGACTGGGTTACCCGTCATTGCCCACCCTGCCACGCGACCGGCGGAACCGCACTTGATCTTGCCTGCGGCAAGGGGCGTCACAGTTTCTGGCTGGCGGATCAGGGATGGCAGGTCACAGCCCTTGATCGCGATCTGTCAGATACGGGAACCGGTGAAAATACCGGAATTGAGTGGATCGAAGCAAATCTTGAATCAGGTCCCTGGCCGCTTGGGGACCGGCAGTTTGACCTGGTGGTGGTCGTCAATTACCTGCACCGACCACTGTTTGAAAATCTTCGCGATGCGGTCAAATCCGGTGGCACTTTGCTTTATGAAACCTTCATGATCGGCAACGAAGCGTTCGGCCGCCCCCGATCACCAGAATTCCTTCTGCACCCTGGCGAACTGCCAAACGCCTTTTCCGGCTGGAAAATCAACGCATTCGAACAGGGCCCTCAATACAAACCAGCCGCAGCTGTTCCCTTCGCTGTGAAACAATTCCAGTCGGCCTGCAAACCATAGGCAAAGCAGACCGCAACAATTCCGTAACACACTAGAATAACAATAAAAATAAACACAAGTGTCATAATTCAAACGGCGTGTTTCTGGCATCTTCCTCGGCGCTAGTTTTAGCATTTGGCAGAGAGAGAAAACCATGACCGAACAATTTGAAATCGTCGAGGATCGCGATGACATTCCGTCGAACCCGACAAACAACCCACGTGTAGCCGACCTGATCAATGCCCGCCTTTCCCGCCGCGGCTTTTTCAAGGGGCTGATGGCAACGTCGGCCGTCGCCGGTGCCGGTATCGCCACCTCGGGCATGGCCCGTGCGCAAAACGCATCGACCCTGACCTTCAAATCGATCCCGCAGAAAATCACCGAAACCCATGCGGTAGCCGACGGTTACGATGCCGACGTCCTGATTCGCTGGGGCGACAAGGTTGCTGCCGATGCCCCGGCATTTGTGCCAGGTGCCGTCGATGCCACCGCCCAGAACAAGCAGTTCGGCTATAACTGCGACTATATCGGCTATATGCCGCTGCCGGTCGGCTCGGATAATTCCGAACACGGCCTTCTGTGTGTCAGCCATGAATACACCAACGCGGAAATGATGTGGCCGGGACTCAAGGATGCCATGGGCGCTTCACAGGAACAGGCCCTGCACGAAATTGCCGCCCACGGCCATTCCATCGTCGAAGTCAAAAAGACCAATGGCAAATGGCAGGTCATCGACGGGTCAAATTATGCGCGCCGCATTTCGGCCCTTGATACCGACATGGTCATCACCGGCCCGGCAGCAGGCCATGACCGCCTGAAAACCAGTTCTGACCCGACCGGCACGCGCGTCATCGGCACGCTGAACAACTGTGCAGGCGGCAAAACCCCGTGGGGCACCATCCTGATCGCCGAAGAAAACTTCAACGGCTATTTCGGGGGCGACATCGCCAAAACCAGCGAAGAACGCAACTACAAGCGCCTCGGCATCGAGCCGGACAGCTGGTATTCATGGGTCAAATATTTCGACCGTTTCAATGTCGAAAAAGAACCGAACGAACCGAACAAGTTCGGCTGGATGGTCGAAATCGATCCCTACGATCCGACATCAATGCCCAAAAAACGCACCGCCCTTGGCCGCTTCAAACACGAAGGCGCAACCGTTATCGTCAACAAGGATAACTCGGTTGTTGCCTATTCCGGCGACGATCAGCGTTTCGACTATCTTTATAAATTCGTCGCGTCGAAAAAATACAATCCGAACGACCGCGCAGCTAACATGGACATCCTCGAAGACGGCACGCTTTATGTCGCCAAATTCAATGAGGACGGCACAGTAAACTGGATGCCGTTGGTCCATGGTGATGGCCCGCTGACCGCCGAAAACGATTTCCATAGCAAGGCCGACGTTCTGATTGAAACCCGTCGCGCCGCCGACCTTTTGGGTGCGACCCAGATGGACCGCCCCGAAGACGTCGAACCGAACCCGGTCAACGGCAAGGTTTACGTCATGCTGACCAACAACTCGAAGCGCAAGGAACCGAACATCGTCAACCCGCGCGCCTCGAACATCCATGGCCATGTTCTTGAGCTCACCCCTCCGGGCGGCATGGGTAAGGATGCCGATCACACCGCAGATACCTTCAAGTGGGACATCTTCCTGCTTGGTGGTAACCCGGCGAATGCCGATGACCGTGCAGTTTACCATCCAGGGGCTGAAAGCTGGGTATCCTGCCCGGATAACCTTGCGATTGACCATAAAGGCCGCCTGTGGATTTCGACCGATGGTGCGCCGAACTCGGATATTCCAGATGGCATGCATGCCGCAGACGTTGAAGGCGCCGGTCGTGCACTGACCAAATTCTTCTTTGCCTGCCCGGAAGGTGCCGAAATGTGCGGCCCGGAATTCACCCCGGATGGAACAACCCTGTTTGTCGCGGTTCAGCACCCGGCAGATGGTTCGACCTATGACGCACCCAGCACCCGCTGGCCGGACTTCAAGGACGGCGTTCCGGCGCGTCCGTCGGTGGTTGCGATCACCAAGCAGGGCGGCGGCGAAATCGCAAGCTAAGGCCACGAAACACACCTGATGGACCACACGCTGGTCCTGAAGAAAATGGCGGCGGGCAAGGATGTATTTCCGGTCCGCCGTCCTTGTTTTACCTGCTATGTCGGTTCATTCGCACATCGGAATATTGGTCAAATTGTTCAAGGCTTTAGTTTGGAATAAATCCAGTTCTTGAAGATTCGAGCTCCAAAAGTACATTCACCCGAACATTGTAACCTATCAATCACATTAGCTTCACCAAACCGCCCCTTATCGATCTTAAAATGAGAACCATTCGCTGCATAGCAGAGTGCAGCCGAATATTCCGTTCGATAAGGGAGAACATCGAAATGAAACGCCTTCTTGTCGCTTCCGCACTGGCTGGTGCCATGTGTGCGAACGTTGCTGTTGCCGCTGACATGCTGCCGCAGGCCAATGATCCGTATTTCGTCGCCGCCCAGCAGACCCTGCAGCAGAAACTGCAACAGCAGGCCAACACCAACCGCGCCAAGAACATCATCCTGTTCGTTGGCGACGGCATGAGCATCCCGACCGTTACCGCAGCCCGCATCTATGAAGGCCAGAAGCGCGGTGTCGACGGCGAAAGCAACAGCCTCGTTTTCGGCCAGTTCCCGAACGTTGCCCTGTCCAAAACCTACACCCATGACGCCCAGATCGCTGACTCGGCCCCGACCGCATCGGCCATGATGGCTGGCGTCAAAATGAATAACGGCACCATCGGCGTCAGCTCGGACGTTGCGCGCGGCGACTGCAAGGCGCAGCTTGCCCATCCGGTCAAAAGCCTTGCCGCACAGGCCGAAGAACAGGGCATGTCGACCGGTGTGATTTCCACCGCACGCCTGACCCATGCAACCCCGGCGGCAACTTATGTTCACACATCCGACCGTGACTGGGAAAGTGACAGCGACCTCTCTGACGCTGCCAAAGCGGATGGCTGCAAAGACATCGCAGCCCAGCTGATTGAATGGTCGGCGGGCAACGGGTTGGAAGTTGCCTTTGGTGGCGGTCGCCGCATGTTCATGGACAAAACCATGGAAGACCCGGAAGACAAGGGCAAGATGGGCCAGCGTTCCGACGGTCGCGATCTGACCAAGGAATGGGTTGATGCCAAGGGTAAAGGCGCGTCCTACATCTGGAACAAAGAACAGTTTGATGCGATCGACGTTGCATCGGCAAAGCATGTTCTGGGTCTGTTTGACCGCTCGCACATGGAATATGAAGCCGACCGCGCCAAAGATGCGGCTGGCGAACCGAGCCTGGCCGAAATGACCGGCAAGGCAATTGATATTCTGTCGAAAAATGACAAGGGTTACTTCCTGATGGTTGAAGCTGGTCGTATCGACCATGCCCATCACGAAGGCAATGCGGCCCGCGCGCTTGAAGACACCGTCGCACTGAACGACGCGGTCAAGGAAGCCATGGGCAAGGTCAATCTTGACGATACCCTGATCATCGTCACGGCCGATCACTCGCACACCATGACCATTTCCGGCTATTCCAGCCGTGGCAACCCGATCCTTGGCGTTTCCGAGGAAAAGGGCGACGACGGCAAACCTTACACTACCCTTGGCTATATGAACGGCCCGGGTGCGCTTAAGGACGAAGTCCGTGCCGACCTGACCAATGTCGACACCACCGACATTGACTTCCTTCAGCAGGCACTGGTCCCGATGAGCAGCGAAACCCATGCTGGCGATGATGTTGCCATCTTTGCCAACGGCCCGTGGTCGCACCTGTTCAGCGGTGTCGTTGAACAGAACTTCATCTATCACGTCATGTCCTATGCCTCGAAAATCGAAGACCGCATGGCTTCGAAATAAGGCTTGCGTCTGATACCGCCGACCGCAGCGAACTGCGGTCGGCATTTTCTTTGATGGAGATTTCCATGATCGTCGGACGCCGCACATTCATTGCAGGTGCAGCCGCCACCGCCGGGATGCTGATCGCCCCGCCGGCTTTTGCACGCGACCGGATCAAAATTCCCGATATTTACAAAACCCAGAACGAATTTTCCGTTCAGGCCAAGACATTCGCCAAAGATAAAAGTCGCATCGAAATTACCGGCTTCATGGCTCCGCCACTTAAGGCGGAGGCATCCTTTTTCGTACTGACCCGTCGCCCGATGTCAGTTTGCCCGTTCTGCGAAACATCCGCCGACTGGCCGGTCGATATTGTCTTTGTCAGAACCCGCGAAAGGGTCGACGCCGTCGCCTTTAACCGCATGATCGTCACGAGCGGCATTCTCGAGCTCGGCGAAGCCAAAGATGAGGAAACCGGATTTGTCAGCCTTGTCCGACTTGTCGATGCAGAGTTCGAAGTCCTCTAAGCCCGGCGCAGATCAAAGCGCGTCGGACCTGTTGCGGATTTCGGATCTTCAACTGCGCTATCATCGCAATACAGCCCCGGTCATCAGCCTGCCATCCCTTGCCATCCATCAGGGCGAGGTCGTTGGCATTTCCGGCCCGTCGGGATCGGGGAAGTCCAGCCTGCTTTATCTGATCAGCGGCCTTTTGCGTCCGACAGGCGGCAATATCATCTGGAACGGAACCGATATCACCAGCCTGTCCGAAGGCGCATCTGATCGCTGGCGCCGCCAATCGATCGGTTTTGTCTTTCAGGATTTCCACCTGATCGATGAAGTCAGCCCGCTTGAAAATGTTCTGATCCCGGCAAGCTTTGCCGGATGGCGCATTTCACCAGAAACCCGTAAACGCGCCTATGATCTTCTTGATCAGGTCGGCGTTCCGATGGCGCGTAAAAGCACATCGGACCTGTCGCGCGGCGAACAGCAACGCGTGGCGATTGCACGTGCCCTTCTGTTCGATCCGCCGATCATCCTTGCTGATGAACCAACCGCAAGCTTGGATGACGCAGCAAGCCAGATCGCAACTGACATTCTGTTTTCGCTTGCCGGATCAAACCGCACCCTGATCACCGTCAGCCACGACCGCGACGTGATTGATCGCTGCGCGCGCATCCTGAAATTCGACAAGGGCCATCTTGTGGATGATGCGACCACCAACCGGGCGGAGGGCGCATGAACCCGTTTCCCATCGTCATTGCAAGCCTGCGCCGCCACTGGATCATGAATATTCTGTTCGTGCTGCTGATCGCGGTTGCGGTTGCCATTGGTGTCGGCATTACCGCACAGGAACGTGCACTGCGCCAAGGTAGCGCCAAGGCCGCCGACAAATTCGACATCCTTATCGCCGCCCCCGGCAGCCAGACCGAAATCGTCATGAACACGATTTTCCTGCGCCATAGCGCGATCAATCTACTCGATGGTCAACACTGGGCCAGCTTGATGACCGACCCGCGGGTTGAAATCGCCGCCCCGCTTGCCTTTGGCGATAGCTGGCAGGATTACAGCATTGTCGGATCGACCCCGCAATTCGTTGCCTATCTGTCGGACGGACTGGCAAGCGGCCATATATTTGAAAACATCGAACAGGCCGTTATCGGTGCTGCCGTCCCACTTGAAATAGGCGATGAATTCGAGCCCAGCCACGGTCATGGTGCCGAAGCCGAGCTTGAACATCATCACGGCGTTCATCTACAAGTCGTCGGCAAGATGAAGCCCACCGGAACCCCGTGGGATAGTGCGATCATCGTTGCCGTCGAGCAGGTCTGGGATATCCATGCCCTGCCAACCGGCCATGATGAAGACGAAGATCACGACCATAGCGGTGCCGCAGAAGAACATCATGACGAACATGAAGATCATGATCATGACGAAGCAGCGGAACATCACGACGAGGATCACGAGCACGAACACGAACACGAACACGAACATCAGGTGATGGACCATATCGGCCCGCCCTTTGATGCCGATGCCCTGCCCGGTGTTCCGGCACTGGTTGTCCGCCCCAAAAGCGTTGCAGCCGCCTATACGCTGCGTGCCGATTACCGGACAGACCACAGCACCGCCTTCTTCCCGGCCGAGGTTCTGGTGGAAATGTATCGCCTGCTGGGCAATGCCGGTTCGGTGATGCGTGCCATGGCACTGGGATCACAGGGACTGGTCGTTGCCGCCATTCTGGCCGCGATCCTGGCCATGATGCAGCTTTATCGCAAACAATTCGCTGTCCTGCGCGCTCTTGGCGCACCGCGCAGCTATGTGTTTGGCGCGATCTGGTCCTATGTCTCGATCCTTGTCGTGATCGGTGCCATTGCCGGTCTTGGACTTGGCTGGTTTGTTGCCCAATCGGTTTCTACCGTCTTTACGGCCGAAACCGGTATGGCGTTACAGGCAACAATTTCAGGCTCAGAACTATCGCTTGCCGGTGGCTTTGTCCTGATTGGTCTGATCCTTGCCACGGTTCCGGCCTTCCTGCTTTATCGGCGACCAGTCGTCGAGGCCTTGCGCAACTCATAAAAAACGCCCCCGACAGACCAAATCTGCCGGGGGCGTTTCATCCTGAGGTCACCTTACTTCACCGGGGCTGTCCCGTCATAGGTGCCGTCATTATCGCTGATCGCCTTCCAGCTTTTATCCGACGCGTCCTTGGCTTCAAGCGACGTCCAATTACCTTCGGACTTGTTGATATTCCCACTGATATCGCTGGCCCAGAAACCAGCCACCGTCGGCGTGATGTTCAGATAAAGCGCCCCGTCGACAATCCGCCAAAGGTTCGGGTTTGCCGGAACCTTGCCCCCCTGTGCGATGCCATAGGCACAATGCCCGTCATATTTCGGCGCATATTTTGCTGGATTGGCAACGAACATTTCGCGATGCTCCTCGGATGCAAACGCCCATGTCGCACCATTGTAATTGGCGGTAATATCGGCACGACCCGGCACCGCACGTGGCTGTGCCCCGCCCGGCTCCGCCTGTTTCAGATCGAAATAGGCCACCGGATCATACCCGCTGATCGCAAAGCCGGTTTCATCAACATATTGCTCCCCGGCAAAAGCCGCCCCTGACGCCGCTACCATCACGCACGAGGCCAGTAAAATACGCTTAAGCATGACCATAAAACTCCGTTTGCTGTCTTGATGATCACAGACTGCAAAAAGCGCCCCCAAAGGTAAAATGACGTTGCGACACTGTTTCGTGAAGCCGCGTGACCAATGGCGTCCAAAATCGAGCTGATCACGAATTTTCCTATTGACCTCAACTTAAGTTAAGGAATTACACAGAAAACAGTTGAGAGAAAAACATAAAGGAGATCACCATGAGTGATGCATTTTTGGAACATGTGAATTTCACCGTCGCTGATCCGGCCAAAACGGCTGCACAATTATGCAACTGGTTTGGCTGGCATGTGCGCTGGAACGGTCCGGCAAAGGATAACGGCATCAGCTATCATGTCGGCAGTGATACAAGCTATGTCGCCGTCTATTCCGGCGGAACACCGGTAAGTTCGGACGAAAATTCCTATCGCACGCTGGGTGGGATGAACCATGTCGCCATCGTGGTTGACGACCTTGATGCCACCGAAAAGAAAATCCTCGCCAGCGGCCTTAAAACCCACAATCACGCAGATTACGAGCCCGGCCGCCGGTTCTATTTCCACGATGAAAACGGCATCGAGTTCGAGGTGGTCAGCTATAGCTGACCACCTACCAGACGCGCTTAAATCAGCAAGGTTTATACGCCCGGTCATTATGAAGCGACGGCACCATCCGCCGAATGTCTTCGACCCGGTCCAGATCGATCTCGGCGGTAACAAAGCCGGGATCGGTCCCCGCATCGGCAAGAACCTCGCCCCACGGATCGATAATAAGCGAATGGCCGAATGTCTGCCGGTTGCCCGGATGATCGCCGCACTGTGCGGCTGCAATCACATAACAACCATTTTCAATCGCGCGTGACCGCAACAGATTGTGCCAGTGCGCCTGCCCGGTCGTGCGCGTAAACGCCGCCGGGATCGACAGAATCTTTGCCCCCGCCTTGGCATAATCACGGAAAAGCTGCGGGAACCGGACGTCATAGCAAATTGCGATGCCGATATCGCCGATATTGGTTTTGGCAAGCCGTGCCAGATCGCCGGGGCGGAATGTTTTACTTTCGCGGTAACTTTCCCCATTCGCCAGATCGACATCAAACATATGGATCTTGTCATAGGATGTGATCACCGCCCCGTCCGGGCCGATCACAAAGCAGCGATTGGCAACCCGGTCTTCGCCCGGCACCTTCACATGCAATGACCCGACAATCAGGGTCGATTTCAGTTCTTCGGCCAGATCGCAGAAAAATGTAAGGGCCGGATGATCGGCCTCGTCAAAGGCGGCTGTCCGCACCTTTTCCCCGCCAAACGACATCATCGAAACATTTTCCGGAAACGCAATAAGCGTCGCCCCCGCCGCATGGGCATCGCGCGCATAGGTCGCGGCACGTGCAAGGTTGTCGCTCATATTGTCACGCGCATTCACCTGGACACAGGCAGCAATGAAACGGGCCATGACATCGTCTCCTTATCGTTGTTCTGCGATAATCATGGAACGCGATCGGAGCACGGACAATACACAATTGGGCTATCGCGCCACCAAAACAGTGTTTTAATCTGAGCACGCAACCACAGAGTCATTTTTTGCCGATTTGATCTTCCAATGGTTAAATTTAGTGTATACAGTATTCCACATGCGAAAGAAGGATTGAAGATGGAACCGCTTTCCGGTCGTAAAAGTCTGACTGACGAAGTGCATGATCGCTTGGTCGATGCCTTGTGTTCCGGTGCTCTCCCTCCCGGAACGCCTTTGCGTCAGGAAGCCTTGGCCGAGGAGCTCAATGTCTCGCGGCAGCCAGTGTTGCAAGCTCTGGGGTTGCTGCGTCGTGATGGACTGGTGGTACCGATGGGACGGCGCGGATACCGCGTTGCGCCGGTCGATGCCAAACTGGTCGAGCACGTTTATGACTTGCGCGAAGCGTTTGACGGGCTTGCCGCCCGTCTGGCGTCAAAATCCCCGGAAGACGAACGGAAATCGGCCCTGCGGGCTGCCATCCAACAGGGACACCACGCCCTGGACAGCAATACCACCGCAGACCTTGTTGCAGCCGACGTCGCGTTTCATCAAACGATCTATCGCTTGTCGGGCAACCCCCTGTTGCCCGAGGCATCAGCCGCAATCTGGCTGCAGGTCCGGCGCGTCATGCACGCCGACCTGCAAACCGGAACCGGTCGGGACCCTGTCTGGACCGAACATCAAGCCATCGCCGACGCGATCTGCGCCGGCGATGGCGCGGCGGCCCAACAATTGGCAATTGCACATACACGCAATGCCGCAAACCGCCTGATCACGCACATGAAAGAAACTGCAAAGAAAAACAATTGAATCGCCTGGCGCATAAACCGCCCGAACCGGGCACAAGGTCGCACAACAAAAACCAAAATCTTGCGACACGGAGGAACGTCATGAAACTCAATGAAGCGGCACTTGCCGAATTTCGCGAACAGGGCTTTGTCTTTCTACCGGAACTTTTCTCTCGCGAAGAAGCCGCCCTTCTTCTGTCCGAAGCCCGCCAGATTTATGCATCCGACCGCGAAGAAGTCTGGCGCGAAACATCGGGCGTCGCCCGCACGGCTTTTGCCGCCCACACCTATAACGAAGCCCATCGCCGCCTTGGTGCTCATCCCCGCCTGATCGAACCTGTGGAACAGTTCCTTGATGAACAGGTTTACATGCATCAATACAAAATCAACGCCAAGGCTGCCTTTGATGGCGCCGTCTGGCAATGGCATCAGGATTACGGCACCTGGCAGCGCGACGATGAAATGCCCGAACCGCGCGCGTTCAACATCGCCCTGTTCCTCGAAGACGTCACCCCGGCAAACGGCCCGTTGCTATTCATCCCCAAAAGCCACAAGGCCGGCGTACTCAAAGCCGGTCACGATCTTGAAACCACCTCCTATCCGCTTTGGACCCTGGATCGAGAAACCGTGACAAAACTTGCTGCCGAAGGCGGCTGTGAAGCCCCGATTGGGCCTGCCGGATCGGTTGTGATGTTCCACGGCAACCTTGTCCATGCAAGCCCGCCCAATATCAGCCCGTTTGACCGCACCATTGTTTACCTTAGCCTGTGCGCGGTTTCGAACCATATCCGGGCGTTTAATCGCAAACCTTGGATCGCCCATCGCGACTTCACCCCGATCACACCGCTTGCCGATGATTGCCTTGACGAACTGGTTGCCAAACAATCGTCCGCCAAAAGTTCCGCGGCCTGATCGCCCGGCGACGGAGTATTTCAAATGAACCTTGATGCAAAGCTGCGCAAACGTGCCGCAGACGGCAATCCCGTTCGCGTCGGCATTATCGGTGCAGGTAAATTCGGCTCGATGTTTTTAAGTCAGGCCGGACACCATCCGGGCTATCACGTTCTCGGGGTCGCAGACCTGAGCGCGACCCGCGCCAAAGAGGCTCTCGACCGTGTCGGCTGGCCAAAGGAACGCTATCAGGCCACCGATCCGGACAATGCGCTTGCAAACGGCACCACCTGGATCACCGAGGATGCCGATGCCCTGATCGAAGCCAACGGCATCGAAGTCATCATCGATGCCACCGGCAGCCCCGCAGCCGGTATCCGCTATGGCCTGAAGGCCATTGAATATGGCCGCCACCTTGTCATGGTCAATGTCGAGGCCGACGTTCTTGCTGGCCCCCTTCTGGCCCACAAAGCCGAACAGGCAGGCCTTGTCTATTCCATGGCCTATGGCGATCAGCCCGCCCTGATTTCGGAAATGGTTGATTGGGCGCGTGCCGTCGGCCTTGATGTCATCTGTGCGGGTAAAGGCACCAAATATCTGCCCGCCTATCACCATGTCACGCCTGATGATGTCTGGACCCATTATGGCCTGACACCGCAACAGGCAAAGGCGGGCGGCATGAACCCGCAGATTTTCAACAGCTTCCTTGACGGCACCAAATCCGCCATCGAAATGGCTGCTGTTGCCAATGCCTGTGATCTGGTGCCACAGGATATCGGCCTTCGCTTCCCGGCCTGCGGGGTCGATGATCTGCCACGTCTGCTCTCACCACGCGAAACCGGCGGATTGCTGGATCGCAAGGGCACGGTTGAAGTGGTTTCAAGCCTTGAACGCGACACCCGCCCGGTGTTTCGCGATCTGCGCTGGGGCGTTTATGTCACGTTTGAAGCCCCCAGTGACTATGTCAAACGCTGCTTCTCGGAATATGGTCTTCTGACCGATCCGACCGGGCAATATTCCGCGATGTATAAACCCTATCACTTGATCGGGCTGGAACTGGGCATTTCGGTCGCCTCTGCCGCCCTGCGCCACGAGGCCACCGGCGCACCGCGCGCATGGTCGGGCGATGCGGTTGCCTTTGCCAAACGCGACCTTCGCGTCGGTGAAAAGCTCGACGGGGAAGGCGGTTACACGGTCTATGGCAAACTGATGCCCGCCCGCATGTCAAAGGCCCAAAATGCCCTGCCCATAGGCCTTGCGCACCACCTGACACTCAACCGCAATGTCGCAATTGATCATGTCGTGACATGGAACGATGTCGATTTCGACCCTACCGATCCCGCCATCCGCTTCCGCAAGGAAATGGAAGATACCTTTGGCTAACGAACTCTCTCTGTCGCGTCACCAAAACGAAAACCCCGGCCACATGGACCGGGGTTTTCAATGTGCAGGGCGATGCCCCAATCAGGCCGACAGCTTGCTGTCCAGGCCGCCCTTGGCGTTCAGCGCCATCAACTCGTCGCAACCGCCAATATGTTCGTCATTGATGAAAATCTGCGGCACGGTGTGTTTGCCATTCGCACGATCCATCATTTCCTTTTTGCGACGCGGTTCCATCATCACATCGATCAATTCGTACTTCGCACCCTTTTCTTCAAGAAGCTTGCGGGCACGCTTGCAATAGGGGCACCATTCGGTGGCATAAACTTCGACTTTTGCCATCTGGCCATGTTCCTTTTTCATCGGGTCGTTATCGGCGCTATGGCGCATATTTTCACGGCCTTGTACCAGAATACGACCGGCAATCCGTCCTGTATGGGCGTTCTATAACAGATATTTTGCGACGCGTCATCGGACCACCCGTGCAACTGTGATCACGTCGACGTGCATGGCTCCGGCGCGCTTTAAAATCCGCGCGCATGCATTGGCCGTCGCCCCGGTGGTCAGCACATCATCAATCAAAACCACGCGCGCCCCCGAAAGCCCGATCCGCTGTGCGATCCTGTCATCCACGCCGAACGCACCGCCGACTTCGCGCTTGCGCGACGACGGCCCCAAACCGCCCAGACTGCGCGTTTTTCGCAACCGCCGCAGCACCGTGCCATGCCATCCAATGCCGGTCTGGCGCGACAAACTGGCGGCCAACAACCCAGACTGATTATATCGCCGCATCAAAAGCCGGGTACGATGCAACGGTACCGGAAGAATGATATCCGCATCTACCCAGAAATCCCGCCCGGCCTGCACCAGCCAGCGACTTAAAAGCGGCGTCAGATCCGTGCGATCCCCGTGCTTGAACCGTAAAAGGTAATCACGACTGGCGTCGTCATAAATCAGTGCCGCACGGGCCCGATCAAACGCAGGCTTTTTACGTAAACATTCTCCGCACAGGATGCCATCGCCCTCATTGTCGTCAGCGGCAAGCTCGAACGGATAGCCGCAACACGCGCACAGTGGATCGGAAATAAACCGAAGCCCGATCCAGCAATCAGCACAGACCGCATGTACCGTATCGGTAACCGCACCGCATCCACCACAACGCGGCGGCAAAACGGTGCGCAAACCGATCTGCATCACATTGCCGACAATACGACCAATCTGTGCCGATAAAATCCCCACCCGATCATCCTGCTTATGCATCGTCACCGATTACAAAACATCCGATCCTATCACGCGTGATGATTGAAACGATGCGCTAATTGATACGCTTATCCGCACGCAGACGATCCACCGCCAGATCGATAAAAGCCCGGACCTTGGCAGGAGCATGGCGACCTTCGGGATGGACGATATGGATGGGGATCGGTTCGGGCTCATAATCACGCAGAACCACTTCAAGCGATCCATTCTCGATAAAAGGTGCTGCCTGATATGACATCATCCGAACCAATCCCCATCCGTCAATCGCCGCCTTGCGGGCCGCTTCAATCGAATTGGTTTGCAGTCGTGCATTGACCGAAAGACTGATCTTCTGATCCCCTCCGAACTGCCAATCCAATGGTGCGGATGATCCGGTTGATGCGACAACCCTGTGCATCCCGATATCTGCCGGCACCGCCGGCCTACTATGGCGGTCCAAATAGCCAGGGGCCCCGCAAATGATACGCCGCACGGTCCCGACCTTGATCGCACTCATCGATGTATCGGCCATATGTCCGATACGGATGGCAAGATCGATGCCTTCCTCGACAATATTGACGATGCGATCAAACAACAGCACCCGGCCGCGCATGTCGGGATACAGGTCAAGAAACTCGGTCATCACCGCAAAGACATACATCTGACCGAACAGAACCGGGGCCGTGATGGTCAATGTGCCGCTGGGTCGGGCATAGGCACCGCCTGCGGCGGCTTCGGCTTCTTCCAGATCACCAAGCAATCGTTTGCAGTCATCATAATAATTTGCCCCTGGCTCTGTCAGGGTGACGGACCGGGTTGTCCGTGTCAAAAGCCGGGCACCGGTGATTTCTTCCAGGAACGCGACTGCACGTGTGACGGCGGGCGGGCTTGATCCCAACTCCCGGGCCGCCGCGGCAAAGCTTTGCGCCTCGACAACGCGCACAAAAATCTTCATCGCCTGAAACCGGTCCATGGTGCTTGCCCTGCACTGCCAACTTATCATTCCATTTTACGGAATAATGAATTCCCCGGAAACAATATTCTGCGGAATTTCGGAAACAGTCATAGTCAGTGGCATCACCTCAATCTTTTGCTGGAAGAAGAATCTGGAACAATGAAGCTGTATTATTTCCCCCTCTCGGGCCATGCCCATCGCGCCCACGTGTTTCTCAGCCTTCTGGGCGTTGACCATCATGTCGTCACGGTCGATCTGCCAAATGGCGCCCACAAATCCCCTGAATTCCTGAAACTGAACCCGCTGGGTCAGGTTCCCGTACTTGAAGACGGCGACGTGGTGATTGCCGATTCCATCGCCATCATGACCTATGTCGCGAAGAAATACGGTGCGACCGACTGGTTGCCCGAAGATGCAGAAAGTGCCGCCAAGGTCCAGAAATGGCTTTCGATCGCGGCAGGCCAGATTGCCTATGGCGTCTGTGCTGCCCGTCTGGTCACGGTTTTTAATGCCCCGTTCAATGCTGACGAGGTCATTGCACGCGCGCATGCCATTCTGGCCCATATTGAGGCCGCGCTTTCCGGCAAAGACTAGCTCGAACTGGACCACCCGACCATCGCCGATGTCGCGCTTTACAGCTATATCGCCAATGCGCCCGAAGGCAATGTTGATCTTGCCCCCTATGGCAATGTGCGCGCCTGGCTGAAACGGGTCGAAGCCCTGCCCGGTTTCGTGCCGTTCGAACAGACTGTCGCTGGCCTGCGCAAGTCGGCCTGACAGGTCGGGCCGGTCTTTCGCCTTGTCCAGGCTCCCCCTGCACGGACACAGCGATCACCCCGCCCGACCGGCCCTTCCCCGACTTCCCTTGTGTCGCAAAGGAAATTGCCATGAACACGCCCGTTACGTCATCTGCCCCCGTAAAATTCACCCCGTCTGGCACCGACACCAACGGTCCGTGGCACGAAGGTGAAATTCACATGCAGAAGCTGGTCGGGGTCGATGAACGTATGGCCGAAGTTGGCAAACGTGTTCTGCGCGACCATCTGATCGACCAGCATCGCCAGTTTTACCCGCAACTGCCCTTTGCCGTATTTGGTGCAGTTGATAACAACGGCGATGTTTGGGCAACCCTTCGCGCCAATCACCCCGGCTTTCTGCATGCCCCCAATCCCTATCAGCTTGCCGTCGATATCCCACGCGATCCAGCCGATCCGGCTGATGCCGGGATGGATGACGGCAAGGCCATCGGCATGATCGGGATCGAGTTGCACACAAGACGCCGCAACCGCCTGAATGGCACCATCGCACGTTCTTCTGATGATGGTTTCGCGATCCGGGTCGGGCACAGCTATGGCAACTGCCCACAATATATCCAGTTACGTGATTTCGAGTTCACCCGCGATCCACTGGCCCCAACTTCGTCAGAAATCAAATTGCATGAGGATTTCGAAAGTACATTGAATGATCAGGCCCGCGCGATGATTGCTGCGGCTGACACCTTCTTTGTCGCAACCTATGTTGATCGCCCCGATGAGAACCGCGAGGTCGATGTTTCACACCGTGGCGGCAAACCCGGATTTGTCCGCATTGATGCCGATGGCAGCCTGACCATCCCCGATTTTGCCGGAAACCTGTTTTTCAATACGCTGGGAAATATCCTCGCCAATCCCAAGGCCGGCCTTGTTTTTACCGATTTTGCCACAGGCGATGTCCTGCAAATCACAGGTGATGCCGACGTCATCATCGAGGGGCCGGAAATTGCCGCCTTTCAGGGGGCGGAACGTTTGTGGCGGGTTTTCCCGCGTAAGGTCATCTTGCGCAAAGCCACCCTTCCGATCCGCTGGCGCGATCAAATCGATGGGGCCTCCCCCAACAGCCTTCTAACCGGCGACTGGGAAACGGCGGAACGTAAAATTGCGGCGATGAAAAATGCGATTATTTGGAAAAATTTCAAAATCGCGCGGATTGTGAAGGAAAACAGAATAATCAAATCCTTCCACCTTGAACCACTCGACGGGACTGGAACCCTGCCGCACAAAGCCGGACAGCATCTGCCGATCCGGGTAATGGTGCCCGGCCATGACAAACCGCTGATCCGCACCTATACGCTTTCAAGCAGCCCATCAG
The DNA here is from genome assembly GCF_001858545.1 of Thalassospira sp. MIT1004. Classification (NCBI taxonomy): domain Bacteria; kingdom Pseudomonadati; phylum Pseudomonadota; class Alphaproteobacteria; order Rhodospirillales; family Thalassospiraceae; genus Thalassospira; species Thalassospira sp. MIT1004. The sequence goes on along the minus strand of NZ_MCAO01000006.1, from coordinate 29,121 downwards.
ATAACCGTTATCGGATCAGTGTGAAGCGCGAAGGCGCGGTTTCAAGCCATTTGCACGATAACCTTGCCGAGGGCGATGTGATCGAGGCCCGCGCGCCTGCAGGCGATTTTTCAATCGATGCCCATGTCAAACGCCCGGCAGTTCTGATCGCGGGTGGCATCGGTATCACACCGATGATCTCGATGCTGCGCCATATCGTCTATGAGGGACTTCGCACTCGCGGTTTCCGGCCGACATGGCTGTTTTATGCCGCGCGAACCCTTGAAGACCGGGCGTTTGATGACGAGCTGGTCGAACTGGTCAAAGCAGCCCAAGGCAGCATTCGCCTTGTCCGCGTGCTTGCTGATCCGACCGACGCCGAACCGCGCAAGGATTACGAAGCATCCGGGCATATCGATATGGATTTGCTGCGCTCCCTGCTGCCGTTTGACGATTTCGATTTTTATCTGTGCGGTCCGCCACCTTTTATGCAGGCGATATATGACGGTTTGCGCGGCCTTAACATTACCGATACCCGCATCCATGCCGAGGCCTTCGGCCCCGCATCGCTGCAACGCAGCCACGACAGCCAGCCCGATCTGCCTGAACTGGCACCGGCAAGCAGCACGGATACAAAAGTTGATTTTTCAGGTTCGGACAAAAGTGCGATCTGGAAGCCAGATGATGGCAAAACCTTGCTGGAACTGGCCGAAGATGCCGGATTGGCACCAGAGGCAAGCTGCCGCGGCGGGAATTGCGGCACCTGCCGGACTAAAATCCTGCAAGGGAACGTCACCTATAAAACCCGGCCCTCGGCTAAAACCGCCCAGGACGAGGCATTGATCTGCTGTGCGGTACCTGCGGCTGCGGAAGATGGTAGCGATGAATCGCTTGTTCTGGCGCTTTGATCCGGTCTTGGATTGCAAGGGAGGGCGCGACGTTCTATCTAGGTCGTAACTTTTAAAACGACTTTTGACGGAGCTTCCCGCCCCATGGCCGATCCGATCACCGTTTTTGATCGCCACATCCTGAAACTGCGCCGCGACCGCGCGGCAAAACGTGCCAGCGAGTTCAATTTCCTGTTTGCCGAAACTGCCGAACGGCTTGCCGACCGGCTTGACGACACCACGCGCAAATTCCCGATAGCGGTTGATCTTGGCTGTCACAATGGCGAGCTTGGCCAGATCATCGGTGCACGTGGCGGGATCGAAACCCTGCATCAATGCGACATTTCATATGGTTATGCGCAGTCAGCCAAAATGCGCAACGACCGCACGACATTCGTTGCCGATGAAGAATTCCTGCCGTTTGGCGACGGGTCGCTTGATCTGATCCTTTCGAACCTGTCGCTGCATTGGGTCAATGACCTGCCCGGTATGCTGCTTCAGGCACGGCGCGCGCTTAAACCCGACGGCCTGTTTCTGGCATGCCTTCTGGGCGGTGATACGCTGCGCGACCTGCGCGAGGCATTGATGACCGCCGAGGCCGAAGAAGAAGGCGGCGTATCCCCTCGCGTATCCCCCTTTGTCGATGTTCGCGATGCAGGGTCGCTGTTACAGCGCAGCGGCTTTGCCCTGCCGGTGGTTGATAGCGACGATATCACCATCGATTATCCAGACGCCCTGAAACTGATGCGCGATCTTTCGGGGATGGGCGAAAGCAACCTTGTCGCCATCCGGTCCAAGAAATTCACCAAACGCAGCACATTGGCCCGTGCGGCGGCAATTTATCACGAACGTCACGGTCGCCCGGATGGCCGCGTTCATGCCAAATTTCAGGTGATCTACCTTACCGCCTGGGCGCCCGATGAAAGCCAGCCCAAGCCGCTTAGACGTGGTACCGGTCAGGTCAGCCTTGTCGATTTTCTGGGTGACGCCCCGGACAAGCCCGATCCGGCGAAAAGCAATTAGTCATACTTTTTGATTTAACCGATCAAAAGCAAACAGTTACCGGAATTTGACATGCTCCTTCCCTCTCCCCTGATCCGGGGCAAGCTGATCAAACGTTACAAACGTTTTCTGGCCGATATCGAGCTGGAAAACGGCGATATGATCACCGCCCATTGCGCCAATCCGGGCGGGATGATCGGGTTGAAGGAGGCCGGGATCGATGTCTGGCTGTCGCAATCGGACAATCCGAAACGCAAACTGAAATACAGTTGGGAACTGTGCCGGGTTGGCGGTGCGATGGTTGGCATCAATACTGCCCATCCCAACGCAATCGTCGAAGAAGCCATCTTGTCGGGCAAGGTGCCGGAGCTGGCCGGATATGAAACGCTGAAGCGTGAAGTCAAATATGGCAAGAATTCAAGGATCGATATCCTGCTTTCTGATCCGGAACGTGGGCTTTGCTATGTCGAAGTCAAGAATGTGCATCTTAAACGCGATGATGCTGTTCCGGGGCTGGCGGAGTTTCCCGATGCGGTTACCGCGCGCGGGGCAAAGCATCTTGACGAAATGGCCGACATGGTCGCAGAAGGTCACCGTGCCGTGATGTTCTATCTGATCCAGCGCGATGATTGCGACCGTTTTGCCCTGGCATCCGATATCGATCCGCACTATGCCGCGCGCTTTTCCGCGGCGACCAGCGCCGGGGTCGAGGCATTGGCCTATGACTGCATCATTGATGTCAAGACACCATCGGTAACCGTAAACAAGGCCGTTCCGATCCGGAACATCAGCGCAAAGTGACGGCATCCTTGCCAATTTCGCCCTGTCCGATTATGTCATTGAACTATGTTGCGACACAGCGACCATCGAATTTACTGCCGAACCAAGGAGATTTCGGGTGGCGAACGGAAAAGTAAAACTGCACGGACCCGAAGCATTCGAAGGGATGCGCGCCGCCGGACGGCTGGCTGCGGAAGTCCTTGATTACATTACGCCCTTCGTTGTTCCGGGCGAAACGACCGGCAGGCTGGATCAATTGTGCGATGAATATATTCGAGATCATAATGCGGTTTCGGCCTGCCTTGGATATCGCGGTTTTCCGAAATCGATTTGCACCTCGATCAACCATGTTGTCTGTCACGGGATTCCCGGCGACAAGAAACTGATGAATGGCGACATCATGAATATCGATGTCACGGTCATTCTCGATGGTTGGTATGGCGATACGTCGCGCATGTATATCGCGGGCACGCCCAAGGTAATGGCGCAGCGCCTTGTCGATGTGACGTACGAAGCATTGTGGCGCGGGATCAATGCGGTCAAGCCGGGGGCGACCCTTGGCGATATTGGCCATGCGATCCAGAGCTATGCCGAAAGCGAACGTTTTTCGGTTGTACGCGATTTCTGCGGTCACGGCCTTGGTCAGGTGTTCCATGATGCGCCCAATATCCTGCATTATGGCCGCCCGGGCGAAGGGCTGGTTCTGGAACCCGGCATGATTTTCACCATCGAACCGATGATCAACCAGGGCACTTATACCTGCAAAATCCTGCCTGATGGCTGGACAGCGGTGACGCGGGACCGCAAACTGTCGGCACAGTTCGAACATTCACTTGGCGTCACCGATGACGGGTTTGAAATCTTTACCCGTTCACCGGCCGGGCTTGAAAAACCACCATACGACATTAGTGCTGCCGCCGAATAAGGCCGCAAACAAAAAGGGGGAAGCGGATTTGAGCGAAACAGAAGATCGCAAGGCTGCTTCCCGTCCTGACGCATCAATAGATGTACAGATTGATGACGGCACGCGCGTCTTTTTCGATCAGACGCGCGCTGCGGTTCCGGTCGGACAAAGTACCAGTTTCCAGCCATCGCCGAGCGACGCAAAACCGCCCAAACCCCATTATCACGGCCACCGTCAACGCCTGCGCGAACGGTTCCTTAAAGGCGGGGCCAATGCTCTTGCCGATTATGAATTGCTTGAACTTCTGCTGTGCATGGCCATGCCGCGTGGCGATGTCAAACCGCTGGCAAAATCGCTGATTACGCAGTTTGGCAGCTTTGCCAATGTTCTTGCCGCACGGCCCGAAGATTTGCAAAAGGCCAAGGGGCTTGGCGATGCCGGAATTGCCGCGATCAAGGTGGCCGAGGCAAGCGCGCAATATCTGGCCCGTGAACGCGCGATGGAATTGCCCGTGATCGCCAGTTGGGAACAGCTGATTGATTACTGCCGGGTGCGTCTGGGCCATCGCAAGACCGAAGAACTACATCTGCTGTTTCTGGACCGCAAGAACCGGTTGATTGCCGATGAATGCCATCAGACCGGCACGGTCGATCACACCCCGGTTTACCCGCGCGAAGTGATCAAGCGCGCCCTTGAATTGCACGCCAGCGCGATCATTCTGGTCCATAACCATCCCAGCGGCGATGCCACCCCATCGCGCGGCGATATAGACATGACGCGCAAGATTGTCGAGGCCGCAAAGGCGATGGAAATCACCATCCACGACCACATCATTATCAGTCAGGCCGGGTATAATTCGTTTAAAACCCTTGGCCTGATCTAATCATCTGCTCCCGGATTATCACCATGCCCCATATCGGACTGGTATCACTTGTCGTGGCAGATTACGACGATGCCATTGATTTCTATGTCAACAAGGTCGGGTTCGAACTGATCGAGGATACCGACATGGGCAACGGCAAACGCTGGGTAATTGTCGGCCCGAGGGGTGCGCGTGAAAGCCGTCTTTTGCTGGCACAGGCATCGGGGGAAACACAAACCGCTGCCATCGGCAATCAGACCGGCGGGCGGGTCGGATTTTTCCTGAATACTGATGATTTTGCCCGCGACCATGCCCTGATGAAAAAGGCGGGGGTTCAGTTTCTTGAAGAACCGCGATACGAGCCATATGGCACCGTTGCCGTCTTTGCCGACCTTTATGGCAACAAGTGGGATTTGCTGGAACTCAACGCCCCCTGACGACCACGATCAAAGGGCAGCGTAGTCATAAAAGCACCGCATACCGGCTGAAACAATCAGAAATCCGCTACAAATGCCGATGACCAGCAAAGCCACAAGCGTCATGCCCATACAAAAACGCTTAAACCAGACCATTATCCTCCGCGGGGTTTCATTTCGGCTGAAAACAAAGGGCGGGTCGGTCCACTGGAAATGACCAACCCGCCAGAAACCGGCCGCCTGGATTGGGGCGGGCAGGAGACCGGTATATGATGATCAGGATCAGAAGTTGTAAACCAGCCCCAGACCGATGCTGTAGACATAATCCTCGTCAATCAGGGGACTATCGGTATAGCTGTCAGGCAGGAACTGGATACCGCTGGTGCCCAGCAAAATAAGGCTTTCGGTAATCGGGTAGGTTACTGAAAGATCAAGATGCGGGATGAATGCCGCGTCCGCGTCATAGGCACTGCGGTCGCTACGGACTTCATTGCCACTAACCCCGACATGGTAGTTTGCCAGTTTCTCGCTTTGCCAGAGCACCCCGCCACTCCAGTCGAACGTCACATCCTGCCAGTCCATCGGAATGGTATATGTCAGGTCAACTTCATGACCGTCATGGGCATCATTGACGTCCGTCAGATAGGAAGCCGTCAGTTCCCCGCGCCACAGACGGCTGCTGAATTCGCCACCAACTTCATAAGCCATATCACGTTCATGCATACCGCGTAGATAGGCACTATCGTCATCATCAAATGGCTTCATGCGCAAGTCGCCAATCACGGAAAAACTGGCATAGTCGTTTTCCCAGGCCGTTACCGAAATACCGTCGGTCCCGATATGCAACCTGTCCGCATCATAAGCCAGAAGCGGCAGCCCCCCTATATCAATGGTGTCGGCACCACGATAGGGATTGCTCTCAATCTGGCCAAACGCCCCGAACTGCCAAACGCCACCAAGCCAAGGATCAGCGACTTCGTCCTGTTTGTAATTGGCCTCTTTGCGCGGGATATCCGTTGCGCTTTGCTGCGCATTGGCCGACGTACTGATGACGAGCATAAGCGCACTTGCACACAATCCGGCCCCCAACAGGATCAAACCGTTCCCGACCAGATTTGAAACTTTATAAAAATTCATTTTGTCAGATCACCCTTGTATCAGTTTTGGTGACCCGACAATGCAATGTCGTTCTGTGTCTGGCGTCCGGCTCTGTATCTTCGAACCTGATCTATGCGATCAAAAGGTACGAATGCGCATTCGGACGCGTTAAGTATTTGTATTTAATGAATTCTCATCTCGGTACGCACTGGGCGTTTTGCCGATGATTTTCTTGAAGGCCAGATTGAAAGTCGATTTGGAATTAAACCCGACACTGATGGCGATATCGAGGATCGTGCGATCCGCCTCCTCGATCAGAAGGCGGGATGCCTCGTATGTACGGACCTCGTTGACGAAATCAAAGAAGCTTTTGCCTAGATGCTGGTTCAGGACATAGGAAAGCTGGTTGGGTGTCACGCCGACCGCATTGGCAAGTTTCGGCATAGTCAAAAGCGGATCGAACATCAATTCGCGTGCGGCGACAATACGATCCAATTTTGCCCGTATCCGGCTTACATCGTTAGGATCAACCACACTGCGCACCAGACCTGATCTGGGCTTTTTTTCGTCGCTTTCACGGGTGTTTTCAACCTCGTCACGTTCGGGCTGAACGAACAATGCCGGGTTCACTGCGATCACGTGACACATCCGGAAGAACACTAGAACGAAGGTCGCCTTCACGCCGAGCTGTAACCATTCGCTGCGTGAAACGATGGTATCAAAAAGATTGATCAGCGTGAAAAGGGTAAAAATCACACTTAACCCGACCAGCAGTTCCTGCACCCAACGCCGGAGTCCTTTCCGGTCCACTTCAAGCTGCCGACTGACATCCTGTAGATACCGAACCACAACACGCCAAATACGGAACATGTAACTTGCAAACTGAAGACAGAATGTCATTATTAGCAAAATCAGCAGCATATTGAAGATCTTACCTAGCCGGAAATCCAGATCGACATTGATCTCCTCAATGGTCACCCCAGACAAAGAAGTATCAGGACCGAGCAGGTACACCACCCCCATCATCACCACCGACACAGGAAGCATAACCGCAAAATGCCATGTCGGCCTGGCAGAAGGTTTCCCCGATATTTCCAGAAAATACAGATAGATGGCCGGGATGAAGGCAAAATAGAAAGGGGTAAAGACGGGGGCCAGATACAGATTTACAAGCGGACTGACCATTGTATCGATAATGTCATCCGCAAAGCTCATTCCCACAGCCACCGCGAATATCATCAGCCAGCGATTGGCCCTAAATGCGCGCCGGCCCTCGCCCCGCAGAAGAACAACCAGAAAAATGGTCTGGGCCGCACCGAGTGCCGAAATCAGCAACAGCAACAAGTCAATCGGTTCCAACATTCATGCGTCCGTGATTTGCGGTGATACGGGAGGGATATCTGAATTCCGGCCAAGACTAGTCAGGATATCAGGCTACTGACCAGTGCTACACTGCGAAAGGGTCTCCGATCGATAAACACTTGGCGTTTTGCCGGTAATTTTCTTGAAAGCCAGATTGAAGGTGGATTTGGAATTGAACCCCACACTGATTGCGATATCGAGGATCGTGCGATCCGGCTCCTCGATCAGAAGGCGGGATGCCTCGTTTGTTCGAACCTCGTTGACGAAATCAAAGAAGCTTTTGCCTAGATGCTGGTTCAGGACATAGGAAAGCTGGTTGGGTGTCACGCCGACCGCATTGGCAAGTTTCGGCATGGTCAAAAGCGGATCAAGCATCATATTCCGATCTGTGACAATCCTTTCAAGCCGGGTTCGAATGCGTTCTATATTGGAAACGTCTACAATTGCACGTGACATTGGGGCGTCTTGGTCATCAAGCTCTTGCGCGGAACCATGAGGCACAGATAGATCGTCAAAAACGCCGCCTTCGGTTTCCCGCTGCACAAAAAGCGCAGGATTCTGCGCAATCACCTGGCACATCCGGAAAAAGACAAGCACAAACCCCACCTTGACACCAAGCGACAGCCACTCCGCCCGCGACACAAACAGATCGAACAGATTGGTCAGGGTAAAAACAGTAAACAACACGGTCATGCCGACAAGAAGTTCCGTCACCCACCGGCGCAGCCGTTCACTATCGGCCTGAAGCTGCCAGTCGGCCTGTTGCAGATAACGCCGCGCACACCGCCAAATGCCCGTCATGTAAACGGCAAACAGGACACAAAACAGAATCACGATGGCCAGCAACACCATATCGGCAAGCCCCGTTGCCGAGAACTCGATCTGCAAACCGGCATCACGAATATGACCATCGTCGGCGATCATACGCGCACGTTTCAGGTAGACCATAAGCCCGATGGCCGCAGTAACCGGCAACAGCACCAGAAAATGCCGATATGGTCGTGGAGCCGGATCGCCGGAAATCTCCCGGAAATACAGATAGATCGACGGGATCAAGGCAAAAAAGAATGGCGCAAAAACCGGGACAAGATACAGGTTCGTCAGCGGGCTGATCATCGGATCGAACGTATCATCGATAAAACTCATGCCGACAGAAAATCCGAATACCATCAGCCATCGATTGGCCGTAAATGCCCGTTTCCCTTCATCCATCAGCAGGACAATAAGGAAAATCGCCTGTGCAGTTCCAAGAACCGAAACGATCAGAAAAAGAAGATCAAGTGTTTCAAACATTCATGTGTCCGTCGCTTGCGACGATAAAGGTTACAACAGCGATATCATACCCACGCTCCCCCGCTGAAAAGCAGAAAATAGCCCTATGGTGCCGTGTTACGCTGCGACATGGTTTCTGATCGGTAAACACTGGGTGTTCTGCCGGTGATTTTCTTGAAGGCAAGATTGAAGGTCGATTTCGAATTGAAACCAACACTGGTCGCGATATCAAGGATCGTGCGATCCGGTTCATTGACCAGCAACCGGGATGCCTCGCCGGTTCGGACTTCGTTGATGAAGTCAAAGAAGCTTTTGCCAAGATGCTGGTTCAGCACATAGGAAAGCTGGTTGGAGGTTGCACCGACTGCATTTGCAAGCTTTGGCAGGCTGATAAGAGGATCAAAAAGCAGGTCGCTTCTGGTCCTGATGGCGTCAAGCCGTTTACAAATTCTGCTGATTTCATCGGCATCCACCAAGTTGCGAGGCGCAAACCGGGTTTGCCTGGACCCGGTTGCCGTGAAATCACGGGCATCTTCATCCATTGCCATCTCTTGCGCCCCGTCCCATTCCGCCTGAACGAACAAAGCCGGGTTGTGCGCAATCACGTGGCACATACGAAAGAATACGAGCGCGAACGCCCCCTGTACAAGGGTCGTTAGCCATTCGCTATCGGTAATGAAAATATCAACAATCGTCGTCGCGGTAAAAATCAGGAAAATCAGGCTAATGCCAGTCAGCAGTTCCGTGACCCAGCGGCGCAGAACGCGCTGATCCGCACCGAGCTGTTCACTCGCCTGCCGCAGATAGCCAATCGCAACCCGCCAGATTTTGACCATATAGCCAAATAACTGCACATAAAGCGCAATAATGATTGTCAGCAGGATCACAGCCACAGGCAAATGACTTTCAATATCGGTATCCAGTTCGAAATCGATTTCTCCGCCAATGTCGCCCGGAAGTATACGGGTGCGCATTATGTGTACCGCGACCGCCGTCAGGATGGCGACCGGCACCAGAATGACGAAATGCCCCCACGGATAGCGCACGGGACGGTCAGCAATTTCGCAAAAATACAAGTAGATAGATGGTAAAAAGGCAAATGTGACCGGTACAAAAATAATCGCCAGATATAGAATATAAAGCGGCGAGAGGAAGACATCGCTGATGTCTTCGACAAAGCTTGCGCAGGCGGTCAGCGAGAACACCAGCAACCAGCGATTCGCACGAAATGCGCGTTTGCCCTCGTGCCGCAACAGCAGCATCAGGAATGCGGCCTGTGCAAGGCCGACTGCAGCAATAAGCAAAAGAACGATTTCGGACGTATCCATTCTTTATCCTGATGGTCGCTGTCTGTTGTTAACCGGGGCCGACGAGAGCATCCCCAACAATTCCGGGGGCGGTCGCGTGCGTATCTGCAGCAACTCGGTATTTGCTTGGTGTTGTACCGGTTACACGCCTAAACGCAAGATTGAAGGTGGATTTTGAATTGAACCCGACGGCCATGGCAATATCAAGAACCGGCCTGAGAAATGCCAAGTATGGCAACCATCAGGGCCGCCAGATCAAACGGGCTTAAAGGCATCTTTCGGTCGCATTTGTTGATAAAGGAAATCTGCAAAACAGCGTACGCAAAAACCCGTAGCCTGAATGACGATGTTTCTCAACGGCAATTTTTTGAATTCACGCTTGTTTCATCAAGCTGCCATGACGCGATACCGGGTTTGTATTCCGAAATCTTTTCACGCGCGAAAATGTAATCAGAGAACGCCCATTTTCGCGCCAAGATATTGAAATCGCCTGAATTGCCGAAAAATAATGCAGAAAATCACAAAGCCCGATTCGTGATCACCGAATTTGGCGGCCAACCCTTTGAATGTGAACTGTTTCACTTTTTGCGCATATAGCCGCAAGGCGCGACGCGACAATCACCGTTACATGCAAAACGTTTTACAGGCGAAAGTTGCAGGCTTCCTCAGCCGTAGAACAATCTGTTATTTCCGAATAATACGCAAAATAATACCAAAAAATGACCATAATCACGCAAAAAAACACCATTTGTTTCAAATTTGTGGAATCGTGACTTGCAGATCACGCATGTCAGTCTCAGTATTTTTGCGTACGTACTTTCAGGGAGTACGTCGGCAACAAAGCAAAATAGATGAGGGAGACATTACAGATGTCACAAAACGCGAAGACCGCAAATGGTCTCGTGAAGGGATTGCTTAATTCCTCGCGGGCCTTTGTGCTGGGTACGGCATTGCTTGCCGGTTCCATGACCATGCTGTCCACCACACATGCACAGGCTGAAAAAATCCTGCGCGTCGGCAATGACGGCGAACCGCAATCAATGGACCCGCATTTCATTTCGACGGTTCAGACCAGCCGCCTGTCGGATGATATGTTTCTGGGTCTTCTGACATATGGCCCGGATGGTGAACCGGTGCCAGGTGCAGCTGAAAGCTGGACCGTTTCTGACGACGGCATGACCTATACCTTTAAAATTCGCGATCACAACTGGTCGGACGGCGTGCCGGTAACTGCCGGTGATTTTGTCGCGGGCTGGAACCGCCTGCTTGACCCGGCGACCGGTGCGGAATACGCATCCCTGCTTTATATCATCGAGGGTGCCGAGGCTGTTAACAGTGGCAAGGAAGGCGCGAAACTCGCGGCCACCGCCCTGGATGATAAAACCTTGCAGGTCAAACTGACTGCGCCAGCCCCTTATTTCCTGGCACAACTTACCCACCAGACCGCCTTCCCGATCCCGCAGCATGCGATTGCCAAATTTGGCAAAGACTGGGTGAAACCGGAAAATATCGTGGTGAACGGTCCGTACAAACTGACCGAATGGCTGCCGAACGTTCATTCCAAACTTGAAAAGAACGCGGAATTCTATGACGCCGCCAATGTGCCGATCGACGAGGTGATCTATTACACCTATGAAGATCGCACCGCGATGCAGAACCGTTTCCGTGCAGGCGAACTTGACGTCGCACGCGACATCGCGTCCGAACAGATTTCCTGGCTGCGCGATAACCTTGCCGATAGCCTGCGCATCGCACCGTATGCCGGTATCTATTACTATGCGATCCGTACCGACAAGGACATGTTCAAGGATGTCCGTGTCCGCAAAGCCCTGTCGATGGCGATCAACCGCGAAGCCATTACGGACTCGGTTCTGAAAACCGGTGAACTTCCGGCCTATTCCTTTGTCCCGCCCGGAACCGGTAATTACGGCGAGCCAGCATACATTTCGTGGAAAGACCTTTCCTATAATGAAAAGCTCGAAGAAGCCAAAAAGCTTCTGGCCGAGGCCGGTTATGGCCCTGACAATCCGCTTAAATTCACCCTGCGCTACAACACGTCTGAAAACCACAAGCGCATCGCGATTGCGGCCCAGAACATGTGGAAGCAGATCGGCGTTCAGGCCGAACTGTTCAACACCGAAGGCAAAATCCACTATGCCGATCTGAAGGTCGGTAACTTTGAAGTGGCACGTGCGGGCTGGATTGCCGATTACAACGACGCGCAGAACTTCCTGTTCCTCGGCGAAGAACGGACCGGGCCGCTGAACTACGCGGCTTTTGATAACCCGCGTTACAACGAACTGATGCTGGAAGCCGAAAAGGAAGGCGACCTTAAAAAGCGTGCCAGCCTGATGAAGCAGGCCGAAGCCATCATGATGGAAGCACAGCCTTACATCCCGATTTACTACTATGTCTCGAAACAGCTCGTCTCACCGAAGATCGAAGGCTGGATCGATAACGCCCCGGATCGCCACCTGACCCGCTGGCTCGACATCAAAGAGTAAACGCCGGAGACTTTGCCGCAGGTCTGGATCACGGACCTGCGGCAACCTATCGGCCCCCAATGGGGATGAGAGAGAATTATGTTATCTTACGCCATCCGGCGCCTGATGATCGCGATCCCGACGCTGTTCATCGTGATCACGGTTGCCTTTTTCATGATGCGCATTGCACCAGGCGGACCGTTCGATCAGGAACGTGCCCTGCCCCCGGAAATCGAAAAAAACATCAAGGCCGCCTATGACCTTGATAAGCCGCTGCTTGAACAATACACGATCTATATCGGCAAAATCCTGCGTGGTGACTTTGGCCCGTCGATCAAAATTCGCGATTTTTCCGTCGCCGAACTAATCATGGCTGGCGCCCCGGCATCGATGCAGCTTGGCCTGTCGGCGATCTTTCTGGCGCTGATATTCGGGGTTGGCTTTGGCACCTATGCCGCCCTTCGACAGAACAGTGCGGTTGATTTTGCGGTAATGGGCGTTGCCATGGTCGGCATTGCCATCCCGAACTTTGTCATGGCACCGCTTCTGTCGCTGGTGTTTGGCCTGTATCTTTCGATCCTGCCAACGGCAGGTTGGGGAGACGGCGAAATTCAATACAAGATATTGCCGATCATCGCCCTTGCCCTGCCACAAGTCGCCTATATCGCGCGCCTGACGCGCGGATCGATGGTCGAAGTCCTCCATTCCAATTACATCCGCACCGCACGCGCCAAAGGTTTGCGTGAAAAGCTTGTCGTCAACCGGCATGCGATCCGCGGCGCGCTTTTGCCTGTCGTATCCTATCTCGGCCCGGCGACGGCGGCGGTGATGACCGGTTCTGTGGTCATCGAAACCATCTTTGGCGTGCCTGGTATCGGGACCTATTTCGTCAAGGCAGCATTGAACCGCGACTACCCGCTGGTGATGGGTGTGGTCATTGTCTATGCGGTGATGATCATCCTTCTGAATTTCCTGGTCGACATGGTCTATGGCCTGCTCGATCCCAAGCTGAAGTCACGCTCATGATGAACAAGGATCAAAAAACAGCGATGCTTCAGGCGGCAGACGCCGCCGGAGAGATCGAGGGTCGCAGCCTGTGGCGCGATGCCCGTATTCGCCTGTTTCGTAACAAGGCCGCCGTCGGGTCGATGATCATTCTGGCCATCATTACCCTGATGGCAATTTTCGCCCCGCTGCTCAGCCCGTTTGAATACGACCAGATCGACTGGGGCTATATCCAGGAAGGTCCGAACTGGGAAAACGGCCATATCCTTGGCACGGATGGCAATGGCCGCGATATTTTCATCCGCATCCTTTATGGCGCGCGTGTATCCCTTGCGGTTGGTTTACTGGCAACGGCTGTGTCGCTTGTGATCGGCGTTACCTATGGCGCGGTCGCCGGCTATTTCGGCGGACGGATCGACAACATCATGATGCGGTTCGTCGATGTGCTTTATTCCCTGCCCTTCATGTTCTTTGTGATCATGCTGATGGTGGTGTTTGGCCGAAACATTTTCCTGATTTTCGTCGCCCTTGGCGCGGTTGAATGGCTGACCATGGCGCGGATTGTACGCGGTCAGACGCTTTCGATCCGGCGGCGCGAATTTATCGAAGCCGCCCATGCCACGGGTGTTTCGAACTTCAAGATCATTTTCCGCCATGTGATCCCCAACGTTCTTGGGCCGGTTATTGTTTACATGACGCTGACCATTCCGCAGGTGATCCTGACCGAGAGTTTCCTGTCGTTCCTGGGCCTTGGCGTTCAGGAGCCGCTGACAAGCTGGGGCGTTCTGATTTCCGAAGGGGCGAAAGTGATCGAAGCAGCGACCTGGATGCTGATTTATCCGGCGATCTTCCTGGCACTGACGCTGTTCTGTTTCAACTTCATCGGCGACGGATTGCGCGACGCCCTTGATCCGAAGGACAGATAGACACATGACAAACCATATTCTGACTGTTGAAAACCTGCGTGCCCGCTTCCAGACCCCCGACGGCGAGGTCGAGGCTGTCAACGATGTCAACTTCCATATCGATCCGGGCGAAACACTTGGCGTTGTTGGGGAGTCCGGATCGGGCAAAACCCAGATTTTCCTTGCCGTGATGGGTCTTCTTGCCAAGAACGGTAAGGCCACGGGTACGGTGCGCTACAAGGATAAGGATATCCTCAATATCCCGTCACGCCAGCTTAACAAAATCCGCGGTGTGACGATGTCGATGATCTTTCAGGATCCGATGACGTCGCTTAACCCGTTCCTCAAAATATCCAGACAGATGACCGAGGTACTGGTGGAACATCGCGGCATGTCCGAGGGTGATGCGCTTAAACGCGCGATCAACATGCTTGACCGTGTCGGTATTCCCGGTGCGGCACAACGCGTGCATATGTATCCGCATGAATTTTCCGGCGGCATGCGCCAGCGCGTGATGATTGCCATGGCGTTGCTGTGCGACCCCGAAGTCCTGATTGCGGATGAACCAACCACCGCCCTTGATGTGACGGTGCAGGCACAGATCCTTGATCTGCTGCGCGATCTTAAAAAGGATTTCAATACGGCCATTGTCATGATCACCCATGATCTTGGCGTGGTGGCAGGCCTGTGTGACCGGGTGATGGTAATGTATGGCGGGCGGATTGTCGAAACCGGTTCGGTGCGTGACATTTTCTATGACAGCCATCATCCCTATACCGAGGGGCTTTTGAAATCGATGCCGCGCATCGACACGGCAAGCGAAGAACACATGTTTGCCATCCCCGGACAACCGCCTAACCTGCAGAACCTGCCAAAGGGATGTGCCTATCAGGAACGCTGCGCCTATGTGATGGATCGATGCTGTGTTTCCCGCCCAAGCCTGTTTGGCTTTGACGATGGCCGCGCCAGTGCCTGCTTCCGGGAGGACGGTCAATGAATGCGATCCGTAAAAAGAAAAACGTCCCGATCCTGTCGGTTCGTGACCTTAAGGTTCACTTTTCCCTGCCGGGCAAGGGATTTTTTGGGGCAGAACGCCAGCTTAAGGCCGTCGACGGGATCGATTTCGATCTGTATCCCGGCGAAACGCTTGGCATTGTGGGCGAATCCGGTTGTGGAAAATCGACCCTTGGCCGTGCGATCCTGCAACTGATCCCGCCGACCAACGGGCAGGTCGTGTGGCTGGGGCGGGATATTGTCGGCGCCCCCCATCGCGAAATGCAGCCGCTACGCCGGGACCTGCAGATCATTTTTCAGGACCCGCTGGCCAGCCTGAACCCGCGCATGACGATTGGCGAGATCATCGCCGAGCCGCTTGTGACCCACAAATCCGAACTGGGTAAGGACGAAATCAAGGCGCGCGTTAAACGCATGATGGCGCGTGTCGGGCTTTTGCCACAGATGATCAACCGCTATCCGCATGAATTTTCGGGCGGCCAGTGCCAGCGTATCGGCATTGCACGCGCGATGATCCTCGAACCGAAACTGATCATTTGTGACGAGCCGGTTTCAGCACTTGATGTATCGATACAGGCGCAGATCGTAAACCTGTTGCAGGAATTGCAGCGCGAATTTGATCTGTCGATGATTTTCATCAGCCACGATCTTTCTATCGTGCGCCATATCTGCCACCGCATATTGGTGCTGTATCTCGGCAATCTTATGGAGCTGGCCGACCGCGACAGCATCTATGCCAACCCAAAACATCCCTACACCAAGGCGCTGATTTCCGCAGTTCCGATCCCGGATCCTGAGATAGAACGCACTAAGGAACGCATCGTGCTGACCGGTGATTTGCCCAGCCCGATCAACCCGCCATCGGGTTGCGTGTTCCGCACCAGATGTCCGTTTGCCAAGGATGTCTGCGCGACCGATGTCCCGACCGTTGACACCGTCAACGATCACCATCAGGTGGCCTGCCATTTCCACGAACGGATGTAGGAGGGCAACCTCCCTTTGCACCACCCAAACTTAGTCGGGCCGTCTTGCGACGGCCCGTTTTTTTTGTGGATCGCTCAGTAGTCTTCAAGATCAACCATGCTCAGCGTATCGATGATCTTTGTGCGATCCTGACCATCACGTTTGAAATAGACAAGCGCATAGGGTGCGTTGCTTTCAAGCGCCTGCCCAATCACGGCTTCGAAATCCTCGGGTGTGGAAATCTCGGTATCATTGATCCGGGTAATGAAATCACCCTTTGTAAATCCAGCCTGATCGCCTTGCCCCATCTTTTCCATCCGATCAACGACAAGCCCCTTCGTGCCAACGGGTAAATCCAGTTTTTCCCATGCCTTTTCATTAGCCGGAACCAGTTCGAGGCCCATGACTTTCTTCCGACCATCATCCTTCGGCGTTTTACCAAGAATCTTGTCGCGTTCGGCCTGACGACGGCGGCTTTTGGCTTCGTCCATATCGCCGGGGATCATCGTAAAGCTTTTAAATCCACCATCGCGCCAGACGGTAACGGTCGTTTCACCTTTTGCCTCCGCCGCCTGCATGCGGAAATGCAGGCGCGATGTGACCGTTTCGCCATTCACCGCAACAATCACATCTCCTGCACGAATACCTGCTTGATAGGCCGGTTCGTCATCGGGGGCCCGGTGGATCAACATTCCCTCGTCATGGTCCATCCCCAGAAGCTTGCCGATGCCCGGCTTGACTTCAGAATAGGCAATCCCGAACCATCCGCGTTTGATTTCACCATCTTTGACAAGCAGATCAATGATCCCCTGCGCATGTTCAGCCGGGATGGAGAAGGCCAGCCCCTCATTCCCGCCAGAGCGGGTATAAAGCGCGGAGTTAACGCCAACGACCTTGCCATCCATCGACAGAAGCGGCCCGCCGGAATTGCCCTTGTTTACCGCGGTATCGGTTTGCAAATACGGGTTATATTCCCCTTTGGATAGCTGGCGCTGCTTGCCCGAAATCACCCCGGTGGTCAGACTTTGATCAAAGCCATAGGGATAACCAAGCGCAAAAACCGGATCGCCGATGCGGATCGCATGCGAGTTGCCCCATGAAAGCGGCTTAACATTTTCAGGCATTTCAACACGAAGGACGGCGAGGTCGGTCAGAAAATCCTTCCCCACCAGATCAGCACGAACACGACGACCATCTTTTAAAACAACGACAAAACGCGCACCATCGCGGACCACATGCTCGTTGGTAACAATCAGGCCGTCATCGGTAATGAAAAAACCAGTCCCGGTCGACGCATTGCGCTTCTTTTTCTGCCAGTCGTATTTCGGTTCTTCACCCTTTTCACTTTCCTTGTTCTTTTCATCGCGATCATTGCGATCTTCATCCTCGTCCTGATCGCCACGTTCGTTTGGCGGCAGATAGAAATCCTCGCCGTTTTCCTTTTTCTCCCGTTCTTCGGCGACGATCTCGGCATAGCTTTTCTTGATGACATTGATGCGAACAACGCCAAGTGAAACAGCGTCATAAACTTCGGCAAGGTTTTTGTCGGACAATGCCATGCTTGCCTGTTCTGCCATTGCATGAACGGGGACAAGGCTTGATGTGGCAAGCATCGCGGCAAACAGGGTCGCGGTCAGGGTTCTTTTCATATTATCGATCTCACAAGCAGGTTTGGCCGGGGCTAAGCCCCGGCAGGATTAACGCGGAATTTTCAGTAGGTGTAAGTCAGTCCAAGCCAAACTGTCCGGCCCTTGCGGTAGGGGGTAGATGACGCAAGCGTATGGGCGCCGCCGCGGTTCAGAACATTCTCGATGGAAGCATTAAGGGTCAGAACACCCTTTTCCCGGCTGATAATGTCGTAATCAAGCGTCATATCCAGATCGAAACGCGCCTTGGCGTCGCCGTCCTCATAGACATCATAGGTCGAGCCATTGATGGTGGTATTCGATCCGCTGTCATCTATCGTGGAATAGGACAAGGTGTAGCGCCCGGTTAGTCCGGTACGCAGGCGATTGTCATCAAAACTCGAAAACAGGCTGGCGTTAAAGAAGATCGGCTCGTCCAGATTACCGGTCAGGATCGACAGATCCGTGGTCGATATGATCTTGCCGTTATAGACCACACTTTCGCTGTCATCACTGGTCAGGAAGTAACTGTTGTTGGAAGTTCTGCGTTCGGAATATTGGCCATTGATATTGAACACATGACGCCCGCCGAACGGCCCGGAACCAATTCCCCTGCTCCATTCTGCGGAATAGGAGGTGTAGAGGCTGGAGCCCTCATTCGACAGATTATATTCGGTTGTTCCGGTGTCATCGATGGCACGCGAAAACTGGTCACGGCCTTTTCTTTCCAGCCATTTCAACCGTGTCACCCCGCCAAGAAACGGCAGAGGGAATGAAACGGACGCTGTCTGTTCGTCGGAAAAGGGGGTGCTCAAACCTGAACCGGAAAATGACCGCTTTATCCCCGATGAAGACGCCGCCCAGTCATCATAGAAAATAGATGAACCCGGTGTCGTGGTAGTATCGGCAGTTCGCGTTTCACTGATGGTTGCCGGCGTTGCATCCTGAAAGGCGTAACTCAGCATGTTTGCTGCGTAATAGCGGTTCCACCCCGCATTGAAGCTGATATCCCAATCCGTGTAATAGGTCGCGTTGAAACGCGGGGCGAAGTTGGTATTACCAAGATAGGTATCGTGTTCAAGCCGTGCACCCGGCCTGATTTCCAGTTCGCCAAAAGGAACATGATCAAAGACAAGCGTATATTCATTATAAAGGGCTGTGCTTACGAAACTGACACTTCCTTCAAACGCTTGGTATTTTGTCCGCCGCCGGTTTGCCTGATCACCGTCATCGCAGAAGATGTCATCGGCACTGGCGCAAACGACGTTGGTTCCTGTGGTACGCGTTGTTGCATAATATGCATCTGCGCTACGTTCACGGGTTCCACTGAGACGATGGATATCCGCCCCCAGAAGGAAGTTCGTTCCAAAGATATCGCCGGTAAGGTCGGCTGTATAACCGATATCCTGCTGTGTCTGGGACAAATCCCCGTACCAGCCGGTCACACATGTGCTGGAATCACACAAATCGGCATATTTTGATCCGGCCACCGTCGTGCTGATCTGACGACGCACATTGCTTTCAGAATCACGTGCATTTTCAGATGTATTAAAGGAAAGCTTGGTATCCAGAAACAGATTGGAAACCCCATAGCCATCATATTCAAACGGCTTTTCGAGACCAACATAGGTGGTCAATCCATTGCCGATGATATCCATCTTGCTGTTATAGTTTTCTGATGCTTCCCATTCCTGGGCATAGGGCGCATAAACGATCTGGGCCGTGATCGCAGCACCCGTATCGCTTTCGTAGCGCAGTTTTCCCAAAACGTTGTCGGCTTCGGTACTGGTCGTTACCTGACGACCGTAATAATCGTCGCCCGCCGTCTTGGTCGTTTCGGCAGTACGCCGACCTGCCGAAACCAGCATTCCCCAATTATCACTGATCGGTGTGCTCGCAGACGCGGAATAAAACCATTTTTCATAAACCGGTTCTTTGGCGTCAGTGTCGGGGGTTTCCTCGGATTTCAGATGATAGTCGTTCCAGTTCGATCCACCCCGTTTAATGCTTGCGCCAAATGTTGGTTCGCTTGACGGGTTTTTGACCTTGTAGTTGACAACGCCGCCTTGAAATCCGCCGTATTTAGCCGACACGTTGCTGTCGATGATCTCGGCCTGCTCGAGAATATTTGCATCGACATAGACGGTTTGAGGATGCAAACCATGAAGTGTGTCTGCATTGATCGTATTGTCGTCATCTTCTGGCATGTTTGAGTCGTTATAATTCGACTCAGTTCCGCCAAAGGAATTGATCCCGACACCGTCGAGCATAAAGTTGTTCTGATCAACCGCTGCGCCGGATATGCTGATATTTTGCGGACGCAAATCCTGCTCGGCTGTTGCAGTTGCACCTTCTTCGCCGCGTTGCCCCGCAATCACATACTGAACATTCGGATTGGCGCGAAAAATCTTGTTCGGGTCACTGTCACCCTGAACCACCGCACCGATCATCTCTTCGCCATACACAGTTGACCCGCTGGCCGCACCGGTTCCGAGTTGGAAGATCGTTGTGCGATTTGCACTGACAGAAACGGGGGCGGTAACGATTTCTTCGTCAGATGACTGGTTGGATAGCTTGGGGGAAATAACCAAAACACCGTCGGTAACGGCAAAGGTAACTTCCGTCCCCTCAAGCATTTGAAACAAGGCGTTTTCAATGCTGAGCTGACCAACCACGGCCTGACCATTCATCGCAAGGTTGGTGCCATCCTGGACCGAAAACGGAATACCGGCCTGCTGCGACAATAGCTCCAAAGCGCGCATCAGCGGCACGGAGGGAATGTCAAAGCTGTAAAGTCGTGATGCGACCGGCTTATCGACAACCGCACGTTCCTGTGCATGCAGAAAATTCGACGACATCCCCCCCAGCAAGGCAGAAGACGCAACAGCGCAGAACAGCAAATCCTTCCATGCCCGCCCCTTTGAGGTTTCGAAGAGGTTGCGGACTGTGTCCTGTTGTCTGGTAGGCTTCATTCGGCACGACCCAATGCAAGTTATTGCGTATCACTCGCACTTAAGGACGGAAGGCCCGACAGTAACCGGACATCTTTTTTTAATATTTTTGTTCAAATAGGGAATTCATCGAGGAGTTCAGGCTAAATCCGCACCATTTTCAGGCCGAACCAATCTGGAACCGTGATTTCAGCGCACCAGAAGATACTGATCAAACGGCAGTTCAATCATTCTTGTTCCGGTTGTCCGCGCAATCAGATCAAGTGACACCATTGCATCGGCAACATTGAACCGCCCACGGATTTCGAGATCGGCAATGCCGGGATCAAGCCAGATTTCCATGCCACTCTGCCGACTTACGGCATGTATCACATCAGACAGCTTTGCTGGCGAAAACACCCGCCAACCTTCAAGGATTTGCGTAATATTGTCGCCATTGAAGTCATGCCGCCGGACATCGCCCCCGCTGGATACAGTCACCCCTTCACCTGCATGAAGGGTGACTTCACGGGCAGGCGGCGATTGTTGTTGTTGTACCCGGACGGTTCCTTCGGCGACGCCGACTTCGCTGGTTTGATCATCACCGATCACAACAAAACGTGTCCCGACAACAACAACCCGACTTTGTGGCGTGGTTACCACAAGCGGGCGGTCCTTATTCGGTGCAGCCGAAATCACTACCGCCCCATCCTCAAGAACGATATGGCGTTCGCGTTCGGTAAATTCCCAATAAAGCCGGGTACCAGGTGCCAATTGCAATTCGCTGCCGTCCGGCAAAAACTGACGAACCGGTGCCATGTTCGCCGCGATATACCCCGGATGACCAGAATGGTCTGCCGGGGACAACGTCAGGACGGCAACAAGAATCGCCACGCACATTGCAACACCGCCCCAGATTGCTTTTCGCACATTTGTTAGCCTTGGCGGGGTCGAACGTCGCGGCTTACCGAAAGGAATCGATATTTGCCGCGTGCTTGATGGCGCATGGTTTCGCGCACCGGTGCCTTTCTCAGTATCGAATTTCCGCAAGATATCATCGAAATCACGGTCACTGAGAAAGGCCCGAACCGCGCGCGCCGCCTGTTCATGATCCGCACTTTGGCCGCACCACTTCTGAAATGCGACATGCGTATCTGTGCCCTCAATATCCGCACCATCGCGAGCAAGCCATTGCATTGCCTGATCAACAAGGCGGCTTTGCAGATCTTTCTGTTCTGTGGTCTCCGGTTTATGGCCGGTATGGCGGTTGCCGCTCATAAGCAATGGCCTAGTCATAGTGTTTCATCAGATCACGACACGTTGTCATGGCACGATAAAGATGCTTCTCGATCGCGGCCTTTGACAATCCGGTCGCTGCGGCAATTTCATCATGGGTCTTACCATGCAACTTACGCAAGATGAAGACTTCTCTGGATCGCGTCGGCAAGGATGAAAGTGCCTGCTCAAACGCCTGAAGACGCTGACGATGGTATATAACATTGTCTGCAAGCGGGCGGTCCTCCGCTGTCCATTCCAGCGGATCAAGCCCGGATTTAAGTTCGACAATATGACCGGCATTGCGACGTCTTTGATGATCCCGGATCAGATTAAGAACCACGGTCCGAAGGAATGCAGGTGGATCGCTGATCGGTTCTTGCCTGTCTTTTGCCCCGGCAATCCTTACAAAGGCATCTTGGACAATGTCCTTTGCCTCATCAGGATTTCCCAACTTCCGCATAGCCAAACGCAACAGGGACGCACGTTCCTTTTCAAAGGCGCGGACAAGATTTGCCGTTATGTGATGGGGCGCAAAAAAGTTCATGAAAACAGACAGGAACGTGAATTTGTTCCTGCTGACATACACCAGCAGCACCCAATTGCAAATAGTTATTAATAACTTTTTCTGAACATCACAGCAGCTAGAATAACATCAGCCAGACCGGGATCAGCTATTTGGCGTCATGGAAAATGATGCCAAGCGTATGCCGTGTCCCGGCGCGCAGGCGCGAAACGCCGTGGCGCATATTCACCAGATACGTGCCGCGCGTTCCCGCGACCGGACGATGATGAACCGGGAAAATCACGGCGTCACCTTGCGTTAGCGGTACGACCTCGGCGCGGGACTGCATGCGTGGACGCTGCTCGGTCAGGACAAATTCGCCGCCTCCGAAATCGGTTTCCGGATCGCTTAGAAGGATCGCGACCTGTAATGGAAACACGCAATCACCGTAAACATCCTGATGCAGGCAATTGTAATCCCCCATCCCATAACGCAGCAAAAGCGGCGTCGGTCGGGTTTGGCCTGCGCCATGGCATTCGACAACAAACCGGGCATGATCGCCGGGGAAATGCCGATCCAGCCCCATCGCCCGGTTCCACCGGTTGGCAATTTCGGCCAATGGCGGATAAAGCGATTGCCGCAGATCCGCAATAATATCGGGCAGGGGATAGGCAAAATATTTGTATTCGCCGCGCCCGAAACCGTGCCGGGCCATATGGATGTGACTGCGAAATGCATCCGGGTCGTCATAGTGTGCGATCAATGCCCGGCAGGTGTCTGGATCGATCAGTTTTTCAAGGATTGTGCAGCCATATGCGTCAAGCTCCCGGGAATGTTTTTCCCAATCAAGCGATCCGATCCTGTCACGGGTCATCTCGTTCATTGCCCGGCCTCCCCGCTTTCAAGGTCCAGCAGGGTTTGCTTGCGCTCCACGCCCCAGCGATATCCGGAAAGATCACCATCCTTGCGCACCACCCGGTGGCAGGGAATGGCAACCGCGATGCTGTTAGCCCCGCAGGCCTGTGCGACAGCACGGGTAGCGCGCGGCGATCCGATTTTTGCAGCAATTTCGGCATAGCTTGCCTTTGTCCCGACCGGAATTTCCGAAAGTGCCTGCCAGACGCGTTGCTGAAAGGCAGTACCGCGGATATCGAGCGGCAGGTTATGGCCAAGTTGCGGGGCTTCAACCAGACCGATGACCTGCGCCATCCAGTCTTCGAACGCCGGATCACCACCAATCAGTTCCGCCTTGGGAAAGGCGTCCTCTAACTGACGCACCAGCGCATCGGGGTCATCGCCCAGAAGGATCGTGCAAACCCCCTTGGCACTTGCCGCGCCAAGGATCGCGCCAAGTGTGCATTGCGCCACGGCAAACCGGATTTTTTCGCCCTTGCCTCCCGCGCGATAGCTGCTTGGCGTCATGCCTAGCATCTTGTGAGAGCGTTCATAAAACCGGCTGTTGGAATTGTAACCCGCGTCATAGATCGCCTCGGTCACGGTATTACTGTTGCGCAATTCCTCACGCACGCGCCCGGCCCGATATGCACTGGCATAGGCCTTTGGCGTCACCCCGGTTACCGATTTAAACACCCGGTGGAAGTGAAAGCGGCTCATCCCGGCCTGTGCGGCCAGATCATCAAGGCTTGGCATTTCTTCAGCATTGCGGATGGTTTCGCATGCCTTTGCCACCGCATCGGCATTGCGTTCAGCAATCGATGCGCTGTTCGGAAGGCACCGTTTGCACGGGCGAAAACCCGCCTGCTCGGCATCGTCGCAACTGGCATGGAACGCGACATTTTCCCGGCGCGCCAACCGTGCGCCGCAAGACGGGCGGCAATAAACCCCGGTGGTTGCCACCGAATAATAAAACTTCCCATCGGCTTTGCCATCGCGTTTTGCCACGGCCTGCCATTTGTCTTCGTCACTGATCCAGCGGATCGTTTTGTTCAATCTCGTCTCCGTCAGCATGGGATGACTCCTTTATCAGAATACAGGGATGCCAAATGCATCCGTTTGACCGGCATTCTGATCGTCCATTCCGTTGACCGCACTCCGTTCCTTGCTTTCGAATTCGCACCCCACGAAAACCCGTCACATTTACGAATTCAATGCCAATAACCGGAGTGATCCGTTTCCGTTCGCAATCTAGCGTCATGACATTCGGCCTTGCTGGCCATCCTATCATGACACAGGAGACGGAAATATGTTCACACTGGACGGTAAAACTGCAATCATCACCGGGGCTAGTTCCGGCATCGGTCACGCCGTGGCCGAACTTTTTGCAAAGCAGGGCGCACAACTTGTCCTTAATGCGCGGCGCGCCGATCTGCTTGACGATATGGTCGCCGATATTCGCGATGCCGGTGGCATGGCGGTTTCGGTTCCCGGCAACATCACGGACGAAGCAATTTCAAAACAGCTGGTCGAGGCCACCCTTGATCATTTCGGCAAGCTTGATATCGCGGTCAATAATGCCGGGATGGTCGGGGAATCGGTTTCAATCCCCGATATGGCAACCGAAAACTGGCATGAAATGATCGAAACCAACCTCACATCAGCGTTTTTCGGGGCGAAATATCAATTGCCCGCGATGCTTGCCAATGGTTCGGGATCAATGATTCTGACATCCAGTTTTGTCGGTCATACAGTCGGGATGCCCGGCATGGGGGCCTATGCCGCCAGCAAGGCAGGCATGATCGGATTGATGAAGTCGCTGGCAGCCGAATACGGACCACAGGGCATTCGGGTCAATGCGCTTCTGCCCGGCGGGACCGATACCCCGGCCAGCATCACCAACAAACCTGGTGCCGGGCCGGAGGTCGAACAGTTCGTCAACAGCCTGCATGCATTAAAACGTATGGCACAACCGTCCGAAATGGCGCAGGCCGCCCTGTTTCTGGCATCCGACGCGGCAAGCTTTGTGACCGGGGTGCCATTCCTTGCCGATGGCGGGGTTTCGATCAACCGAACCTGATCCAAGGCGGGCCGGGTGCAATGCGTCCGGCCCGTTTTTACCTGCGCAAGAACTGCGTAATATCGACTGCGTCACATTGATCGGGTTGCAAATATTTGCGGCCATATTCGATATAAACGCCAGATGACAACAGCAGATCGAACAGGTCGCCATCAATCTGTCCTTTGTCTCGCATGTCGGCCAGGATCGCGATGCATTCCGATAACATTTTGGGCCGTTTATAGGGACGATCAACCGCAGTAAGTGCCTCGAAGATGTCGGCAATCACCATCACCTTTTCGAGAATGCCCATATCTTCGCCAAGCAATCCGTTGGGATAGCCCGAACCATCCATTTTTTCGTGATGGTTGCCCGCAATTGCCGGAATGCGTTGCAATTCCTTGGGATAGGGCAATTGTGCGAGCATTTCCTGTGTCACCACAACATGATCATTGATGATCTTGCGCTCTTCGGATGTCAGGGTGCCGCGCGGAACCGAAAGGTTATAAAGTTCGCCGCGGTTAATGCCCAGATAGGCCTGATCGCGGCGGTCATCCAGAAGCTTTTCAACGCCGGGCTGGCTGAATTTGGCACGGTCATCTTCGGTCAGGCGTTGATTTTCGGCCCATGAAAGCCCGATGGTACGGTCAAAATGTCGCACCCATTCCTGCGCCCCGATTTCATGCAGGGCAAAGACCGCGTCGGTATCGAGTTCCTCGTCACCAATATTGCTGTGCGCAACCATTGAAAACTGGCTTTCAAGTTCGGCAACCCGGGCGTTGAAATCGGCATCGCAACGTTGGGCATCCTCGCCCGCGAGCTTGCGTTTGAGCATCTCGATTTCGGCATCGCGGCGAAGCACTTCGAACCGGGTGCGGATTTCGTGAATACGGTTATGGATGGTTTCAAGTTTGGTGGCCTTTTCCACCACATGATCGGGTGTGGTGATCTTGCCGCAATCATGGAGCCACGCCGCCAGATCAAGCTCGTACCATTCCATATCCGTCAGATAGAAATTGGAAAATGTTCCCCGTTTTTCATCGACGGCGGCCTTGGCCAACATGCGGGCAATGATGGGTACTTTTTCACAATGATGGGCTGTATGGGGGGATTTGGCATCAATTGCCTGCCCCAGAACACGCACGAAACTCTCCATCAGGTCGCGCTGCGCCATCAAAAGGCGGCTATTTTCAAGTGCCACCGCCGCCTGACTTGCCAGCGCATTGATGATTGGTTCGATTGCCGGATCAAAGGCAATAATATCGCCCGCGTTGTTGCGCGCATTGATCAACTGCAACACGCCGATCACATTGCCGCGCGTATTTTTAAGCGGTACCGTCAGGAATGATTTCGACCGATAACCGGTTTTGGCATCAAAGGCGCGCGTGCCGGAAAAATCGAACCCGTCGGCGAAATAGGCATCCTCGATATTGATCGATTCACCACTTAACGCGACATAGGTGGCGATGTTTTTGTGATTGGGGTTGCCCGCTGCATCATAAAGCGGCAGGGGTGGAAAAGGTTTCTCGTTTTCGCGGCCAGATACGAAGAACGTATCAAGCGTATCGTTCATCAGAATACGAAATTGAAGTTCCGTCTCGTCCTTGTTGACCAGATACAGCGACCCGCCATCGGCATTGGTAAACTGTCGGGCTGCCATCAGGATTTTCTGATGAAGCTCTTCGCGGCCCTGTTCAGCCGACAGGGCAATGCCAAGATCGACCAACTGCGCAAGGTAATGCGCATCGGCGTCTACGCTCTCGGTTATGCCGTTCGGACGATTTTTCAAATCATCCCCGATACGCATCACAAGTACGAGTCATAGGTACGGGCCATTATCTGTGTCCACTCTCTATCAGAACGGTTTGCCGTCCTTGTTCTGAAATGTTCGTTCTGCAAACTATATCCATCGGGAGATTGAGATAATCTTAGCAGATGGCAAGTTCCATACGGATAAAAACGCGATAACAAACCTGTCATGACCCGATGCAGGGTTGCCAATCGCGGCAATTTGGACTATCCGACGCGTTGAAAGCGTGCCGGAACCAGCATCGCACTTCGCTGATCACGCAATCTGGTCATGACCCGGCACCCAACCATCCTGCCCGGAGGCGACTGCATGATCCCCCGTTATTCCCGTCCGCAGATGACATCAATCTGGGAACCGGCGAACAAATTCCGTATCTGGTTTGAAATCGAAGCACACGCTGCCGACAAACTGGCCGAGCTGGGCGTCATTCCGGCTGCCTCTGCCAAACTGGTCTGGGAAAAAGGCAACAAACCCTATACCCAGGACCGTATTGATCGCATTGATGCTGTCGAAGCCGAAGTCAAACACGACGTGATCGCCTTCCTGACCGAACTGGCAGAACAGGTCGGCGAAGAAGCCCGCTTCGTTCATCAGGGCATGACCAGCTCCGACGTTCTCGATACCTGCTTTAACGTGCAGCTCGTTCAGGCAACCGACATCCTGCTTGAAGATATGGACAAGCTTCTGGCCGCCCTTAAAAAGCGCGCCTATGAAACCAAGGACGTCGCCTGCATGGGCCGTTCGCACGGCATCCACGCGGAGCCCGTGACCTTTGGCCTGAAACTGGCAACCTTCTATGCCGAATTCAAACGTAACCGCGACCGTCTGGTCGTCGCGCGTGAAGAAATCGCGACCTGTGCGATTTCCGGTGCGGTCGGCACATTTGCCAATATCGACCCGCAGGTCGAAGAACATGTTGCAGCCAAGCTTGGCCTGAAACCCGAACCGGTTTCAACCCAGGTGATCCCGCGCGACCGTCATGCAGCTTATTTCGCAGCCCTTGGCGTTATCGCATCCTCGGTCGAGCATCTCGCCACCGAAATCCGCCACCTGCAGCGCACCGAAGTTCGTGAAGTTGAAGAATTCTTCTCAAAGGGGCAGAAGGGTTCGTCGGCAATGCCGCACAAACGCAACCCGGTTCTGACCGAAAACCTGACCGGCCTTGCACGTCTTGTCCGTTCGATGGCGATCCCGGCCATGGAAAACGTCGCCCTGTGGCATGAACGCGATATTTCGCATTCATCGGTCGAACGCAATATCGGCCCGGATGCGACCGTAACCCTCGACTTTGCTTTGATGCGCCTGACCAATGTGGTTGAAAACCTTGTCGTTTATCCGGAACGAATGGACGAAATCCTCAATCAGATGGGCGGTCTGGTCTTCTCGCAGCGCGTGCTCCTCATCCTGACCCAGCATGGCGTCTCGCGCGAGGATTCGTACCGTATCGTTCAGCGTAACGCGATGAAGGTCTGGAACCGCGAAGGCGATCTGTTGTCGCTTCTGAAGACCGACGCAGACGTTACCGCGAAAATCCCGATGGAAACGCTCGAAAGCCTGTTTGACCTTGGTTACCACACCAAGCATGTCGACACGATTTTCGCCCGCGTGTTTGCCGACTGACTTTAGCACCGCACACTAAAATCAAAGCCCCGGTCAATTTGCCGGGGCTTTCAGACTGCTGACAAAGTCCTCGCCATTGGCGGGGATTTTTGATTCAATGGGGAATGCTTAAGAAACCCAGCCCACATCAAACCGAACTTGAGATGGTGACACTCGACAGTTTG
>NZ_MCAO01000005.1:0-105594 GCF_001858545.1 Thalassospira sp. MIT1004 | reverse complement strand
TCTTAAGGCACGGGAGAGTAGGTCACCGCCGGGCCTTCAAAACACAGCAAATATTCCCTAATCACACAAAACATCCAACGCCGCCTCATCCCTGATGCGGCGTTATCTGTTTAACCCACCGGTTAATACACCCTGACGCGGGGTGGAGCAGCCCGGTAGCTCGTCAGGCTCATAACCTGAAGGTCAGAGGTTCAAATCCTCTCCCCGCAACCACTTTTCTCTTCCTTGGAAAGTCTTAGATATAGACTCCAGGGATTCTACCGACAAGAGAAAAATGCCCGGAGGCGTCGCCCTATAGAGGAGGCGGCGCCTACGAGGCTATTTTATCCCAACGATTTCAATAGCTTATAAACAGCAAAAAACCCGTCGGCTGGCACCAACGGGTCTTTGAAAGGCTTAAACTGCCCACGTCAAATATGGGTTTCAGTTTAGGTGACGGGACCGCTTTGTCAAGCGCAAATGCGCCAAAACATCGCGATTTTATGCCTTCGCCGAAGATGAATGACAACGACCGAATCCATATCCGGCTGCAATGCCGGTTGGGAGGCAATCCGGACAGGTATCGCCGAACGGACAGATACCTATAAGGACCTCTTGTCTCTCGCAGACAGCTTTAACGGCACAAACGATGTCACGACAGCATCCGTCGTCGGGCTGGTCTCTCGTGCCATTGCCCAGAGATCACCCTGCCTCACAGACCTTTCCGTTCGTCTGCTTATTGTTCTGATAGAGCATGTCTATGACGAAAAAGCATGGCGCTCCGGAAGGCTCACCGTATTCCCTGGAAACAAGCGTCTTGCCGAAATCACTGGCAAGAATGAACGATCGATCCGCAGAGCTTTGGCCCTGCTTGAAGCCAATCACTGGATTATTCGCCGTTACACAGAGACGAATACCCGTGCTTCAGGCAATGCCGGCATCGATCTGCGCCCGGTTGCAGCTCGGCTCTATGAGTTGCGACAGGCGGAAAACTTCCTTGAAGAAAAAATAGAAGCGTCTCGTGAACGCAAGAGGCAGGAACGTGACGATCTGGCGCGACTGGAAGCCCGCAAGAAGGCACAGGACAGTCAGAACAAAGAGCAAAAAGAGTCCGGGGGGGAGGACTCTTCTGTCCACCGTAAATCCTACAAGCTAAATCCCGGTTCTTCGAACCTTGTACAAAGCGGGGCTTCGCAAGCTACGCTTGGGCAGGGATCGAACAATTCGATTTCCGACATTGATGTGGATACGGAGATCCTGTTCCTGATGGTTCAGGCGTCCCCGTCCCTTCAAAAGCAGCTTAGCGCAGCAGAACTTTGCGAATTGGTCGGCCCGGAGCCCTCTGGTGCCGCAATCCAGTCCGTCGTGTCCGCGGTTAGATGGATCCTCACCAATCAGGTGAAACTCAGGCCAGCTGTCTGGCGCGTGGCGCTTGACAAACACGGATGGGCGGCACTCGCGGCTGTTGTCGTCGCTGTCGATCGGCAAGGCGTTCGAGATCCAGCCAGCTATCTCTATTCCATGCTCAAAGCTGCTCGCCTGCGGGATACGGTGCGCCATAGCCTTCGCGCCCTTGAAAGTCAGGAGGGCGGCTATGCTTGATCTGGTTTCACCTGAGTGCGGCCTACCCCACACTCGCGTTGGGCGTATCGCAATGTTTCAGGCGAAAGCCCGCGCCCTCTCCCGGCTCCGCCGCTGGAATGGTGCCAGTGACGTAACCGTTGCACAGCATCTGGTCGATGCTTGCGATCGTGCCCCGCTGGAAGTGAAAAGTTACATCCTCCTCCATGACATCGAGGAAGATGAAACCGGGGATCTGATTACGCCGATCAAGCACCGAATGCGAGAGCTGGGTATCTGGGACAAGTTTGAAACCCATGTCGTCATGCCGATCCGGCGAAAATTCACACTTGCGGCCGGTCTTGAATGGCCGTGTCCGTCGGAGATCTGCGCTCAGATCGAAGAGATCGATCACCGGCTGAAGGCGACTGAATACCGTGATGCTGTCGATCAGCTGGTGGTCAGGGATTTCCGGCCGGGAGAAACACAACCCTACCCGGAATACATGCTGCCCTGGAGCCCGCAGAAGGCTGAAACCCAATTCATGGATCGGGCAACGCGCTATCTCCCCGCGCTGGGAGGTGGCAATGGGTAACATTCATCCGGTCAGTTCGATCCAGACGCCCACGGTCGAAACCTATGCCGAGCTTCAGGCTGCCTTCGATCATTTCAATGCCAGGATATTTGACGGCAAGCTTCCGGCCTGTCTGATCACGCTTCAGCGGAACAAGAGGACCTATGGTTATTATTCCCACGACCGGTTAGTTTGTGGGGAGACAGGAGAGCTTACCGCCGAGATTGCGATGAACCCGAGTTACTTCGTTGCCAGAACGATCCGGGAAACACTTTCGACCCTCGTGCATGAAATGGTGCATCAGTGGCAATACCATTACGGCAAGCCGGGCCGTCGTGGATACCATAACCATCAATGGGCCGACTTCATGGAGCGGATCGGCTTGATGCCCAGCAATACGGGGGAACCGGGCGGTCGAAGGGTTGGTGAGCAGATGACACATTACATCATCGATGACGGCCTTTTTGATCGTGCTTGCGCGGATCTGATGACGACAGAATATACCTTGTCCTGGTTCGATCGTTTTCCACCAATTGAACCGGTCTCTGTCGAGAGAGGCGGTTGCGCCAATGCTGGCGCTCTCGCCGCTGTGAACCCCACCATCAAAGAAAACGGCTCCAATCGCGTCAAATATCGCTGCCCATCCTGTTTATCCCAAGTCTGGGGTAAACCGGAACTTAAGCTTGTTTGTGGTGAAGAAGCATGTAGCGGGGCGAACTATGCCCCCGTCGGCAAAGAGGGAACGGTATGAGTAAAACAGGAATGGTATCAAGGATAACCGGCAAAATTTTGCCGGTTCTGACATGCGCGAGGGAATGTGTGTTTTCTGGCAATCATCCCAAGCGTGGTGCGGATACCAGACCAAATAAATATCGAAGCAGAACTAAATTGGTATTGAATAAATACTTATTAGGTCTTTTTCTGGTTTCGGTTTGTGGTGGCGGCCCCGCCGATGCCAGCGCTTACAATTGCTATCAATGGCCGTTGCGCGAAAGCAAAGGCAGCTACGCCTATGATGGCGATACGATCTATATCCAGATGCCGGGGCTGCCTGATCCGATAGCAAGAATGTCAGTCCGCGTAGCCGGCATCGACACGCCCGAGATCCGGGGAGCATGTGAGGCGGAAAAATCCGCAGCCATAGCGGCGCGTAATCGAGTGCGCGCGTTACTGGATCAAGCAGACCTGACAAATACCCCTGTTCAATTCTGCAATCCCGAGTGGGGCAGGTATGGCGGCCGTGTGGTCGCTTGGGTCGCAATCGGCAATATCTGGCTGCATGATCTGCTGATCGGGGATGGAGTGGCGCGCCCTTACGACGGCGGCAAGCGAGGCGGATGGTGCAATGTGTCTGAATGATCGGCGCATTTTTTGACGGCAGAAAAAAACATTGAAAAAATACTTATTTAGTACCGAATTAGTGCTTGCGACAGGCTGCAATTGCAGTATGTTTATAGTATTGAATAAGTATCAATTAAATATCAATAAGATACTTTAACGGTATTTTTTAAGAACATTTTCAATGCGGGTTCGAATGGAGGTCAAAGTGACCGAACACAAGAAGTCCCAGAGTTCAATCTGGTCAGCAGATCGAAAGATCACGGCGAGGGCATTTGAGCTAAGGGCCGCACAAGAGCTGCAATCCTTGTTGCGAGAGGAGATTTCAATCCTGCCTGCAACATTGTCAGACCAGATCAAGCCGTTTCAGATTGGCGTTCGCGCTCTCTTTGACGACCTGGCGAAAGCCGACACAACACCTGTCGAGTTGAAACTGGCCTTACAAAGATATACCGGGGCGACCGGATACCAGATGGCCTTGGGGCTTGATGGCAGTCACAGATATCGCCTTGACGGATCTGTGGATGATCCTGTGTCGGATGACAATCGCGAACATGCCCGGAAGATTGCCTTGGGCCGCTTTGAAAAGATGCGACGCAAGAAAGCAAATCCGGAACCTGATGACCGATCAGTTTCACCGCTGCCAGAACCGGCGAGGCCGGCTCGTGCAGTCCTCACCATTAATCACCGAACTGGTACCTAATAAACATATTTCCAATACCGATTATGTATTGATTTAATGCAGGAGCAATGCTGTGATTGTCATGTTTGGAAGTCGCAAGGGCGGATGTGGAAAATCGACGACAGCGGTAAATGTTTGTGCCGCTCTCGCAAAGCAGGGAAAAGATGTTGTGCTGGTTGATGCCGATCGACAAAGCACCGCAGCCAAATGGGTGACGGACCGGGACGAAAATCCGGACCTTCCCAAGGTTCACTGCATCCAGAAATACGATAACATTCGCGATACCCTGATCGATCTGAATAATCGATATGAGTATGTAATTGTCGATGCCGCAGGCAAGGACAGCCGGGAGCTTCGCACAGGCATGACAGCTGCCCATAAGCTGATCGTGCCGTTCAAGCCCTCGAATGCGGATCTCGATACATTGGATGACCTGCAAAAAATCATTGTCGAGGCGCGCGACTTCAATCCCGGGCTTGAGGTCCATGGCCTGATGACGATGGTGCCGACCAATCCAGTCATTCGTGAACGCGAAGAGGCCCGCGAATATCTGGCAGACTTTCCCGAGATCAAGTTGCTTGCAGAGGTTATCTGTGAGCGCAAGGTTTATCGGGATGCCCTGCCGGAGGGACGTGGTGTCGTCGAGATGGACAATCCCAAAGCGGCTTCTGAGATCAATGCTCTCATGCAAAGGATATTCTGATGGTCAAACGACGCGAGCAGAAGAACGCGGAAATCCCTAACGTTGATCCCGAGAAGATCGAAGAATTTGCGAGCCGGGTGGATGATGTTGCCAAGCCCGGCCGCATGGGGCGACCGCCGAAGGCTCCCGGCAAGAAACGAGATTATAAGGCAATCAGCCTTCCATTCAATCAGGCTGAATGGGAAATCCTTGAGGAGGCTGCTGAGAAAGCCGGTCGCTCCAAGAACAATTTCATCCGTTGGGCGATACTGGAAAAAGCCAAAGATTTATAATAAAAACGGTATTGAATTAGTATAAATACAGCATTTTTAAAGTTTCTTATTAGTGCTGTTTTCGGCGTGCATGGATACTAGTATTTGGTTCGTCTACTGACCGAATTGCAAGGAGGATTGCAATTTTTGGTTACAGTCTATCTCTGATAGACACGTTTGATTTACTGATTTCCGGCAAGATATTGCCGGTTTGTTTTTTTAGTTGGATGAAGGTATTTGGGGGACGGCAATGGCAGAAACAGAAATTGAATGGACCGATGCGACGTGGAATCCGGTTGCAGGCTGTTCGGTTATGTCGGCCGGTTGCACTAACTGTTATGCGATGAGGATGGCCAAGCGCCTCGAAGCGATGGGGATGGAAAAATATTCAGGCCTTACGCGAACAGTAAATGGTCAACCTGTTTGGACGGGAAAGATTCATGAGGATCATGGATCGTTGCAAACACCTCTTTCCTGGAAAAAGCCGCGCAAGATATTTGTAAACTCCATGAGTGATTTGTTTCATGATGCTGTAAGTGACAGATTCGTTGAGCAAGTATGGGAGATTATGGCAGCCACACCACATCACCATTATCAGATTCTAACCAAGCGTCCGGAGCGGATGCATGATCTGTTAATTGGATGGAAGAAACAGCCTCTTCCAAATGTTTGGCTGGGGACTAGCATTGAGAATGCCAAAGTGACTAACAGAGCTGGTGCGCTTCGCAAGGTGCCTGCCGCAATTCGTTTTATTTCATTTGAGCCCTTGATCGGCCCCGTAGGGAACATTGACCTGCATGATATTCACTGGGCAATTGTAGGCGGGGAGAGCGGTCCTAATGCCCGGCCGATCCGCGAGGAATGGATTGATCAGATTTATGATCAGTGTAGCATTCACGATACAGCTTTCTTTTTCAAACAATGGGGAACTTGGGGGGCAGACAATAAAAAACGCCCTAAAAAGGCGAATGGTCGCACTTATCGTGGACGCACTTGGGATTACATGCCTCCACAAGCATTTGCTATTTAGAGTCGTCTTCTACAAATTTTCCCTATATTAGTGGATATGGTATCTGCGCCGTAGGTTGTGTTTCCAGCCTGCCGGAGCAGGGGAGGATGCCAATGGGGATGACTTCTTAGCGGACGGGAAAATGCAGGATAATTTCAGCTGGAGACCGGGGGCACCGCTTCCTGGAATTGAGAGGCACACCCTCAGAAAGCTGGACGTGCTCAGAGACTATCTTGATGTGTACTTTGATACGGTTGTTTCAGATCCTAGGCTGGATTGCCTAAATATCACTTTGGTTGATGGTTTTGCTGGTGGTGGAGCGTATCAAAATGGAGATGAAATTGCAGATGGTAGCCCGCTAGTTCTTTTGCATGCAGTCGAACGTGCCAGAGAACGGCTCAACCGCAACCGCAAGAAACCATTAGAGATTAACGCCCGTTTTTTCTTCATTGACGATAAAAAGAACCATATAGACGCCCTTTATGAGCGGCTACATCATGAGGGTTTTTCTCCTCAAATTGGGCGAGAAATAACTGTTATTAAGGGAAAGTTCTCAGAGGAACTTCCCGACATATTGACCTCAATTAAAGCAGTCCAGCGTGCAGGACGGTCCATTTTTGTGTTGGACCAGTTTGGCTACACTGACGTGCCGATGGAAAGCATCAGATTAATATTTTCCCAACTTGAACGCCCTGAAGTTCTTCTGACTTTTGCCATTGATGGTGTTCTAAATTATCTCCAGCAAGACTCCTCCACTTTGGAGCGGTATCGCCAACTCGGGATAGACGATCATTTTATTGCTGAGTGGAATGCAAATAAGCACGACCCCGCATTGGGAAGGTTGATTTCTCAGCGTGCTCTGATGGCGAACATTCAAATGGGATCCGGGGCCGATTACTTCACCCCTTTCATGCTTTGGTCGCCAACAGACAGCCGCTGGATGATGTTTGCGCACCTGTCCCGGCACCAAGCTGCGAGAGATAAAATGCTCGGAGTACATTGGCAGGCACAAAACAGTTTCAGGCATTTAGGAAGAGGAAGCTTGTTTTCATTGGGGTTTGATACTCGATTGTTGGAGGCAAAGGATGCTCTGTTTAACTTTGCCGCACACGATAAACAAAAAATGATCCAAGAATTATTGGGGGAGGTACCCCGAGAGATCAGCATACATATGAAAGAACGCCAGTTACCCGTGGAGCATTTTTTAAGAATGATCGGCAATCGGACTGCCGCAACCAACGAAGATCTGTTCTCCGCAATTAAGGAATTGGCTCTATCCAGAGAGGTTGAGGTTATATCGAAGAAAGGCACATCAAAGAGGATTGGGTCTAGAATTGAAATCACCGACAGATTGGTGCTGCCTCTTCAGGGAACATTTTTTCCGCTTAATTAACCCCTGAGTGCTGCCAGCCGTTTTCCTCTGCTGAGAAAGATGTGATGAGAAAATATTATATAGAAAAGTCGATAGTTAAGGCTACTTTTCAGTTGATAAAAGCGATTTTTATCGTGTCGTTGTTTGTTGTTGGAATATCAAGAAATGCCGATGCTTCAATTCGTGTGGGTCAATTTTTCTCGATTTATTCAGATTCTCAAATGACACCCCAAAAGGCACAAATTATAGATTACTTGCAAGGTGTATTTGAGGGGGTGTTTATTGCTAATAAATACTCTGGGGATCCAAAATTCTGCATTCCAGATGAACTATATTTGGACCATAACGGTCTTTATTCGATAATTTACAACGCGGTCACGGCGAAGAGGCCTAGTAATCCTGAAATTGATTCGGCGTTTGTTCCAATGGTGCTTTATATCGGACTTCGGGACCAATTTCCGTGTCAATAGCCGTGTAATATATGGCTGACTGCTTTGGGAATGTTGTTAACTCCGTTTGTAGTTTAAGGCTTGGCTAAACGAAAAAAGATAACTTGAGGTCAGTGGGAAACTAAAGCTGTACCCACTTTGCAGTATGAGACGCCACGATTTCATGCTTTGCATAATTCTAGTATTAAGCCAGAGGGCGAATTATGTCTGACACCGATAATGGAGCCTTTGCTCCTACTGCTTGGACCCCGGCGAGAACAATTCTATGGAATGCGCTGCAGGGAGATGACCGTAAAGAGTTTGAGAGTTGGGTGACGAAGGGAAGTGATGCTCCTGTCCCGGAAAAATGGAAGGAACTACACATTCAGCTGCGAGGGGTTAAGCGGGAAAGTGTTGTTCCCATGTGGATAGTGGAGCACATGCGCAAGATTGGCAGAACCGACGCTGTTATAGATGCGATGTACGCCAAATTCTATCGATAGAACATCCTGTAATGAGTAATACGAAATGAGCCGCTGCACCCTGGACTCAGGAAAATACGAAGTCGCGATCGGGTGGGACAATCCACTCCAAACCTTTTTTCTGCAGGTTTTCGAGCGCGGGGCTGCTACGCCATTGATTGAGGAAGGTACAACCCATAACGCATGTATTGATCCGGCCGAACTGGTTGCTCTTGCAGAGCAATATGGTTGCTCCTTTGACAAGGATCGTTTGATAAACGAGCTAAAGCTGGACCAGTTGCACAATAGGGCTCGTGGCTATTCTATGGCTGGTTCAGAGGTGAAGCCGATTATCGGCCGGGAAGAACTTTGTCCTCACTGCAAATCCGAACTGAACCCCGGTGCTACAACTTGCCATATGTGTGGGGCTTACAAGGTTTATCTGAAAGGCTCGGTACTTGCCCCGATGATTTTTCTAGGCATTTTTGTCGTTACCATTGCAATCCTTTTCGACTCTCCCGCGATGCTCTTGCTTCTCCTGCTGATTTTTGCAGTTTATGCTGGCATTAAAAAGCGACACACTGAATATCAGGGATGGGCTCCGAGGAGCTCTGAACAATAGTCTGTAAGACGATGAATGCTGCTTTCTGTCGACGGCGATCGTGTCGAGACATTTTCCAGTCATTTGAACTCGAGCCCGCAAAATGTCCGAATACTTTTGTTCTGGCGGTTTGCTTTGAGTGCTTTTTTAATAAGAGGGAATCCGCATATGACCGAACTTAACGGCATTGCACTGATTGGAGGAAATTAATTTGCTCAAATCCATTAATTTGACCGGGTTCTTAAGCTATGGAACTTCAAGCGAAGCGATCCAACTCCGGCCGTTAAACGTCGTAGTCGGTCCAAATGGTTCTGGAAAGTCTAATCTGATCGAAGCGATTGAGTTAATTCGATCTGCGCCAAAGGAACTGCTTACACCAATTCGCGATGGTGGAGGTGTGCGTGATTGGCTCTGGAAAGGGGCTATAAAGAAACTTCCCGTTGCAACAATTGATGCAGTTTTTGAATATCCCAAAGGACCGACAAATCTACGATATGTTTTAAGCTTTACTGAGGTCGGACAGCGGTTCGAAATTCTTGATGAGAGAATTGAGAACGAGAAGCCTGATGCGGGTCACGAGAAGCCTTATTTTTATTACCACTTTGAGAACGGTCATGGGGTCCTCAACGTGAAGGGGAATGAGCGACGTTTGCAGTACGAGGAGATTGATCCAACGGCTTCAATTCTCTCACAACGTAAAGACCCTGACCAATACCCTGAACTCACTTTTCTGGGCAATAACTTCGCCAAGATGCGTCTTTATAGAGAGTGGAGTTTTGGCCGTTACACCCCTCCTCGTTTAGCGCAGAAGGCTGATTTGCCAAATGATTTATTAGAGGCTGATTGTAGTAATCTTGGATTGGTTCTGAATCGCCTTCGCAGGGAGCCGGAGATGAAAAGGAAACTCCTTGATGCTTTGCGTGTCCTTTATGACGGAATTGATGACTTCGATGTGCAGATTGAGGGCGGGACGGTACAGGTATTCTTTCATGAGGGACGTTTTACAATTCCGGCAACGAGGCTTTCCGACGGAACACTTCGATATCTCTGCATGTTAGCTATCTTGTGTCATCCAAATCCTCCTCCGTTAATATGTATTGAGGAGCCGGAGCTCGGGTTACATCCAGATGTTTTACCTAAGTTGGCGGAGCTTCTTAAAGAGGCATCGAACCGTACGCAGCTTATTGTTACGACTCACTCCGATGTATTGGTTGATGCCATGTCAGATACTCCGGAGTCAGTTCTTGTTGCGGAGAAAACCGACAGTGGAACCTCTTTAACGCGTCTTAATGCCGAAAAACTGAAGCCTTGGTTAGAAAAGTACAGATTAGGCCAGCTTTGGACGCGTGGTGAAATTGGGGGAACACGGTGGTAACTGTAAAGTTATATGTAGAGGGGGGAGGCGACGTCTCAGCGCTAAAAGCCGAATGTCGCCAAAGTTTCTCAAACTTTCTTAGTAAAGCAGGTTTTGATGGAAAAAAACCTCGCATAGTTGCCTGTGGTGGTCGTCAGAATGCTTATGAGTCCTACTGTACGGCGGTCTCAAACGGTGAAGATGCCGTTCTGCTTGTAGACAGTGAAACTGAAGTATCACCTCAACATGAGGCAGGGAATCCGGATACTTGGCAGCCTTGGAAACATTTGAAGCTTCGCGAAGGGGACGGATGGGACAAGCCAGACGGTGTGAAGGACACTGATTGCCACTTGATGACCCAATGT
Organism: Thalassospira sp. MIT1004; assembly: GCF_001858545.1. Taxonomy (NCBI): domain Bacteria; kingdom Pseudomonadati; phylum Pseudomonadota; class Alphaproteobacteria; order Rhodospirillales; family Thalassospiraceae; genus Thalassospira; species Thalassospira sp. MIT1004. The sequence continues at coordinate 94,917 of NZ_MCAO01000005.1, read as the reverse complement.
ATGGAAAGCTGGTTTTTGGTGGATCGAAAATGCTTGAAGGACTTCTTCGGTCAGGATTTCAAGGCAGGCAAGCTGCCCTCAGTTCAGAATCCATCGGAAAAAGTGAGGAAGGCGCAGGTGTTCCAATCTCTCTCTGAGGCTACTAAAGATTGCAGAACTAAGTCTCAATATGGCAAGGGGCAGCATTCCTTTAAATTGCTTGGAGCACTAGATCCGGATGTCGTGATGAGTGGTGCGCCTTGGGCAAAGCGATTTGTTGATGAGCTGAAGAAGAAGATGGGGGGGCAGGAGGGAGCCTAGATCTTTCGGTTATTTTCGAAGCACTCCCTAATCATTTTAATCTTGGCTATGGTAAGATAGAAAAGGGGTTTACATTAGGTGCCCCTTTTCTTGAAGGCTATCGAACTGTCGGAATGTCCTGCCATCGCGTCGTATAGTTCGGGGATCTGTTATCTGTCGTCATGAACCAGTCCGGGCCGCTTCTCCTGGCTAATCGCCCGGTCATGACTGTTTCCTTGCCAAACCGGACTTCCAACTGGTCGAGTGCCTGCATGAGAGGGTTTTCCGTTCTGCATGAACCTGAAAACAAATCTCTGGGCGCATCTTCCGGCCGACACAGATCCAGCAGCAAAATCCCCGCCTTTTTTATCTGAAGGCCGTTTTGCCATATCCGACCAATATTCTCGCCGACATGCTTGCAGATCTGCCGGGTGTCGTTGCTTGCGGGGGTTAATGTCAACTCGCACCCTTTCGAGAATTGTGGTCGATCACTTCTGAAGCGGTTGCTCAGAATAAAAAGCTGAAGCCGGCACGCCACCAGTTCCAGACGACGCAGTTTTGCGCAGGCCCGACCGGCAAAAGACAAAAGCGCCTCTTTCAACATTTCCCTGTCGTCAATTTCTTTGCTAAATGATCGGGACACGCACACAGTTTCCCGCTGTGCCGGGCTGTCATCGAGATCCGAGCAGCATATGCCGCGCAACTCCCGCACGGTTTTCAAGCCACCCACTGTCATCATTTGTCGTGCTGCCTGATCCGGTATGTCGCGGAGCTGAAGGGCAGTGGTAATTCCGATGCTGGCGAGCTTTTGGGCGAATTTTCGGCCCACGCCCCAGACATCGCCTGCTTCGGTTCGTTCGAGGGCGAGATCAATCCACTTCTGATCCTTCAGCATCAGTACGCCATCAGCTTTGAATGATTTCTTTGCCAAGCGGTTCGCGATCTTCGCCAGCGTTTTTGTCGTGGATATGCCAATACCTACCGGTATGCCTGTTTCACGCAGGATCTTCGCCTTTAAATCACGCGCCCATTGATCGTGATTAATCGACATATTGTCGAGGTCGATGAATATTTCATCAATCGAGTAAATCGCGCTGTCAGGCACCTCACTCGCAACCAGTGTCATCACTCTACGGCTGATATCGCCGTACAATGCATAGTTGCTCGATTTGACGATCACATTATGCCGACGTACCAGGTCGCGGATCTCGAACAAAGGTTGGCCCATTTTGATTCCCAGCGCTTTCGCCTCGTCGCTACGCGCGATCGCGCATCCGTCATTGTTTATATTACATTTAATATAGTTTGTTATTATTCAGAGCTTTGATTTAAAAGAGTAAATACAAATATATTATTATTTTTGTTCACACAAAAACTGTTCAGTCAAATTATATAGGTGGTTAGAAGATAAGTGCATCAACACTAATTCGATGAAAATAGATTTCTGGCTACCAAGTGTAAAAAGTCGACAGATGAATTTTGGGAACGGATCAGAAGAGATTTAAAGTTCTGAGTGCTGGATGGTATGTCATTTAAAATGGGCGAGGGGTGAACTGTCCTGTATTAAAGTCAGCCTTGTCTGGTTCACCCCTCGCCCAATCAGTCAATATTGGGATGCTAGTAACTTGCTCGACGTAACCTCAGTGCATTCGCAATGACTGATACCGAGGATAAGCTCATGGCTGCAGCTGCAAACATTGGTGAGATGAGAATGCCAAAGAACGGATAGAGCAGACCCGCAGCAACAGGCACACCGGCTGCGTTATAGACCATCGCAAAGAAGAGGTTTTGCCGGATATTGCGCATCGTTGCTTCCGAGAGTTCTCGGGCTCTAACAATCCCGCTCAAGTCACCTTTGACGAGGGTGAAACCAGCACTTTCAATTGCAACATCAGCGCCCGTACCCATCGCAATTCCGACATCAGCCTGAGCAAGAGCAGGGGCGTCGTTGACGCCATCACCTGCCATGGCTACCTGATGGCCTTCAGCCTTGAGTTCCATAATTAAATTGGCTTTGTCTTCTGGGGAGACATCGGCCCGAATCTCGTCAATGGAAAGTTTATTGCCAACGGATTTTGCTGTTCGTTGGTTGTCACCGGTTGCCATGACGATTCTGAAGCCTTGCTTCTTGAGCGCCTTTAAAGCCTCCAACGTCGTGTCCTTGATCGGATCGGCTACGGAAATGAGCCCGGCAATTCTTCCATCAATAACGACATGCATTACCGTCTCCCCCATATCTCGCCGATCATTTGCTGTTTTATCAACAGCAGAATGATCGATATTGAGAGTCTGAAGGAGTTTACTATTACCTAGGGCAACCGACTTGCCATCCACCTTTCCGGTGACGCCCTGACCGGTTACAGCTTCAAAGTCCTCTGCCTTATCAAGGGACAAGCCGCGCTCCTGAGCAGCACTAACAATGGCGTCAGCCAATGGATGTTCGGATCCTTTTTCGAGCGCCGCAGCGACAGAGAGAACTTCCTCCTCCTGATAGTCTGATTGAGCGATTACACCTGCTAGTTTCGGTTTACCCTCTGTCAAAGTCCCGGTTTTATCGACGATGAGCACATCGACCTTCGCTAATCGCTCCAGGGCCTCTGCATTTTTAATGAGCACACCAATTTGCGCACCACGACCGGTAGCGGTCATGATTGACATTGGTGTTGCCAAACCAAGAGCGCAAGGACACGCAATGATCAGAACAGCGACTGCTGCGACAAGCCCGTATGACAATGACGGATCTGGTCCCCAGATGGCCCAAGCGACGAAGGCAACTAAAGCAACCAGGATAACAGCAGGCACAAACTTGCCTGCAACCGTGTCTGCAACCTTTTGGATTGGCGCTTTGCTTCGCTGAGCATTAGAGACCATATCAACGATTTGGCTCAAGACAGTATCTTTGCCAACCCGTTTGGCTTGGATAATCAGGCTGCCATTCCCGTTGATTGTTGCTCCGGTTACATCATCATCTGGATTCTTTTCAATTGGAACGGGTTCACCCGAGATCATGGATTCATCAACTGACGATCGTCCTTCAACGACAACGCCATCGACAGGTATCTTGTCACCTGGACGAACTCTCAAGCTCATTCCGACGGTCACATCTTCAAGAGGAACTTCCCGTTCAGAACCATCATCTTCAATAATGCGGGCTGTTTTTGCAGCAAGACCCAATAACGCCTTGATTGCCGAACCGGTTCGTTCCCGAGCCCCCAATTCCAACAGTTGGCCAAGAAGCACAAGTACAACGATGACAGCTGCAGCTTCGAAGTACACACCGACATGTCCCTGTGCATCTCTGAATCCATCAGGAAAAATGTCAGGAGAAATCACTGCGACGACGCTAAATATATAAGCTGCGCTAACACCCATCCCGATCAATGTGAACATGTTGAGAGAACGGTTCACCACAGAATTCCATCCACGAACCATGAATGGGAAGCCAGACCACAGGACGACAGGCGTTCCAAGAATTAACTCAACCCAAAGAGTAACGCGTTCTCCAATCATTTCTCGGATGAAACCCAAACCAACAAAGGGCCCCATCGTTAGGACAATCAGCGGCACCGTAAGAGCTGCGCCTAACCAGAATCTCTTTTTGAAGTCTTGAATCTCGGGGTTTGGTTCCTCATTTTCTGTTGGTATATCCATCGGTTCCAGTGCCATTCCGCAGATCGGACAGGAACCAGGTTCGGATCGTATGATCTCCGGATGCATCGGGCAGGTGTAGCGGCGAGAAGCGGATGACGAAGCGCTGTTTGCAGCAGATGTCTCTTCCTTTGCGGATAATACGCTTTCAGGAGAGCTATCGAACTTGCTCTTACATTTCTGGGAACAGAAGTAATATGTCTCATCGCCGTACGGTGAGCGTGGTGTATCGGAATCCAGCGTGACCGACATGCTGCAAACAGGATCGGTTGCATGTTCTGCTTGATCCGACGTTCTGTGATTATGCTGGTGCTTTTTATGATGATGCTCAGACATGGTCTGCTTCCTGCTGTTATGCCTCAATGTCACTGCGGTTTATCAATGTCCTGAGTGATCGTGACTGTGCGCCTTGGCCGATTGGTTTATCCGGTTTGACAGGAACCAACGTTCAAAAATGAACACAGCAACAATCATCAAGGTTGCAATGAGAACAATGGATGGGTCGCTTTGCAATTTCATGCCGGCGAAAACGAGCAATACGATGATGTCAAAGACAATCGCTGTAATCATAACAAAGCCGCGTGCACCTATTTCCTGCCGTAGATACTTAAAACATCCCCAGTGGATGAGCACATCCATGACGAGATAGAAAAACACTCCAAGTGAAGCGATCCGGCTTAAATCAAAAAAGATTGTCAACAGCGCTGCCACGACAACCGTGTAAACAAGCGTGTGGTCTTTGATTGAACCGGACATTCCAAAATGACTGTGTGGGATCATCTCCATATCAGTCAGCATCGCGAGCATTCTTGAGACAGCAAACACGCTTGCAAGTAAACCGGAGGCCGTCGCAACGACTGCGAGCAGCACAGTCAGATAAAATCCGGTAGGGCCCAATGCAGGCGCTGCGGCTTCGGCAAGGGCATAGTCTTTGGCTTTTATCAGTTCATCCAAGCCAAGACTTGAGCCAACAGCGAGCGCCACGAGAATATATACGACAACGCAAATCAGGATTGAGAACGTGATCGCACGGCCAACATTCTTGTGAGGGTTCACGATTTCAGCGCCGCTATTCGTGATCGTAGTGAATCCTTTGAAGGCTAGAATTGAAAGAGCAATTGATGCTACAAAACCGGCTAGAGGAAAACTCGCGCCGTCAGTTGATGACGGCTCGAACGAATATCCACCAGCCCACAGAGCTGCAATTGCAAACAAAGCAATTCCACCGATCTTCAGTGTGGCCATGACCATTGAAAACACACCAACCGATTTGTTCCCAGCTCTGTTGACAGCGTATGCAAAAATGATCAGGCAGACACCCAAGACCGGTATAAGAACTTCAAGCTCTGTCAAGTCAAATGCGCGCAAGACATAGGTTCCGAATGTTCTTGCCACCAAACTCTCGTTGATAACCATCGAAAAGGCCATCAGTAATGCTGCGCCACCTGCTATGGCTCCTGACCCGTATGCTTTTTGAAGGATCATTCCGATCCCACCCGCGGACGGGAAAGCATTTGACATCTTTATATATGTATATGCGCTAAAAGCAGTGACAAGTGCGCCAAATAGGAACGACAACGGGAACCACTTTCCTGCAAGTTCGGCAATTTGTCCCGTTAAAGCAAAAATTCCTGCCCCGATCATAACACCGGTGCCCATGGATATCGCGCCAACGAGCGAGATACTGTTTTTCTTGTATTCTGATTGATGATCCATCCCTGCCTCACATTTGATGTTGTTGGTACATAATGCCGTTTGCTTCCTGCAGCTCGCGTATATAACGAATGATCCGCGATACCTGTTCCGAACTTACCTGAGGTTGGGCTGGCATATCGCCAAAGGGCCAGTGATGTTGTTTTGCCCCGTTTTGAACAGCTAGATAGAATGCGCGATCTGAATGATGTCCCGGATTGTAGATTCTGTGCATCAGCGGCGGGCCTTGCTCTGTGCCTGTTGCATTGCCTCCGTGACAAGCAACACAGTTCATATCGAAAAGCTGGTTTCCTACCATGGCTTCCTTGCTGAAACTGGGGAGCGCAATTCCGCTATCGGTCAGTTCAAGATCTTTGATGTCATCTTTCCCGGGCAGAAACGAATTCAGGGTCATGGCGATGATCCCTACTGCGAAAAAACCGATAACCAAATACTTTGGCCAATTGATTTGTTTTTTCATTTTCTTCGGGCCTTTGTTTTATGCGTATGTATCAAATATTCGAAGACACGTGAGACCAAGGGAACTAGTCAACCCTGGTCCTGTTGCTGCCGCCTATTGATTTCGCTGAACTAGCTTGGCGATACGTGAGTTTGTCGGCTAATTGCGCTGCCATCGACATAGGTATCTGGCGACACTTCAAATTTCGAACGACAGGTGTCTGAACAGAAGTAGAATACTTCACCGCCATAAATGGCTGTTTTGGCGATGCGCGGATCGACAGTTTTATGACAAACCGGGTCAACGGCGGACTGAGGGTGCTCCCATCGGATTGCCTCAGCCTGACCGTCCGCTTGTTTCTTATTGTGGGTGTGCTTTTTGTGCCCAAACATGTGAGCACCGCAACCAAAGCGCATCATCAATATGATGAAGGCTCCCCAAAGCAACCAACTGAGAATATTTTCCATTTCTCTTCGCCATCCCATAAATACCTTTAGGTATGACTGTTCCGTCTGAAAGCAGCATGGTGCAGAACACCAAGGCTCGATCTGTACGCATGCCATCGGCAGGTGCAGAACCCAGAACAGTTATTCGCTATTTGTTCGGGAGGATCAGGATATGGGAGGCTGGAAAATCCATGACCGAGATACCGGCTGAAGGGACACTTCTTCTATCCCGTTCTGTACAGGAGAAAACTCGGAAACCGGTAGGATAATCTCGGTAAGGACCGCTGATGTGGAGTGACAAGAAACCTGAGGGCAGCACGAAGCCAGGTCATGCTGGTGTTCAACGTCAAAACCATTGAGTTCTGCAGAATGCGCAGGAAAAGATCCAGTCGACGCGACTGCAATATGGGGAGCAAGCATTATAGCGCTAATCCCGACGAGCAGGATCAGTACGGCGCGTATTAGTGCTTGCTGTGCATTCATTGATCAAACTTCCTTTGGGCAGTAACGTAACACTTATGCCCTTAAATATCGAGTTACGTTGACCTACCTCAATTAAGGGGACGTTTTTTTTAACCGACTTCAGACAGAACCGTTACATCTGCAAGCCGGTTGTCCGTACTGTTGATTTCCTTTGAGATGTAAGGTTTGATTTCGGAGTATCTGACGTGAGCATCGGCTTGCGCCTGATAGTAGCGAAAGAGCTCTTTTAGCGGAGCGCCCATGTCTTTGTATGCAGTTAATACTGCGATTAGAGCCCCGAGCGTGAGATCGCCTTTTATCACCAGATACCCTCCAATTGTGTAAAAGAAGAAGGGCGTCATCTGTGATATGAAATTGTTTAAAGACTTCATGACGAACTTGTTCTTGTGGATAGAGAGACGAAGGTCGTGAAGTCGCTTGTATGACCCGTAAATATCCCGGGCACCTGGCTGGTTATCGTTTGAGATGTTCCCTATCTTCTCGCCGAGAACTCTGACTTCCTTCAGCCGCGTTCGAGACAAAGCATTAATTTTCTTCTGGAATCTGGGGATGACAAAAATCTGAAGCGGCAACAGTGCGGTTGCGGCGATGCCCAAAACCAAATCTTGCACGAGCATGAAAGTCAGAATCGTCAGGAATGTACCGCCTTGTAACAAAGGCAGCACAATCGACTCTGCAGCATATCCAGCTACGGGCTCTACCTCCTGCACAATAACCGGAATCAATTCCCCTCCTTTGGGGGATGGCTTTCGAAAGCTGAATTTTGAAATATCAAGCCGTAGGCGGCGTGACATGTGTTCTGCCAGCGCACCGGATTGCAAATTAACCTGATATTTCAGCCAGCCATGCACGCCAATCGCCAATAAAAAAAGCAGACAGAGAGTAAGTAAAGCCATCGTTTGAGAGAACTCCATTCCTAAATAGGTAACTGGAAAATGTCCTGACTCAATGGCGTTGTTGATGATCAACTTCGGAAGCTCGAGGCTCATGTAAAGAGCCGGCAAAGAGGCCGTCGCCAGTAGCCCCAGTTTTATCTGCCGCTTCCATGAAGCTCTGAATATGTACTGCAGGAGCGCTGTTCCGCTCTTTGCCGAGGGCTTTTGAGCCTGTTGCGCAAGAACAGATCTGCGGCGTCTTAAAGCCCTGTATCCCGTCGCGCTGAGAATAATAATTAGCGCAACCGGCACCCCAAACACCACCAAATGGAATACAAGATGAACCCACCAGTGTGCATCGCTTGATATGTAGTGCGTCAAGCGATGCCCCATATCGTGGACGATTTCCATCATTGTAGTTAGGTTCCTTGAGAAGGTTCGGCAAAACAGACAGGGAGGAAAGTCCTCCCTGTCGTGTGATGCTTAGAAAAGAAGGCGGAGACCGGTTACGAGGTAAGTTGCCTCGTAATCTTCGCCGTCATCTTTTGCAAAGTCTGCGGTTTTGCCGAGTTTCCGCTCATAGGCAACCCCGATATACGGTGCAACGGCACGGTCGATGAGGTCATAGCTAAGCCGCAGTCCGATCTCTGCGCTTGAAAACCCGCGTCCGACCTCAATCTCGCGATCGTCAGAGAACGCAGCATTCAGCTCAAGCGAAGGTGTGAGGATTAAACGATTGGTCAGCAAGCCTTCATACTCAACATCAAGCCGCGCACTGCCGTCTCCGGTCTCGCTGACAAACAGATCAGCGTCGACTTCAAACCATTGAGGAGCAAGCCCCATGATTCCAACGGTTCCATACCAACGATCTGTTGTGCTTGGCGTATCCAGACGAATACCGGCTTTGGCATCGAAAAAGTCGCTGATTGGTGTTTGCAGGACCAGTCTGTTCTCGAAGTTTTCGTAAAGGTCGTTTTTGAGATCACGCTCGCCTTCGCCTTGCCAACGTAACTTCAGTTCATCGGTGCCAACAAATGCATCACCATCCCAAACGAAAAGATTTTCCCCTTCGTCACCAGAGCGGTATTCAAACTGCTCCATTTGAATGCCATAAAAGATGTGATTGTCTGCTTTGGCAGTGAACGAGAAGGACAGGATCGTGGAAAGAACACCACCACCAATCGCGGCCAAAGTTAGTGTTTTCATTGTTATTGAACTCCATTCTCAAGTGCCGCGACGGCTGGACCGCCCTCTACAACCACTTTTCGGAACATGCCAGAAGCCATGTGATAGCTAAGGTGACAGTGGAAAGCCCATTGCCCAGGTGCATCAACTTCGGTTTCCGAATAAACGGTCATGCCAGGGTTGATATTGATGGTGTGTTTAACCGGATCCCATTTACCGTTGCCAGTATCGAGGATTGACCACATCCCGTGCAAATGCATCGGGTGTGACATCATGGTCTCATTGACGAACTTGAAGCGCACCCGTTCGCCATATTTCAAGCGGATAGGTTCTGCATCTTCATATTTGACGCCATTGATTGACCACGTATAGCGTTCCATGTTTCCGGTAAGGCGCAGTTCAATTTCACGCGTTGCAGGCCGTTCAGGGTACAAAGGCTTCTGTGCCTTCAGGTCGGCATAGGAGAGGAACTTTCCGCCATTGGCTGCTTTTGGTGTCAAACCACTTCCAGCGGCATAGAAGGGATCATCTTTGGACATTCCCATCTGAGAATGATCCATTCCGGCCATATTCGAATGGTCCATTCCAGCCATACCGTTCTCGTTACCACTGCCCATCGAAGAATGATCCATTCCGGCCATGCTACCGTGATCCATTCCCATGTCCGCCATTGTCAGCAACGGAGCGTCCATGCGTCTGGCTGGCATTTCAGCTTTCAACCCTTCTTGCGGCGACAACGATCCGAATGCATAACCCGAGCGTCCCATTGATTCGGCCATGATTGCATACGGCTTTTCAGCTGTCGGCTGAACAATCACGTCGTATGTTTCTGCAACCGAAATGCGGAATTCATCAACCTTGACCGGTTGAACGTTGTTGCCGTCGGCCTGCACAACAGTCATTTCAAGTCCCGGAATGCGGACGTCGAAGTAAGTCATGGCAGATGCATTGATGAAGCGCAGGCGCACACGTTCATTGGCCTTGAACAGGCCTGTCCAGTTCTGCTCTGGTGACTTTCCGTTGATCAGACCGACAAATCCCTGAACATCTTCGATGTCGGTCGGCATCATGCGCATGCTGCCCCAGTCACCACGTTCCGACAACGTCGCACCGAAGCCATTTTCAGAGACATCACTGATGAAATCGCCAAGGGTGCGTTGGTTGCGATTATAATAATCGGGCATCATTTTGAGGTTGCGCAAAATACGTGCGCCGGAATGCGGGTGCTTGTCTTTCAGGACAACCACATACTCCCGGTCGAACTTGAACGGTTCTCGCTTTTTGGGTTCGATAATGATCGAACCATACGCTCCGTCCGGCTCCTGAAAACCGGAATGGCTGTGGAACCAGTAGGTACCGCTTTGCGAGACTGGAATGCGATATGTGAATGTTTCACCAGGAGCAATTCCCGGAAAACTGATCTCAGGTACGCCATCCATCTGATAGGGGAGGATCAAACCATGCCAGTGAATGGACGTGCTTTCATCAAGATTATTAGTCACATTGATAACGGCCTCTTCACCTTCTCTCAGGCGCAAGGTCGGGCCGGGCGAAGATCCGTTATAGCCAATTGCTTTTGTTTTCATTTCCCCTGTGTCGATTGTTACGTAGTCGACTGACAGGTCATATGTTGCTGCGTTCGCTACTGATGACACAGCAATAACGCTTAGCGCACCGAGAAGGGCACTACCAAGAAACTTGTTCATTTTTTGATATCCTTTGAGCCGGGTGCGCCCGAGGGGATAGGTAGGGTTTCCCTCTGGCACAAGCCCCAAAAGCAGTGATTACTGCAGGCGTACTTTCCCAACCATGCCACTTTCATAATGGCCTGGCACGTTGCATGCGTACTCAAGTTCCGCATCTTTGGGGAAAGTCCAGATCACCTCTGCAGAATCACCCGGCTCCAAAAGCACACTATTCGGGTCGTTGTGCTTCATGGTTTTACCGTTCCCCATGTCCATTTCCATCATGTCCATGTTGATTTTGTCTACTTCAAGGGCTCCGTGTTCCATCATCATCATCATTTCTTCCTGATGATCTGCATGCATTGCTGCAGTTCCAATGTTGAATTCATGAACGAATTCACCCTTGTTTTCGATCAGAAAACGAACTGTTTCGCCACCTCGGACGATAATTTTCTCTTTGTCGTAAAAATTGTCTTCCATCGTGATTCTGATGGTGCGCCGCACATCAGATATCTCGCCTGGTGCCCCGATTTCCGATGCACCGTCATTATGACCGCCACTATGACCCGCACCCGCAAAGGCAGGTGACTGAAGACCGACAAGCGCGCCAAGAATAAAGGTTGAAACGCTAACGCGACGCATAAGGGAATTCTTGAAGTTGGGCATGTATATGCTCCTAATAGATATTCAGTAAGAAGGCCCTCGTCCCATGTTCAATCACGACAACAGTCTGCGCTGCTGTAATTCAGGCAAAACGCTGTTTCATTCGAGGAACAGTGATTGAACCAGGCAAAGGGATGTTCGGAAAATCTGAAATATCTCAGGAACGCGGAGGCTTGGCTCTAACGTCCAAACCTGCGGAAGTCAAAGTCAGGTCCTGATACCAGTATGTTACCGCAAGCACCGTTGGGCTGGAAGACAGAACACCTTCTACTTCTTTAACGAACGGGCCGCAAACCGCCATACCGCAAAGATCCGCATGCATGTCACGTCGATCATGTTGCGAGCTATCAGAAACATCGATCATGACGCCGTGATGATTGTCATGGCCATGTCCCGAACCTGCTTGCACACCCTCAACCCCCGACAGCAGAACTGTCATGGCTATCGCGATTGCAAGAAAGCAGGAAAGAATGCGCACGGAACGTTCCTTAGTGATGCATTGCAACATACGCAATATCGGGCTCCCCCGGTTTCGTCAAGTGGCAATATTGTGGCAAAGACAGACTATTTCACGAATTTACATCTGCTGCTTGAGCCATCAGCAAGGTGAAAACAATAGATTACTGCATTCGTCGCCATGAAATCACGTTATGCGCTACAGATGAACAACCTGTTGTGCTGAGTTATTCACTAATCTGCGGGTATGACTTGCTAACAATCAATTTATAGATGAAGCACAATCAAATCCTATTAAATGCTGCGTAACCCAACAATTCTCCTAGTCTCTGGATATGGGCACAGAGGTGCAGCAATAGGATTTACTGTAGTTCGATATAGACAGCATCGCATCCTTGGGATAGAAGTAAACCATGCTCAATCGCATCAGGTTTTTGACCATACTTTTGATAGCTGCTTTTGCCGTCGGGACAAGTTTCCAGACGGTCAATGCTGCTGTTATGGAGGTCGGGATGCCGATGGCGGAATTGGCAATGGACAATTGTCAGGATTGTTCTGGCAGCGGCGACATCATGCCGGACTGCGATATTGCGTGCCCTCAGGTATCAACTATCGCAATTTCGCCTGTACAAGTTGCAATACCTGCACTCGCCTCAGTCGAGCATTTCGGGCCGACAGGCAGCCTTACCGGCCGCTCAAACTCTCCCGATCCATTCCCTCCCAGAACCAACACTCTGAACTGATATCTCCTTAATCCGTTTTGGTTTGAGGATATCAGTGTCATGGGGCATCACCGCGATTTCTCATGACATGCTTCGTGCCCGCAATTTTTGTTGTGGGCCTTACAGCTTCTTCAGACAAGGTTGGAAATCATGTTTTCCGATCTACGGGTGCCAAAATGTCGGCTTTGGTCGGTATTTCTTGGCGCAGTCGCGACATGCACCAAAGCATAGCTTCAGCTTCACTCAACGAGCAGGCGGCAATCCGCCCCGGCCTTGAGCGTCCCGCTTTTACTGGTGCCCGGCCTCTGAAGATCAAACCTTATAGGATCATTGTGAGCGGGATTCGGATTACGTTCTGATGCTCCAACTCCTTGAGAAACTTGCATATGAAAAGAAATACCATAGTCGCGGGCTCTGTTTCCAGACGTGCGCTGCTTCGCGGTCTCGTGACATGTGCTGGCCTCTACCTGTTGCCAGCAACAACCCTTGCCGCGGTTAGTGAAAGCTCAAACAGTGCAATTGCTTTTGATAGCAATGCGCTGATTATTGCACGCGGGTCATTGCTTCTGTATCGCGATAGGGATCGAAACTGGATAACATTGCCGGAGATGTCGGCAGGTTCCATTCTCACACTTGCAACACATCCGGAACGGCCGGGCCGAGTTATTGGTGGTCTGGATACCGGCAGGATTGTTCTGTCTGTAGATGGCGGGAAAAGTTGGGACGTACGTGGGCAAGGACTGCCAAAAGCGGCAGTCACTGCCATCACAACTGCGGCGACAAACCCAGATACCATATATGCCGCCATTCGCGGTGACGGCTTATGGCAGAGCGATGATGCTGGTCAGTCATGGGTGTTTGTCATGGACCGGCCATGGTTAGCGAATGCCGAGCGAGATCTGACAGCACTGTCTTCAGTCGATCTGGCAACCGGAATGGGTGGGATCTGGCTATATGCCGGAACCGATACCGGTGTAACGCGTGTGCCGGATTGTTTCTGCCGTTGGCAGGATGTTCAGCCGGGCGATGCCATGGATGCTCTTGCGTCCGGAAAGCAGGCAACTCCCAAAGTACCCTTACCTGAGGGTGAACCTGTGAGTGCGCTGGTCAGTGCGGTATCGCGACCGGCCACACTTTATGCCGGATTGCCATCCGGAATTTGGCAATCGCAGGATGCGGGTGTCACCTGGTTAAAGCGTTCAGAAGTTATCGCAACAGCACTCGCGGTTCATCCGCTACGCGCTGATGATCTCGTAATTGTGAATAACGACGGGGTTTTACAAAGCCCAGACGGTGGCAGGACGTGGACCGCCATTGCGAACATATGATGATGGAGAAACAGATGAGAAAATTAGTGATTGTGACAGGTGTTGCGATTCTGGCTGTTGCCGGAAGTGCTGCATTTACAATGTTTGCTCCGGGAAAAGGAGAGGCGCAAACGAACGTGACAGTAGCTGGTGAGAGAAGCAAATCGATCACAATCTATCGGGACCCGAACTGCGGATGCTGTGATGCCTATGGCGAATATCTTGAGACCAATGGATATCAGGTTACCCGTGTCGATGATCGCGATTTCGACAAGCGATCCGTTGCCGCCGGTGTCCCGGAGCAAGGGCTGGGCTGCCATTTGGCCGAGATTGACGGATATGTCGTAAGCGGGCTGGTTCCCGCCGAGATCATTGAACGGATGCTTGATGAACGCCCGGATATAACGGGTATCACGCTGCCCGGCATGCCACCAAATGCGCCGGGCATGGCACGTGAAAAAACCGGGACGCTGAAAACCTATGCGTTCGGAGAGGACGGCATTGCCGTTTACGCCAATGAATGAGTGTTTTGGACAGATGATGGATGGTTCGATGATGGGTGGCCCGATGATGATGCTGATGATGGCAGGAGGCGGTCTTGTGTTTCTTCTGATCCTTGCGATCCTGATCATGAGCGTTCTCGCGTTGTTTAAATATCTTCGGGGCGGGAAATGAGTGCGGTATCGCCCGGATCAATGGTCACCGGATTAATGGCTGGCGTCGGCATGGCTTTGTTGTTCGGCGTGATGGATGCCAGCGCGAAGCCCGAGAATCTGACTTTTCTCGAAAAGCCGCTCACTCCGGAACAGATAGCACTGGGCAAGGATGACTATGTTGAATTTTGCGCATCGTGTCATGGCTCAAATCTTGAGGGGCAGAAAAACTGGAAGCGCCGCCTTGACACCGGGCGGATGCCCGCGCCGCCACACGATGCCAGTGGCCACACATGGCGCCATAGCGATCAGGAACTGTTTGCGATCACCAAGTTCGGGGTTGGCGCTGTCGTGCCGGGGTATGAGAGCGATATGCCTGCATTTGAGGATGTGCTGAGTGATGAGGAGATCATCGCGGTACTCGGTTATATCAAGAGTGTCTGGTCGGACGAAGAACGCGAATTCCAGCACAATCTCAATCTTAAAGACGGGAGGGCGAGATGATTGCAGTCCCCAAAGAACATCGCCCGCAGAAACGGTTCAACCGGCTGATCTATTTCTTACCGCTTGGCATAGCATTGATATTGGGTGTGGCCCTAGCGAAGGGATTAACTCTTGATCCCAACACACTCCCCTCTGCCCTGTTGGGTAGACAGGTCCCGGAATTTGACCTTCCACCGGTAAAAGGTCGAACACAAGGTTTGTCGAGTACAGATATCAGAGGTGAGGTGTCGCTGGTCAATGTTTTTGCCTCCTGGTGTGTTGCGTGTCGCGAAGAGCATCCCGTGTTTATGAAACTGGCTCGCGACGGCACCGTCCCACTGCATGGCCTGAACTATAAGGATCAACCTGACGACGCTGCAGAATGGCTCGATAGTCTTGGTGATCCCTATACGAGAACCGGCGCGGATATTAATGGACGTGTGGCGATCGACTGGGGCGTCTATGGCGTCCCCGAGACCTTCGTTGTCGATGCGAAAGGGAACATTGCATACAAGCATGTCGGGCCGGTGACGGAAAAAGTGATGGCCGAGACCATTCTGCCAAGGGTCGAAAAATTGCGTAATGAGGCCTCAGGTGCCGGAACTGCGGAGGCACCTCGATGAAGAGCCTCTTAGTGCATATGAACCTGAAAGTGGGGTTTGCCGCTGGCATCATACTGGTGGTTGTTACCACATTGACCATAGTTTCGTTACGCAACGAGAAGAATGTCACCGATCAGGCAGCGGACAATGTAAGGCAGAGTCAACAGCGCTCGTTTGTCATGCATGATGCTCCCCGGCCTCTTCCCGAGTTCGGGTTCGAAAACGTCGAAGGTCAACCCATGACATTGAGTGATTTCGAGGGAACGGTCGTCTTGCTGAATGTCTGGGCTACTTGGTGTGTTCCATGCCGGGAGGAAATGCCGACTCTGGATGCCCTGCAGGCCGAACTCGGCAGTTCGGAGTTCAAAGTCGTTGCCTTGTCGATCGACCGGGCCGGAGTGGATGTCGTGCAGGATTTCTATACCGAAATCGGTATCCGGAATCTGGACTTCTTCATCGATCCAACCATGAAAACCACGACGGCTCTGGGTATCCCCGGTTTACCGACGACGCTTCTGATTGACAGGAACGGCCGCGAGCTTGGTCGACTTGTCGGACCGACCGAATGGGCGACAGCAGAGATGATAAAATTTCTTGAAACCCACATCTACACCGATTGAGGAAGGATCCCCTATGACTGAAATACAACGGACCAAATCCGGCAATACCTCGCTTGGACATGACGTGGTTCATGCCGTTCGATACTACCTGAAGGGACGTCGCGGTTTGCTCGTGCTGGCAGGAACCGCACTTGTCGCCGGACTTGCATTTAACTGGAGCTGGCTGGTTGCCGCCGGCATCGCGCCTTTGCTCCTCTCCGTTCTGCCGTGCGTAGCGATGTGTGCGCTGGGTTTATGCATGAACAAAAAGGCCTGTTCGTCGAAAAAGAGCGCCAGCGATATCGCCCCTTCCTCCGATGAAATCCCGAAAAACAGTCTTCCCGGCAATGAGGCCGGAAGGTCCCCGGCTGCATCAGGCGCAAATATAGCGTCTTTAACTCCGCAGTCGGGACATGAGTCCACAACCGAAAGGAATGTTAAAGATGCGTAAGTCAATCAAACTCACCGCTATTGCCACAATGATGGTCGCGGGACTGGCGACAACAGCCCTTTATGCCCAGGAAGCCCAAACTCCGGACATGCAATCCCCGATGATGGAGCATGACGGCAATTCCGGCATGGGGGATATGCAGGGCATGATGGGTATGATGAAGATGATGAGCCAGATGGGTCCGATGATGGAGCAGTGTACTGAAATGATGGCTGCAATGACCGATCAAATGCCGAAGCCTTCCGACAAATAACATCGTGACATGACACCCGCCCGGGACAAATACCCGGGCGGGATTTTCTACGGGATCGTTTCATGACATCGCATAATTTCAACCGGTTACGTTTCATCCGTTCTATATTATGGGGGATGGTTGTTCTTGCTGCCCTGCTCTTTGGCGGCGCATATATCTTCCAGGCTTCCGACCGCAAGCAAATGTCGTCGGGGGCCGAAGGGACGGGAGAAGCCGCCATTCACTCTGATTTTTCCTTGACCGATCATCAGGGAAACCGTGTGACCGAAGCAAGCTTTCCGGGGCGTTGGCAACTTGTCTTTTTTGGTTTCACACACTGCCCTGATGTTTGTCCGACCACACTTGCCTATATGGCGGATGCGCTTGACCGAATGGAATCCGAAGCCGACCGTGTGGCACCGATATTCATTACAATTGATCCGGTACGCGATACACCTGATGTCATGGCTGAATATGTCGAGGCCTTTCATCCGGCGCTGATCGGATTGACCGGTAGTAAGGAGGATGTCGCTGCAGCCGCCGAGGCTTTTCGGGTCTATTACGAAAAGTTGGACGACGATACAGCACCGGACGGCTATTTGATGGCCCATTCCGGGCATCTTTATCTGATGGCACCGGATGGGCGTTACCTGACTGTCTTTCGTGAAGGAGATCAGCCGGCAGAAGACATGGCAATCCGGATTCTCGCGATCATGAATGGGAGTACAATATGAAAAGAACAGCCATCGCCCTCGTCATGACCTTGCTATCAGCACTACCGGTTTCTGCCGGAAACCTTGTCGAAATATCTGACGCCTGGGCACGTGCCACGATTCTGACATCCCGTCCGGGTGTGGCATATCTTACGATCACAAGCGCTGCGACCGACCGCCTTCTGGAAATCACCACAGCTGTGGCCGACCATGTGATGATACATGATGTCGTCACGGTCGATGATGTTCGCCGGATGCGACATGTCATGGCTCTGGATGTTCCGGCCAACCGCCCGGTCACTCTGGCGCCGGGGGCAATGCATCTCATGTTGACGGGATTGCATGAAAAACTCCGTGAAGGTGAGAAGTTTCCCATGACATTGCGCTTTGAAAACGCAGGCGAGATTAGCATTGACGTCGCCATTCTTGGCATAGCTGCCGCCGGGCCGCAGGGGGAAACAGAATGATCCGGTGGTTGTTTTTGATCCTGGCGTTGACGGCCTCACCAGCTTTTGCGAATCATCCCGGTGAACACCTTGACGAGGTGATGGCGGATAAAGAGCCATATTTTGAGGTGACAAACACCGGAAAGGTTCCAGAGATAGAACTTTTTAACCAAAATCAAGGTCGCTTTAATTTGAGCGACCTTGATGATCAGATACTTATTTTAAGTTTTGTGCCAAGGGATTGTGGTGCAGCCTGTGCAGAACAGCAAACCCTACTGGCGTCCTCTCAGGCGAGGCTGAATATTAGCCCGATGCGGGAAATGGTCACGTTCATTACCGTTCATTCCGAAGATTTTTCAGATACTCCTTCTTGGGATCTGGTGAACTGGCGGCCTGTTATGCCGTCTTCGGATATCAGTGCTGTAACTGTTGCCGATAAATTCGCCAAATTGAGCCAGCGTGACGGGTCTGCGCCGATGATTCATATTATCGATCGGAATACCCGCCATGCCGGTATTTTTCACGGCACGAGTTTCAATCAGATGAATCTGATCCTTTACGTGAACGGATTGACAAACGCTGTCCACCCCCCAAAGCCGCCTGTTGAAAAGGGGTGGCTCGATCAGTTAACAGACTGGTTCTCAAAAGTAGGAAAAGAGCCCTGAACAAAGATAGGCTTAGCACTGTTTGGTTAGCTGACCTTCCTGTTCTCTGAATACTTGGTTCCTGATTTTACGGAATACAGATTAATGCCTGAACTTTCCAATATCGGCATAATAAGCGCGTTCGCCGCAGGCCTCATATCGTTTCTCTCGCCATGCGTGCTGCCTCTGGTTCCCGGATATATCTCCTATATCGCGGGTGGTGCCTCTCTTTCGACCAGAACGGAGGCAATCCGAGTTGGTCGATTGTCATCTCTTGGTTTCAGCCTGTGTTTCGTTTTGGGCTTCACCACGGTTTTCGTCCTTCTGGGGGCCAGTGCAACAGCACTTGGTCAGGTCCTGCTCGGGTACCGGTTCGAGATGAATCTGATTGGTGGCGGCATTGTCATTCTGTTCGGGCTGTTCATGCTGGGAACGCTCCGTCCGGCGTGGATGATGCGAGAAGCACGCTTTCATCTTGATCTGCCTGGTGGGCGTGTGACTTCGGCATATGTGCTTGGGCTTGCTTTTGCGTTCGGGTGGACGCCCTGCATTGGCCCTATTCTCGGTGCCATTCTGACTGTCAGCGCCGCGTCGGCAACTGTCAGCGATGGTATTGCTTTGCTGATCGTATATTCCGTGGGGCTTGGTGTGCCGTTTCTCTTGGCAGCACTGCTTACCGAGAGTCTGTCTGTCAGATTGAAATCCATAGGACGCTTTGGGCGTTATCTCCGTGCAGCGGCGGCCTTGATCATGATTGCTATGGGGACGGCGATGATGACCGGTTATATGTCCGCCTTTGCGTTCTGGCTGCTGGAAACATTCCCGCTTTTGGGGCGCATTGGTTGACGGGCCAGGAAGAACCTTCCAACACTTAATGGCTTTCTTAGCAGTGACTTGTGCGCGCTATTTTTTGCCGAAAAATTGGAAGAAAACAGCAAAGTACACGTCGTGTGAGACACTTCGAACAAAATACTTGACCTTCCAGTGACTGGAGCCTTGATACTTGCTTAAACAGCAGACAATCAGAGGTTCAGATGCAAAACCATAATCACGTGCAAATAAAACTTGATGGCATAACCTGCTCCTCTTGCGTAGCAAGAATCGAGCAAACTCTATCCGCGATGAAAGGTGTCGGAGAAGTATCGGTCAATCAGGCGAATGAGACAGCCCGAATGAAGGTCGACAAGGCGCAAAGGCTTGTCGAGATTGCTCAAGCGCTTCAGAAACTTGGTTATGCCCCCCAATATGGCAACGTAACTCTAAGTGTGAATTCAATGTCATGCGCCTCTTGTGTTAATCGCATCTCAAAGTCGCTTGGCCAAGTCACCGGCGTAATAGACGTAGCCGTCAACCTTCCAGCTGAGACTGTAGCGGTGAAATTCCTACAGAATGTTGTCTCTCCGACTGAATTGTCCTCCCAACTGACTGCTTCCGGTTATCCATCTGAGATCAAAGAAACAACGGACAGTTCTATCAAGAATAAACAGGTTGCGCGTGAAATAGCCTACCGTACGCTTTGGGCTGCTTTGCTAACTCTGCCTATTTTTCTGACCGAAATGGGCGGTCATATCATCCCGGAACTTGCTAATGTTATCGAAAGCACGATCGGGCAGCAAACTTACTGGACGCTGCAATTTATCTTAACAACAGCAATTCTTGCCGGGCCGGGCAGATACTTCTTCATCAGAGGTGTCCCTTCTCTTCTGAAAGGTTCTCCAGATATGAACAGTCTGGTCGCACTCGGAACGGGAGCGGCTTATATATTCTCTACCGTTTCCACATTTCTTCCTGAACTTATACCTGTGGAAGTTCGCGCAGTATATTTCGAAGCCGCAGCAGTCATCATTGTTCTCATCCTGCTTGGCCGTTTTCTGGAAGCCCGTGCAAAGGGGAGGACTGGAGCGGCGATCCAAAAACTTCTGGGACTTCAAGTTATAGAAGCACGAGTACAACGCGATGGCGAAAGCGTCATTGTTCCTGTTGATGACCTTCAAGTTGGCGATGTTATTATAGTGCGCCCGGGTGAACGAATCCCGGTTGATGGTGTAATTGTTGAGGGAAACAGTCATATTGACGAGAGCATGATAACGGGCGAGCCAATTCCTGTTGCCAAACAAGCTGATTCAAAAGTCACAGGAGGAACCGTGAATGGTGCAGGAGGCTTCAGTTTTCGCGCAACTCGTGTTGGTGAAGACACAACATTATCGCAAATAATTCGGATGGTTGAAGAAGCCCAATCCACCAAACTTCCCATTCAGAGTCTGGTTGATCGCGTAACTCAATGGTTTGTACCTGCAGTCATGTTTTTTTCTGCACTAAGTGTCTTGGCATGGTTTTTGTTCGGTCCTGAGCCAGCCGTTACAATGGCGTTGGTGGCAGGTGTTTCTGTTCTAATAATAGCCTGTCCTTGCGCAATGGGGTTAGCCACACCAACCTCCATCATGGTTGGAACAGGTCGTGCAGCTGAAATGGGTATTTTGTTTCGCAAGGGAGACGCACTTCAGGAACTTCGTTCCGTTCAGATCGTTGCGCTCGACAAGACTGGTACTTTGACGGAAGGGCGGCCAGAGGTAACCGATTTTGTGGTTGCTCAAGGCTTCACAAAACTTGAAGTTTTAAGGTATGTAGCTGCTGTTGAAGCCAGATCGGAACACCCGATTGCCAACGCAATCGTATCTACGGCGCGCCGTGAGAATATTGACGCAGACCAACCAGTTACAGATTTCACCTCATTCACTGGTTACGGCGTCCGAGCAAAGGTTGATGATGCAACTGTCCTAGTTGGAACTGAACGCCTGATGCGACGAGAACAGATTGATCTCAAAGATTTTCCTGCAGTTGTTCAAAAGCTCTCACGAAACGGGCGAACAGCATTGTACGCAGCAATTGACGGACAGGTTGCTGCTGTTATCGGAGTGTCAGATCCTGTAAAGCCTTCAAGCAGGGACGTGATAAAAGCGCTTCACAGCCTTGACCTGAAAGTCGCAATGATAACAGGTGACAGTCTTGAGACTGCACAGGTAATTGCAGAGGAAACTGGAATTGATCATGTAGTTGCTGGAGTGTTGCCAGACGGCAAGGTTGCGGCCTTGAATGATCTTCGTGGAGAGGGGCGGAAGATTGCATTTGTTGGTGACGGTATTAATGACGCACCTGCTCTCGCTCATGCCGATGTTGGGATCGCGATAGGCACAGGCACTGACGTGGCAATTGAGTCGGCAGATATTGTTCTGATGTCTGGCGATCTTGGCGGCGTCATCAATGCCTTTGAAGTATCCAACCGGACGATGCGAAACATTCAGCAAAATCTGTTTTGGGCTTTTGGCTATAACACCGCACTTATCCCTGTTGCTGCAGGTCTGCTTTATCCTTTCTCTGGAATTCTGCTCACTCCTGTTCTCGCAGCAGGCGCAATGGCGTTGTCTTCGGTCTTTGTTTTAACAAATGCATTGCGGCTCCGTAAAATTGTGCCGGTAATGCGTATGTTGTGATCGCGTGATTGGATTGAGAAAGAACTGAAAAGTTCTATTAGATCGTGAGTGCGTCAAAGTACCGGTAGGAGAAGTTCTTCTCGGCAAGAACCTCTCTTACCCAATACCGGATTAAGGAGCGATTAAATGACGACCTCAAGTGATGAACAATTGGAGTATGTAGTTTTGCATGCTTTCAAACATGCCTGCAGCTGCGAAAGGCTTGATATTGCCGAATTTATGCTAAGAGCCCTTGAAAAGCTTGATCAGGAGCGAACGGAACATGACACCGTGGATCGTCCATTGATGGATGCGTATCGTGATTTGACGGCAAGCTCACAGCATCACAATAATTGATAGCTGGGGTGGTAAGGTCAATTGGAACACTTGAATTAACATTTCAAAGTATCCTTCATCTTTCAGCAAACCGAGTTTCACATGGCACGGCTTGATTCGTGTGAAGAAGAGTTGGTGGTTTTCTCAATTGGCAACTGAATGCAGCACAGGTGTTCCATGTCTGCACCCAATTAAAGAACGGGGTACAGAAACAGACTCGCCATAGGCCATTGATTGTTGCCCCAGACATTTTATCGCCTGATCCGACGCAGGAAGTACGCCAGAAATGGGCAATAGGTCATGCCGTGAGCGATTTTTGCCCGCAACGGACACTGCTCTTAACCCTTGATAGCCAGAATGCGTTTGGCGCCGTTCAGTACAATGACCCCGGCGATGGTGCCGATGATCAGGTCCGGATAATTGGACCCGGTCCACGCGACCAAAACGCCGGCGGTGATGACCCCCAGATTGATCACCACGTCATTGGCCGAGAATATCCAGCTTGCCTTCATGTGCGCCCCGCCCTCCCGATGTTTGGATATGAGCAGCAGACAACTGGCATTGGCAATCAATGCGACGAATGCGATAGCCATCATCACCAACGATTCAGGCTCACTGCCAAATACAAAGCGTCTCACCACCTCCGCTAGTGCTCCAACAGCCAGAATTAGCTGCAGAACACCAGCAAGATGCGCGGCACGCACCTGCATTCTTATGCTATGCCCAACAGCATAAAGGGCGAGCCCGTATACCGCCGCATCTGCGAAATTATCAAGAGACTCACTAATTAGGCCAGTGGACTGGGCTGCCAGGCCGGAAATCATTTCTATTAGAAATAGGAGTGCATTGATGCCAAGCAACCAGCGCAGGGTGCCTGCTTCTTGTTTGATAGAGGTAGTTGAGGCTTCGGCGGTCTTGATGGTCTCTGGATCGGCTGCGGTGCTTTCCTGAAGCGTAGCGCCTAGCCCCAAGGTCTCCAACTTTGTAGTGATAGCGGCAACTTCGCCATTGTGTACGACCTCCAACTGGTGGTTCGACAAGTCGAAGGACAAGGTCTGAATCTCCTTAAGGCCATTCAGGGCGAGGCGGATTATTCGTTCTTCTGACGGGCAGTCCATTTTTGGCACTGCATAAATACTGATCCATTGCTCTGATGCTTCGAAGGCGTTCGGTTCATCGGTATTCGATGGCGGAGGTGCATCACTACCAGAAAGGCTATCACAGAATATACTCATGACATGGTTCCACTTTAAATTACAGTGTTACCATTCAAAACTATATAGTAACTATAAGGTCAATAGGGTGGAGAGGACAAATGCGCATTGGTCAGTTGGCACGGTTAGTAGAGATCGACACACAAACAATCCGCTTCTATGAACAGCAGGGCCTATTGCCGTCGGTAGGGCGGAGAGAAAACGGCTACCGCGTCTATACCAAAAAGCATGGTCAACGGTTGAGATTTATCCGTCGCTGCAGAATTCTGGGTCTATCTCTGGCGGAGATTTCCGAACTACAGCAGCATCAGGATGAGCCTCATCAGCCTTGTAATGCGGTCAACGTTTTACTTGATGATCACATATCTCATGTGCAATCACAGATTGCCACTCTACAAGCGCTAGAAATACAACTCGTTTCACTAAGAGAAAGTTGCAAAGATGGACGGGATGTAGAGGAATGTGGCGTTCTTTCTGGGATCAATGATAAAGAGACGCATAAGAGGTAGAGGGGTTTTACTGTGGAACAAACCGAAAAACCAATATTTTACTCTTGCCGATTTAATTATATAAACAGAAACTTTTTTGGTTTATCTTGCTAAATACTTCCTATTTTATATATTACTTGGGGCGTATCCTTTTTTGTAATCTGGCATTCCATCATAAGTTTTTGTTGATATTTAGCTCAAGGATTTGGGAATAATTGAAATTTACTTCATTTGTTGGCATGCTGACAATGTTGTAAAAATTGATAACTGGCCTCTTTGTCCTTTTGATGAAGCCGAACTCACAAGCTACTACTTCAAACGTGGAACAAGGCTTCCAGAACAGGGCACTCAGGCACATCTTTTCCTGAACATTGAGCTGCCGTTTCCGCCAAAACCTGTTCGATCCGTTTCAGGTCATCAATTTTTGTGCGCACGTCAGCAAGATGGCTTTCCGTACGCTGTTTGACCTCCGAACATGTTTGCAACTGACCATCTATAAGAGTCAGCAACCCCCGGATATCTTCAATCGAAAAACCCAGATCACGGGCGCGCAGGATAAACCGCAACCGGGAAACATGTGTTTCGTCATACAGCCTGTAACCCGTTTTGCTGCGCCGCGGATCGGGCATCATGCCGGTCTTTTCATAATAGCGGATCGTTTCAAGATGACAGCCTGTCACCTTCGACAATTCTGCTCGCTTTAGTCGCCTCCCGGAATTGTGATCGTCCATGTGATCAAAACCTTCTTTAATCTGTAGCAGCTACAGACTGTATCTTAACTGCGAATCGAATTCGAGGTAAATCACATGAACGATATCAAATCGGACGACCTGTTGTCGGATGACGGGAAGCAGACAAAAAGAGGTCTGCTTGCAACTGGTGGAGTGGTCGGAGCCATTCTTGCATCCGCCTGCTGTGTCGCACCACTCCTGCTTCTGATGCTGGGGGTGTCGGGGGCCTGGATCGGCAATCTGACGGCTCTTGAACCTTACAAACCACTCTTCGCGACGGTGGCTCTGATATTTATCGGGCTGGGGTTCTGGCAGGTCTATTTCAAGACCAAGCCAGCTTGTGACGACGGGTCTTACTGCGCCCGTCCGGAATCCGCACTGATCACCAAAGCCGCCCTGTGGTTCTCAACCGTGCTGGTGGGATTGGCCCTGACAATCAACTGGTGGGCACCGCTGTTCTATTAGGAGAAATCGAGATGAAACGAACAGGCATTATTCTGGCCGGGGCATTTGCCCTGGGACTGGCTGTCATATATCCGGGAGGCTACCTCCCAACTGCGGCGCTTGCTGCCAGCGCCACAGCGCAGGATGAACAAACAACCGTTTTCGACATCGAAAACATGACCTGCGCCCTGTGTCCGGTGACGGTCAAAACCGCGATGGAAGCCGTCACCGGCGTAGAGGCCGTAGACGTCAACTTCGATAAAAAAAACGCAACTGTCACCTTCGACCCGTCAGTCGCCAATGTGGAAACCATCGGGATCGCTTCGACAAATGCCGGTTATCCGGCCAAGGCGCGGGATTAAATAATGCGTGGCAACACCATTTTCAAAACCGGGATCGTCGGAACAATTTTTGCTGTGATCTGCTGTTTCACACCAATCCTTGTTGTCTCGTTCGGGGCCCTTGGACTCTCGGCATGGCTGGGCTGGATAGACTATGTCCTCATACCCGGATTACTCCTGTTCATTGCCCTGGCACTGTACGGCTACCGACAACGAGCCCGTGCGCGCGCTTGCTGCGAGACCGATACACAACCAACCACCCGGAAAGGAAAATAATATGAACAATTGTTGTTCGACCGACAAACAGGAATATGACCTTGCTGTCATCGGCGCGGGTTCGGCCGGTTTTTCGGCGGCGATTACGGCCGCTGAACAGGGCGCAAGGGTCGCACTTATCGGCAAGGGAATGATTGGCGGCACATGCGTCAATGTCGGGTGTGTTCCCTCCAAAACCATGATCCGTGCCGCAGAGGCCGTGCATGGTGCGGGGGCCGCTGCGCGTTTTCCCGGCCTCTCCGGAAACGCTCATGTCGCTGACTGGCAGTCCCTGATCAAGGCTAAAGAGGATCTGGTTTCCGGTTTGCGTCAGAAGAAATATATCGATCTGCTGCCCGAATATGATGGTATCGATTATCTCGAAGGGGACGTTATATTTAATGACACCGGTCTTCTGCTTGACGGCAAAAAGCTTGTTGCAAGAAAGACAATCATTGCAACCGGCACATCCCCGTCATTTCCCGATATTCCAGGCATTGAGAATGTCCCCTGTCTGACCAGTACAACGGCACTTGAACTTGATCAGCAGCCACGATCACTTCTCGTGATTGGCGGCGGATATATCGGTTGTGAACTGGCTCAGATGTTTGCACGGCTCGGCAGCTCGGTTACGCTGGTGACACGGTCACGGCTTCTTCCCGAAGCAGAACCGGAAATTGCTGCATCGCTCACTCAGGAGTTAAGGAATGAAGGGGTATCCGTTCGCACGGGCCTCACCTACGAGAGGGTTGAACGGAAGAATGATAAAACGGAACTGACCATTAACGTTGATGGCCAGGCCGAGGTTCTTTTTGCTGAACATATCCTGGTAACGACAGGCCGTAAGCCGAATACAAACGGATTAGGCCTCGAAACGGCCGGAATTGAAGTAAATTCGAATGGCGGAATTGTTGTGGACGCGTACATGCGGACGACGCGTCCTGATGTATATGCTGCGGGCGATGTGACCGGGCGCGACCAGTTCGTTTATATGGCAGCTTATGGCGCCAAACTTGCGGCAATAAATGCCTATAACCGTGACGAACAGACATATGACAACACAACGATGCCCTGGGTTGTCTTCACTGATCCACAAGTTGCTGGCGTAGGTCTCTCCGAGGTTCAGGCACAGAAACGGGGCTTTGTGGTCAAGACATCTGTCGTGCCGCTTGATCTGGTGCCCAGATCACTTGCCGCCCGTGATACACGCGGTTTGATAAAACTCATTGCAGATGAAGCAACTGACCGCTTGCTGGGCGCTCAGATACTGGCACCCGAGGGCTGTGACAGCATTCAGACAATGGCGCTGGCCATACGGTTTGGGATGACCGCCCAAGAACTTGGCGACACGATTTTTCCCTATCTGACCACAGTCGAGGGCCTGAAACTTGCCGCTCAGGGCTTTGCGAGAGATGTCGCCAGACTGTCCTGTTGTGCCGGGTAACACCATGCGACGATGATAAGGAATTTACAAACGTGACACCGGACCTGTTCAACCTGATCTTTCTTGCGCTGGGCTTGGGATTTTTGGGATTTATCGAGCCCTGCACGATTGGCGCGCATATGCTGTTTCTCAACAGCCAGTGTGACCGTTCACTGCGCATGCGGGTTGGGGCTCTAGCTGCATTCATGCTCGCACGCCTTCTGGTCATGGGCGGTTTCGGCGGCGTGATCGTCATGCTGGGACAACGCATGATCGGGGTTCAGACCGGGGCATGGCTGATCTTTGGGGCACTCTATATGGTCATCGGAATTGTCTTCCTGTTCGGTGCAGGGGGACGGTTTCGGCGGCGTATCCGGATTGCGCCAGTCGGATGGCGGATCACGAAAAACCCATGGGTTCAGGGCGTTGCGTTTGGCCTGAATATTCCCGCCTGCGCCGCGCCGATCCTTTTCGGCCTGATGGGGGCCGCAACCGCAACAGGCTCCGCCGCAAAGGGTTTCATTCTGATGGCGGTCTTTGCGCTGTCGTTGTCACTTCCATTGGTACCGTTTTCGGTCGTGCCGCAACTTACTTCGCTTCTTGTCGGACTTGCAGACTGGATGCGTCCGCGCCGCTGGTTGACCGGCTTTGTTTTCGTCGCCCTTGGCCTATGGTCAATCTGGTTCGGGCTATTTGTCAATCTGGCAGACTGGGCAAAGGCATGAACTTGGGGAGGCGCCTCTCTGCTGATCTGCGGAAGTGATCTGTCGTAAGTGGGATGATTTATGGAAGATGGGAGACATGTGCATTAGGAGAGGCTTGGCGTAGACACCACGATTGATGTAAAAGGCTTGTTAAGAGTCTTCCTGTGTCGTGGAAGGCCCATTACGTATCAGAACCTTCTGCTTGTGTCATACGTACTGCCTGGCGAATTCTTGAAGCCGTTTGTCGTTCCATCTCGCGCATTTGAAGCAGCATTGCTGCCATCAGGTCTCTCGCCGTCCCGGTTTCCTGTTTTAATTTGGCGATTTCCTGACGCAGACTCATGATCTCATTTTGTTTTGATGATTTTGCTGTTGCCTCAAATGATTTCAGTCTCTCAAGCACTTTGGGATATTTGTACAGTGTTGTCCGGCTATGCCCGGCTTCGCGCGCAACCATACTTTTGTTGATTTTGGGTGTATTGCTGGAATTGGCTTTCAGAGCATGACGCGCGAGGAGCCGATCAATCGCCATCATGAATGCGGCTTCAACAGATGTGGGTGACATGGTTTCATTACCCGGGATTGTTGTTTTCTGCAGCTGCAGCTTCGGTGGTTTCAAGCTTGTTTAGCACCATAATACATTGTTCGAGGCGTTGTTTGCAGAGTTGTGCGAGAGCAAAGTCATCATTGGTTGTTGCCGTTTTCAGATCATCTTGCAATTTGGCCCGGCGGTCTTTCCAGAAGGGCAAATGAGTCTCGTCAAGGACAAGGTTTTGACATTCCCAACATAAATCCGGGCGTGCGGCCGACCATAGCGGCGCACTGATCACCCATCGGGCAGAGCAACCGATGGTACAATTCCCGGTTCCCTGTCGAAACAGGCAGGTTCCGAGGGATGTCTTTCCCCAGCGAATATCATGTGCCCGTATACCCGAGGTACGAACCAGTTCTTCAATATCGCGTGGGCGGTCATCTTCGGGACGGTTGTCCAGAGATTTTCCGAGTTGATTCGCAGTCTCTTTCAGTTTTCCACTGAGGGCCCCCGAGACGTTTTTTCTGCCGGCAATCATTTCGCCAATGAGAGAGACCGTTGACTGAACCGCAGCATCATCAAGGATCTGTTTCAGTTCTGGATCCGCATTTATATATCCCTGTTCCGTCATCGCCATACTGATGTGTTTGAAATGCTCCCGAAGCACCGGGAGCATGCAGCTGTCGCTTCGGATGACATATTGGGCGAAGGATTTGCGCCATTGATGAGAAGTAACAGTCCAATCCTTAACACCGCTTCTGACAAAGAACCTTCTCTGGCAGCGATTGACCCAACTTAAAGTATGGGCTTTCACATCTTTGGTCAGGCTTTTTGTTCGGCTAAAACCGACAATCAGTTCGTTGATGTTTCTTCGAGTGCGCCAGGGGGCGTACAACCTTTCGATGACAGATATTGCCTTGACCGGAACAGGAAGGTGATCACTCCCGACCGGGCGCAGTCCGGTGACCCAGGTGGCCGGGCGAGGCGTTTTCGTCGTCTTGTAGATATGACCGGAAAGATAAAATATCTCATGAAGACCGCTGGCCGACGGTTCAATTTTTATGCAATCGGGCAAGGCATTTTGTGCCAGTGGCGTATCAGAGGCTTGCAGTCCCAGCAATTCACTCACTCTGATACCCGACAATCCCTGGATGAGGATCAGGCACGCGTCAGTCAGAGAGTTCATGCGATCGCGTAAATGCTTCCTGTCTGGTGCATGTTTTTCGGCAACCTGCAGGTCTTTGGTGTCCGCGAAATGCCGAGCCTGTAAAATAATATCCTCTGCCGCGTCAAGCATGCACAAGGCGCTGGTCATTATGTGCAAAAATATGGGGTCGGGGACTGGCGGGACGTATCCCTGTTCCCTGCCTGCCAGCTGTTTCGCGACCTCGAACGCTGTCATGCCATGCCAGGGGGCGCTGCCCGGTACAGGAATTCCCGCCTTTGCCAGAACAGGGGCCTGATATCCCAGAGAAACAGGCAATGCGAGATGTTCCATAAGATACACGGCGTTGAGATTGGCTTTATTCTGCTTGTCGATGAGCAGGTTGTCGAGATACTGGTCAAAAGCACAGGTATCAAGCGCGCCGAAATGAGCGTAGCCGGATTTGCCCATCCAGCGAGCAAGATAAAGAACCCGTCGGGAGAGTTTGCCCATTGAGCCCGGCTTGTATCTATGCCGCTGTCTTGGGTCGACAATCAGTGACCAGACCAGTCGACGATGTGCGTCGAGCAATATCGCCCATTTCGGGTCTACGAATTTACTGCCGTCCGGCATGATGAAATCCCAGCGTATGGTGCTGGCTGCAGCGTCGTGACCTGGCGTCAGATTATCGAAGAACCATCTGTCATCATACCAGCGGGAATGGCGGTTGATCCTCGTTTCCCGCAGATCTTCCGCTGCCATGAGATGATATGCTGTAGCGGTTTGTATAGGGTTCATGTCATTCGATCAGAATGGCGTGGGTTCTTTGAATGTTTTTGGCCTCATGCCAAACACTCCTGGCCGGGAACTTGCTGAGCCAATTGTCCAGGCCCTTTTGTACCGTTGACCAATATAGCCAGCGACCTGGCGGTAAATCGTGACGTGCTTTCTCAATGGCATTGTGGAGATGAAGCAGTTGTGCCAAAGCGTGTGAATTGTCGGGGATCACGGCGGCGCGAGGACATAGCGGACACTCTCCCCAGGCGGTGCAGAGTTGTCCTGTGGACTGGGATGCGAGAGGAGAATCATAGGGGTCGGTGCATTCAAACCCCGGCGTTGCGGCGCGACCTGTATTGTTTGGAAGATTGATACGGTCATCGGACTTTCCAGATGTCCGGATATATCGTTCCCGTCGGTTCAAAAGATTGCCCAATGTTTCCCGTCTGCGGTGCCGGGCCGCTTCCGACACATAATGCGTTTCCGTTGTCTCTGTGTGCCAATGATTGAGAATTGCCTGTTGTGCCTTGATATCCCCGTTACTCAGTTGATTGACAATCTCCGAGATGGTGGGGCGAATGTTCGACAAGCTGAAATCAGGGAGTTGATTATCTTTTCTGAAAGCAGAAAGTGCGTTAGGGAAGGTGCAGGTTGCATTGAGATAATGATGAGCCCTTCCGTAATTTCTGCCCTGAAATATGAAGAGCATATCATGGTCGGGATCGTGCTCGGCATTTGGGAGGCGACGGGTCAGCTTTCCGACATTGTTGAAAATGGAAATCGGGCTATCAATCTCTGTGCTATCCTGAGGATAGGTTCGAACCTGATCGCCTCGCGCGCGTTTCTTCCCGCCGACCACCCGATATCTCGGCGCCAGTTCGGCACTTCCTTTAAGTAACGAGCTCTCCCGAAGGGCGGATTTTCGTAAAGCCAGTATGGTTTCCGGATTGAAGGCCGTCCTGATTGCCATCATCACGACAAACGGGACCAGAGAGCGCTTTGTTGCATACAGCCACGGAGCAATACCCTTGATCCCTCCGAAAAACTCGATTTGTCGTCGCCGGCCATCGCCGTCAGCAAAGAATTGTTTGCTGTTCGTCACATAGCCACCATAGCGGTCTTCAATGATTGCCAGCAATGTTTCAAGTCTATGCTCGGTGGGTGAAGCACCCGCCTGCAGGCGTTCTCTACCTGATTTAATAAAGTCGTTTCCTTCTTCCCAT
Source organism: Thalassospira sp. MIT1004 (assembly GCF_001858545.1). NCBI lineage: Bacteria > Pseudomonadati > Pseudomonadota > Alphaproteobacteria > Rhodospirillales > Thalassospiraceae > Thalassospira > Thalassospira sp. MIT1004. The sequence goes on along the minus strand of NZ_MCAO01000005.1, from coordinate 63,111 downwards.
TTGCGCATCCATGTCTGCATTTCTTTGATGCAGGCGCGCTCAATCGTTACAAGATCGGTGATAGCCAAAATTGGTCGATGAGCAATTTGCTCGTTTATTCCAGGCCAGGGATTTGGCTGGATATAAGCATCCCCAGGGACTTCGCTTGTATATTGTGGATTTTGTTTAAGATAGTGCAATACAACACGGAGTGGGGAGATTAACCCGGCTTTCGTTTTGCTTGTAAGCTGTTGGGTGTCGAGCCAGAAAATGTACTCATTAAAAAGAGTTGTGGTCAGATCCGACAGTTTAAAATGTGCTTTTCCCTGTTCGCACATAAAAGCAAAGAAGCGATTGAGAGCTTGAACCTTGTTGACCTGGGTAGAGGGACCAAACTTGCGAATATGCGAGAAAATGGCCGTAGCAAACGGAACAGACAGATGTTCGGCTTTCAGCCAATCGTCGCTGACATTGATCTGGGCACTGCCGCGGTTGGATTTTGCGGTACGGGGACAGTTTAGCGTGAGTTGACACAGTTTTCCGTCAGGTGACAGCTTTTGGATAACCCCGTATTCTCTCTCTTCCTTTTCCGGACGGGCCAGGTTGTTCCTGTCGAAGGCAGGTGCCGCACCCGGGCGATACGTGAGAAAAGATCTGTCCATGCGCTTTCTAGCCATCGCGTAGGGCCTTGAGATACGTATTCAGGGTATCTGTCATGAGTGCTTCCCGAATTTGTACACTCCGCAAATATGTATTGATTGTTGTCGTTATGTGACTATGGCCAAGCAATGTTCGCAGGCTGAGCCAGGGTTCTGCTTTGCCCGCGCGAACCAGTTCAAAATACATGGTAACCGCAAAGGTATGACGGAGGTGATGAAAGCTGTGCAGGGCTTCAGGTCTGTCTAAGGGGCTGGTTGTGCCGTTTTTATGGGAAGGGCATACAAGACCGGCTTTCAGAACCGCGCGCTGAAAGTGGCGCCAGATGGAATGAGCTGTCATTGCTTCACCCGGATTTCTTTTGGCATGGGCGTGATTGACAAAAAGAGCCTCGACAGATGTTTTCGCGCGTCGAACCGCACGGGCCCGTTCTGTTTTTACGTAATGTCGCAGATCATCATGGATTATGCCCGGTACGACAACTGTGCGCGGCTTCAGGCCTTTGGTTTTGTAAAGAGGCAATGCGACGTTGCTGTAGCTACCATCTTTCTTGAGATTCTTGTATTGCGACAGAGTGAGGTTGGCGCATTCGTCAAGTCGCATTCCTGTGGCGACAGCAAGGCTGGCAATGAGCCGGTCTCTGCATGGACGACGATCAGCTTTGTCTCCGGGGATCGAACCAAGTTCGGCGAGCACTCGTTGAAGAGCTTCGGGAGAAAATGCCTCAGCCGTTTCACTGTTATAGGTTCTCGGAAGCAGTTTACTCGTTTTGACCGTATTGTCGCCGGATTGAACATGCGCCATCCGGGTAATTGCATAATTTCGGGGTTTGATACGTTCTTCGTAAAACTCTTTCGCATCAAATTCAATCAAGCCTTGTCTGGACGCCCATTCATAGAAGTCAACGATGGTGCCAAGCCTGCGGCGTACTGTTGCAACAGCATATCGTTTACCGGTTTTAGGTGATTTGCTGCATAAAAGCTTGTCGCGATATAGTTCGATGTCATCGAAACAAGCAGCGTCCCAATCCCTATGAATCAAGCCTAGATATGTGAACCACTCATACAGGTCATAGGTTAAAGCTGTTTGTGTGTTTCCTACCGAGGGAATTCTCGAGGACCGGACGCATTTGTCATGGAGATAGAATAAGACCGGCTCAACAATTCTGCATCCGTCATAGACAAGATAGTGGAAACCGGTAGGGAGACTGTGGCTCTTCACTTGATCCCACTCGGTATCGCGGATGATCGTTGCAGGTCGAACGACATCCGCTGTTTTGGCAACCGTGTAGTAGGGAACTGTCAGCATGCTTCCCTCATTCCAAATGTCGGGCACCGGGTTTTGTTTGTCATCTTGAGGCTGTGATATCAGACCTTACCTGCACCGCCAGCATGCTGGCGGTGCAGGTAAGGTCTGTAGGCACAGTGGCAGCTAAACAGCCATGTTAGCAAGGAAGTTTGTGTATGTGAACAATGTTAGTAATGTCATATAACATTATTGCTCAGAACGATCATTGGTCGACCGCGCAGACTTGGATCAAAAAGACGCTCGCATGAGCAATAAAAATTATTGCAGTCGACCAAACCAATCATTGGGACGGCCAGTGCAGATTTATCAGAACGACACCCCATATCTCTGTGTCGCCTGAGCAGGGCAGGTGGGGATAGTTTGGATTTTCGGGTTCTAGCCAAGCGTCTTTACCGGATTGACGTAATCGCTTTACCGTCAGCTCGCCATTATGTACGGCAACAACCACATGGCCGCTGCGAGCAGTCTTTGCGCGATCAACCACCAGAAGATCGCCGTCGCGCATAAGGGGTTCCATGCTGTCGCCTTCGAGCCTGAAGAAGAAGGTTGCGGCCGGATGCTCTATGAACTCGTTCAGATCCAGTTGGCGATCAATATAGTCCTCTGCCGGCGACGGAAAACCTGCCGGTACACGCGCCAGGGCGAGCGGTCTGGGTAAAAATCTTATGGGGGCAAATCTGGCGATGAATGAGAACATATCAGGAACATTGTCCTAGATGTTCCTGTTGTCAATATCGATCTACTGACAGATTTGATTATCGATCAGAAGAGGGGGAACTTGCCGGGTTCCCCCTCATTGGTAAGTATCTCATGGCCCAACATAATTTCATTTTTTAGAATGAAGTCAGATTTTTGCTATTTGATTGTTCATCGGCAATCGAGCCGAGTGCTTTACGTGCCGTGTGCAGATAAAGCGCTGGCTCGCGATATACCGCGTTACTGGATTCTGCCTTGCGGAGATCCGACAGAAGGGTATCAATGCGCTGGGTCAGGTCGTTGTGATTTACAACCATGTTTGCCTCCAAGGATGTGATTGAAACTATCCCCAAGAAAGTATGTCGACCTTCTCCCCGGGTCGGACCCAGCAATCCTAATGTGCAATGATGAATGGATTTTTCGTTGTTGGTCCATATCTTGCGCGGATTATTTCATACAGCAGCCAAACGCGGTTGTTTGCATTAAGTGGATTGCGCAATCCACAAGTTGTAAAACTCAAACTAGTATTCATTCAATATATATTTGGTACTGATTAAATATACTTTGTTCATTTTTTGCTTTCGTAAGGGCGAGGTCTGCCCAGTTAGCATGCGAAATTCGCCTCTAGACGTGAAAATCAACCGTTTCAACAAGGGTATTCTGAATTTGGCATCGGTGATGCCGATGGATACACCCCGTGTTGAAAAGGAGGATACATGGGAAGATTGCTTGAATTTGGTTTTTTGTGTGCTGCGTTTCTTACCGTGATCTACAAATTGTTCTGAAGAATGCTTTGCGCAACAAATGTTCCCAGCATTTTCCATAACCTAATCGACTATGGATTGTGCAATCCAGATTGACGGCTTGAATTTTGGCAGGTGTCTCAAGCATCATAGGACCGGAACAGGTCACGGCTCTATGGATTGAAGCAGGCCAGATCAAGCACGCTCTTTCTTTCGGCTGCACTTTGGTTCGATAGACCGGTGCCGCGCCAGGCGCGACACCGGCCAACCTCACTCGCAAGCATGTATACCGGAATACGGCCCTTACGGGTAACGGTTGGCCCTGCCGATAGCATCGCGGACAACATCCTTTCAGGCACGTACCAGGTACCCTTGAGGCATTGATCTTCAGGATCGGTCGAAGGAAGGGCTTCGCCCTCTGCCGTAAAGCAGAATCAGGGTCCCTGTTCGCGCCTTAACGGTCGCGAACATCCCATATTCAGCTTGACGGCATTCACCCTTTTGAGACGACGGGAAGAAGTTGAACCGGCCAGATCGGCCAGCCAGTTGTCTCTATGGGGATCAGAACAATGCATAAGGTAACGGACAGAGATATTGATACCGCCAAGCGTATCGCCCTTGAATTTCATGCTGCAGTCAGGGCGAATGATGGTGATGCCGCAAATGAGGCTTCGAGGTCTTTCCGCGCTCTTATTACGAAGACCAATGGGGAAAATGGCAGCTTTGGCAGTTTTGCCGACGATGGGGCAGGAACAGCCATCACAGCAGCACTTGCGGCCAAAGCCGGTCAAGAGCCGCATTGGGGGCAGAACGGGTTGTTTGTTCTGGAAACCAGACATGGTCGGGCATTGGTCGATTTCACCTGTCCGCTGGATATATGCAGCAGCTTTGGGTTTACGGCCATCGATCTTGGCCTGCCCTTTATTTCCGAGACAGGATATCGCTCGCATTTCTATATGGAATGGCCGCCACTCAGCGTTAAGGAAGCAGCTGCCGCAATCTTTTGCGAATACGCAGAAGCCGAGAAGATGGCAAATATTGAAATCGAATACCGGCAGGGACGAAGCAATTCGCTGCCTGATTTCGCAAAGCCCTCATGGACAGCATTTCAGGGCATCCCAACGCAGACCGACAACAAAGGCCAAATCGGTTTTCAGTTTTGATCTGCCGGATAAAGACGACAGGAAAAAGACATGACCAAATACATATCCATCGCATTTATCACCGCCAATCGACAGCATATTGAAAGCCCGGCAATCGGTTCTACGCTGGACGCTATAAACCGGTTGCAAGAGCAATTGGCTGAACAAATAGCCGTTCATTATGACATTCGCTGGAATGGTCGGATCGAACATGAAGGTGACATGACTGATATCGGCTATATGCCAAACCGGCCGGGGCAGGAATGTCCGATGCTATTGGATCGGGCTGATCCGAGTGGAGAGTTTGGTGACGATGAACAGCCCGGTTAGGGCGGGAAGGGATATTATGATCCAAACGACATAGACGGAAACCGGCAGAATTTTGCCGGTTTCATTTCTTTTTGCCAAGTACCCGCGCCATGGCCTCAAAGTCATATTCAATTTCACAGGTTCTATACCAGCGGAGGCCCGCATGATCCCATTTTGCTGTTATGGTGTATCTCTTCATCATGTGCCGGAGCTGCGAAACTGTCTCGGGTTCACGCGACCAGACCTGCAGTCTGGATATCAAAGCGTTAAATCGTTTATGGATATCGGCGATATTTGCCGGTGCCTTTATCTCTTCAAGAGACCGCTTTAATCGCGCAATTTCAAGCTTTGCGAGGCGCATCTGTTCGGTGTTGTCGTCAAACCAAGCTTTTAACTCGGCACTGTCGCTATTCACCTTGAACGTGTTCAGTGCATGGGCGGCGCGATCTCGCATTCCTTGCAATTTTTGTTCGGCTTCGCTGATTTGCTTTTCCAGCCTGTTCCGTCTTTCCGCTATGGCTTCATGACTATAATGTGCCTCGATGTCCGCACAAGTCAGGCGCAGGGCCTCACGAATGATAACATCGCACAGCTCTTCGTAACGGATCGCACGGTTCGGGCAGCCTTTTTTCTTGCAGGAATAACGATCCGCCCAAGCCGCTGTGATTGTGGTGTCATGTTCGGCACATCTGAGACGCCCGGCAAAAACCGCAACAACCTTTCCTGTCGACTTGATCTGTCTTTGTCGCCAGTGCCTGATCCGTGTTTTTGATATCTGGTCTGTTTCTTCAGGTGATCGCATGCTGGCGGTTTTTCGATATTCCGCCACCTTGGATGACCTTTCATCCAGTTGCGCCTGAATCGCATCAAATTCCTGTTCTTCGATGATTTTCAGCTCGGGGACGGGGACTTGTATCCATTCGCTTTCCGGACGGAGAACCGCGAGCTTCTTGCCCGTCTCGGGGTGCTTGCGATATTGCATCCTGTTAAACGTCACCACGCCCTTGTAAAGCGTGTTGCGGAGCAGGCCGGTTTTGCGAATGCGCGATCCTACCAATGTCGTTGGTGCCCACTTGCCACCAGAAGGTGCCGCGATCCCTTTCCGGTCGAGAATAGTGCAGATATGCTGAAGCTTGCTGCCGGTTGAATACAGTCTGAAAATTTCCCGGATAACTTCGGCTTCTTCCTCGACAATGCGACGCTTACCTCGGATCAGTTCTCCGTTGCTGTCGAGTGCTCGAACAATTTCATATCCAAAGGTTCGTCCACCGGGAACACCACCTCTTAATACTGAAGCAATCATGCCTCGATGCGTCTTGTCTGAGAGATCCTTCAGGTAAAGAGCATTCATCGTGCTTTTCAGGCCGATATGCAGCTCGCCAATGACACCTTCAGAAATCGTTTCGACATCAATGCCAAGGAAGACCATCTTTTTAAAGAAGTTCGCTGTATCGGCCTGATCGCGGCTAATGCGTGACAGATCTTCTGTAACCACTCTGTCGAAACGACCGTCAAAGGCTCCCATGAGAAGGTTGTTTATACCTGAACGATTTTCCATATGGGCACCCGAGAACGCTTCATCATAATACACGTCTTCGATCGTATATTGTTTGGCTTCACAATAGCCCTCACACCTCAGTATCTGGTCTTGGCTGCTGGTGGTCTGGCGGTCTGTCGAATGGCGTGCGTAAATCGCAACTCTCACGTGAGGTCCCCTGCGTTTCTCTTTTTTGATTACACGGCGCAGAAACAGGTGTGCAAGCGATATGTAAGCGCAGGGTTTTCGCCCAAAATCTCGCGGACTGCAACAGTTTGGAGGGTTTCGGCCACATTGCAGGAGTTTGCAAGAGATTGCAGATGTTTGCAGAACTTCGCACAACTTTACCCTGTCGTTTCTTAGGCAGGATAGGTTCAGTACCGGTACTGAACGAGCATTTCATACTCATCCTGCCTTATTCGCACGACAAGTCGTGCTCAACGGGTAAAAAGGAAACTGACACAAGATGTTACTGTCGATAACATCAGCCGTTGGTGCATTTTGATAAAGAAGGTGGCTGGTATGGACGTTTGGTATCACGGCAGCATCTATAAGTTCGATACGTTTCCAATCTTTACACATTTCGGTACGGAGAAGGCAGGGATGGACGCGATTGGTAAACAATTGCGACGTCATCCACGAGATCGGAATGGTGGGTTTCGCCATTCCAACCTAACCGTTACTGCACCTAGGCTGCATGCTGTTGAATTTACTGAAAAAAAATGGCCGAAAGCCTCAAAGGATTTCGGCAGTACGACGAAATTGGCTCTTGCCAAAGCGCTTGACGATATTTGCGGATACTCGCGCAACAATGGTTACTTCATTCAGTTTTATGAACACCATCATCAAATTATGAAGGGCAAGGAAAAAAATGAGATCGATCACGAACTCCACTTCAATCTGGATGGCGTTAGGGATGCCTTTTTGGCTAAAGGCATTAAAGCCTTCCTATATCCGAACAATGTTGAAGACCGAGGTTCTATATCGCTTTGCGTGGTGTCGCCGAACTTAGCTGGACTAACTCGACTAAGTTACACAGAATTATCACGTGAAGACCTAGAAAGCAGTCTTGCTGGAACTTTTTTTGATCCACAACAACACATCGACAACATGTCTTTCAATAAGTGTTGGGAGATCGCTTATCCTGAGCCGGATGTTACAGAGTAGGTTTTGAAGGCATTTAGACTCTGGGGTTAAATAGACAAATGGCCGAACGTTCACCATGGGGCAATTTCCCAGCTGTTATCCGAAATGGCGATCTGGGAGAGCTGCAACAGCAGCCGGAATATACACTCGCCAAAGCTGGTGATACGGATGCTGCCCATGACTTGGCGGAACGTCTCCTGCGCAACGGAACGATTGATCAGATCCGAAACATAATAGGAAACGATCAGCCGCGAATAGTACCTGTGCTTGCTGAGGAGGCTTCCGGACATAATAAAATACCGTTGGCAATGGCGTTTGAAGTCGGCAAGAGGTTGGGGCTGGACGTTGATGTTTCTATATTCCAAACGGAGCGTGTCGCCAGAACCGGCGAAGGTGCCGATTACCGCCTTGCATTCAATCCGTCATTCGATGGTCCCGTTAAGAAGGGAGGCAAATATCTGGTTTTCGACGATACGCTGACAATGGGCGGTACTATTGCATCATTACGTGGCTTTCTGGAGAACAGGGGCGGCAATGTGATTGCTGCGGCTGTAATGACGGCGCATCTAGGTGCATTGAACATCGCCGTGAAACCAAGTATGTTAGAGGCTATTGATCAGAAACATGGCTCTGCCATGAATGATTTTTGGAAGGAGACATTTGGATATGGCATCGACCAGCTCACTCAAGGCGAAGCCGGCCACCTCCGAAAATCCCCTTCGGTTGACGCCATCCGAACTCGAATCATTGAAGCAAGATATGCAGTCTTCTCTCAAGCGCATGCAAGAAAGAGCAGTGCAGAAAGAAGCCAGCTCGACCCCGAGCAGACAGAGCGCGTAACACCCGAAATTCCCCGACCATTGGCCTCCTATCATCAGGCATTAAAAAAGCTTGAGATTATTTCTGCGCCTAGGCATGAAGTGCTTGTTGCTCAGTGCAAGCTCGCTATAGCCGAAGAGTTTTATAATAGTGGAAGGCTTGATGTACCAGGGGCGCACTCTGCTGAAATCAGAGAACAGGCTCACGAAGAGGCGCTATTACTCATGGCGCAATCTGGTCACGAAAGCGCTGTCTCGCCGTTGAGTAAGCCAAAACAAAGAATAGATAATGTAATCAAAAAGCAAACCGGACCAAAGCTCGACATGTAATGGTGCTCGCGATCGCTACTCAATAAACCCCCACCTAAACCAGCTGGACGGAGCATAAGGCCCATCATCAGAAAGATGGTCACATAGTTTGCTCATCATGACAGAAAAGTCACATCAGGGCAGCTTTTTTTCCGAGCGCTAATCAGCCGCAACGACCTCACGACGGAAGTTTTTCTCCTGTTCTCCTGAAAAAGTTGCGATGACCCTTGCTGCTAAGTTTAACGGACCCACTGTTGCCTCAAGTTGAGTCCTTCCGGCAGACGACAGAATTAGTAGCTGTCCCGTGCCATATCTCTCTGCGTCATATAGAGTTTTAAGCTTGGTACCTTCCACCCATCGGATGGTTCTAGCAGCAAGGTTTCCCAAAGAGTCATGCAACTCAAGCGGATTGGTATCACTTCGTTGCCAACCGAGTTTTTGCGCAACAAAGGGGCAAACCGTGATGGTGTCGTTGCCGAAGTCTTCAAAGAGATTTCCAGGAAGGCGGCAAACGAGGGGACTTTCCTCTCGCTTGTACATTGGCCGAAGGTAGTCGTATGAGAAAAGCCGTGGTAATCCTATGATACCTTCTGTCACATTAACATTGCTAGGCAAGATCGTTCGATGAATGTCGGCTGATGCACGAGCGGCATATACCTCGAAATAGGAATCTTCAGCCAGAATAAATTCATCCGACAATAACGTTGACTGAAGCATATAATCGCACAGCTCGAGCCATTGATTGTCGTCGATTCCGCCATACTTCTGCGTGGGTACAGTTGGCCATTCCAGCCAGTCTGGCCTAGGAGTATTCTCAGGAGGGAAGCTAAAAAGAGACGGTCCACCAATTTCATCCCAAAGAGCTCGAAAAACTCTCTGATCTACGGCATCGGCACGTTCCAGTTCTCGTACAACTTTTCCAAATGCGCGGAGACATGACGATGCCATCGGTCTCCGATAAGCAAATTGCAGATTCAATCTGCGGAGTTGTTCTAAAATCTTGTCCTCAATTTCTGGCCCGAAGGCGGCTTTCCCGCCTTCTTTGCTCATAAAGCTTGCGCATCGCCTGCGCAGCATCTCTAAAGGTACATCACTAGCATTCGTAAGGAGACGAAGTGGACCTCTTAGCATCGATGTCCAAGTCCACGGGTCATCTGACCAAATAGGTCGGTTTCCAGAGAGTAGTCCAGGGGGGGGATCGAAATTGTCTGCCTGGTCGGAGTTAGACGGAAAAAGGGTATAGAAGGCAGGTAATTCAGTTGCCGGGAGTTCTTCTATTTCCTCCTCTAAATCATTCAGCACCTTTCTCCCTATTGTCGAGACGATAAAGTCGTCATCCCCAGTGAGCATTTGTGCCTCTTTGACGACGAATGAACGCAAAGATGGCGTCGCTCGCAGACTGTCCAGTATGGCCGCATACTCGCGCAATCCATCAGGGCAGTCTCTCAAATAAAGTGCCAGCTTAGAAACGAAGTCTTCGCCTGAACTTCTATCTGAAATCAGGCGTGCAGCTCGTCGCGCATGAATGGTGACTTCTGGACAGCACAGCTTGAAAGCATAGGCAACTATGAAGGCGAGGACGTCGGAGTATGTATGAACGCTTTCGATTATCTCGACCGGTCTGGCGAACCGAAACTCGCGATATGCCTTTAGGTGCTCTTCCGTCTCATTCCATAGCTCCCGATAAGGAATGGGATCTGCAATCAGTTCAAGTACTTCATTGAGATTTAAGAAAAGCGAACTGCCGTATGTCTGGCCTGCAGAGAGCTCATTGACTAAGGAATCAAAGCCTTTGTCTATCGCGGCTTTTCCTTCTAGTTCCAGCCGAAGCTGCTGCACCGCAAGTTTCTGACCGCCCATGAATGATGACCAGTACCCGGACAAAGCAGCATTTTCGGCAATCTCAAAGTATTTCTCTGCCTGCTTACGGAGACCGAACTGTAGGTATCGGCGTGAAATTGCACAAGCGGTTTTGGCGTCTGCAATGATGTGGGGGCGCTTGGAGAGGAAATCCTCAATTTCTTTCTTGTTTGAACTCTGGATGAGAGCTTCAGCAGCGCGGGCATATGAATAATCAATCTTATCACCGTAGGTTGATTCTCCGTCGCCGACCGCAAGAAGTGCTTCTAAGGAATCCGCCTTTATCTCACCATAGACGCTGCTTTCAGAGCTATGGCTTCTCGGTTCGCCGTGTGTAACTGTGCGAAGCGTTTCTGCGACTTCAGCAGCACACTCTATCATCGGTTCGATCAAGGGTTTGGCTTCTGGAGCGAACTCCAGAATCATTTTAAGAATGCTCTCGCGTTGTGAGGGAGGACACCAGCGCTGGATCGAGGATAGAAGAATTGAGATTGGCCCCGCCCTTTCATCAGGTGTCAGCGCAGGAAGAGCTATCTTCAGGCATCGCTCAATCCCACCTGCTGCGAACGGCACGATCAGGTAAGCACACGCGATTATGGTTAAACCGGACAGAGTTCGGTCATGCTTAGCGATCGAGGCAAGCGCAGCTTCCACAATGCGCTCCCAAGAGGCCAGATCACTCTGGAGTAACCTATTAGTGACACCTGCAAGAACGCAAGGACTCACCCCTGCACCTTCCAAGACATCAGGAACCAACCGGGCTGCCGTATCAGCCCCCGCAGTTTCGTCCATACCAAGAATTAACTGCGCGAAGGCAAGGGAAGAGCCTTCCATATTGCCTGGAGAACTCGCACAGGCTTTCAGGAACGACCAAGCCCAAAAAACGTACTGTGGCTCCTTCTTAGCCCGTAACCAATAGCCGAACGTATCTTCGTGCATAACATCAAGTGTGGCACGGGCTTCGTCAATGAGGCCAATGTGACAGTATGCGTTAGTGAGTGATACATGGGTATCTACTGCCTCATGGGGAGTGCGGTCGACCCGTACCTTAGCCCGTGCACGATCAATACGCGTTTTCGCCGCATCAGCATCTCCATTGACGTCGAAAACAGCTTTTGCAAACTCGACCTGAAAACCCTCTGAGTTCGCAAGGTTATTGTTGCCGAGCATGAGCTTTTCATCGACTTTCGCAATAAATTCATTGAACGCTGTTTGCTCGCAAGTTTCGGCTATGTCCACCAGATGCTGAGCAATGCCTTTAAGAGAGCCATAAAACTGATAGGCGGTGTAATCGTGGATATCTGGCTGGGCTTGAGCAAAAAAGATGACAATGGAATTCAGCGCTCGTTTCGTCAGGCTGGTTTCTTGCTGGGAGGCAAGTGCCTTCAGAGTTCCTATCTCACATAATTTTGTGTGGGCGTTTGCCAGAAGCGTACTGTCTTCTGAGTCACGTGTTCTAGACTCTTCCGGAAGTGCAACGTCAAGAATTTTACTAAGGAAGGCAGTCTCAATTATCGCTTGTGAGAAGTCTCCTAAGTTATTTTGTATTGCGTTATGACGAGTGAGCCGGGGAACCGTTAGCGCAGAGGCCAGTTTTACTGCGAGGGTTAGATCGCCGAGTTTCCAAGCAATCAAGGCTGCAGCGCGTCTCCAAAATTGGTGGGTAGTGCCAAGCTTACTGGAGGCGAGTACGAGGCATTCACGGGCGTCCTCTTGTCTCTTTTCTTGAAATGCGAATTCTGCCGCTTGTACAGCCAAGCAGGCTATTTCGTGATCAGTTAGCTTCAGAAGTGTCTTGATTTCTGAAAAGTCGGTAATGCGTTGATCGCACACAGTTCCTAAGGCTAAGCTGAACTTGAGTTCGCGGCGCGTCTGAGAGCCTTTGTCGTCGTCTATGCTATGAGTTTGAATGACAAGGGAGTCTATCAATTCACCGAGCTTGGCAAGTGGGCGGAACCGCTGCGCTCTCTCGATCCATCCGCGCGCAAGGTTCATTGCGCTATGTGGATCGAAACCTTCTCCAGAGAAAAGAACTTCAAGGGGCTCATTTGCGAGAAACACTTGCCGAGCGCGCTCAATGTCTCCCATTAACCAGAAGTGGTCGACGAGTTTGAGCCATCCTTCGCCATTTTCTCTGTCTTCAAGAGCGTGACGGGTCGCAAGTTCAACATCGCCAAGTTTCAAAAGAAGCTCAATAAAATCTAGGCTGCTGACTGCATCAAGCCGATAATCAATTTCTTTCTCAAGTAGCAGTCGATTTAAAAGAAGGACAGGGTCACGCGTAGGATTCACCGCAGCATAGGTAAGTCGTAAATCTGTGTAGACTTCGCCGGAAGGCCGGAATGATCGAAGTGATCTTCGGAAGTAGTCAGCTGTTCCAAGCGCGAGGACTCCATCTAAATTTCCAGCGCGTGAAAGATATCGAAGCTGATACCAATATTGTGGGTCGCTGGGCTGCGCTTTGCCGGCTATCAATGCAAGCTTTGAGTGAATATCTTTCTCTGTGTTAATACTGGGCTTGCCAAACTTCCGTCCGGTTTCCTGTACTATAAATAGCCGGAAGCTGTTGTGAAAAATGGAAAGACGATCTTGCTGATCCGTCAAAAGCAAAAAACCAGCGGTCGTAATGACGTCATCGACCACCTCTTCGCTACATACATCAGCAAGTTGTTCGCATGAGAGCGTTCCTTCCGCACGCGCGAGAAGAGCTAGAGCGGAGCGAGATGATGGTGCTGTGTCGAGTTTTTGCCAAACACGCTCATATATTTGTTGTAGAGACCGTCCCAAACCATCGATATCGGACAGAATCTTCAGTGCAACTTCCGCTTCAGTGACTGAACGAAGTGCTTCAATGAAATAGCGTGCAGTCAAAGGATGACCACTAGTAATTTCAAAGAGAACCTCCCTGTCAACGAAAGAAGGAAGGTTGGCGGCATCTGCTAATGCAAATATAGATGCTTTGCTCAGTGGCTCAATCGCGACACTTCTGCCAGCCTCTTTGGTTTGTTGAATAATCGTTGTTTGTAACCCCGGGAGTTCGATACGCTGAGTGCCGAGGATAAAAATGACGCCTTCAGGAACAGCAGCAGCAGCCGGCAACTCAGCTAGAAAACTTGCTACTGGGTTTTCCTCACGAGGTACATGGTCGAGCCCGTCGATTACAATGAGTGTTTTTCTACCTGAGGTGCTATACCTGGAACCTGCCGCTTCGAGCTGTCCTACGAATTCGTTCCTCAACCCGGATAGGTTGTCGTTGGTAAACTTTGAGGCGTAGAACCCCTGGCTACGAAGCTCGGCAATTATATCGTTTAAGAATTCGCTTGCTTCTGCTCGGCCAAGGCCTTGCCGCTGGCCGGGAAGAAAAGCTAAATACCTCGATATACTGTAGCTCTGGTTAGAAAATAAACCACGTTGCAAAAGTGTGGACTTGCCGGTTCCCGGAGGCCCAATAAGCGCGATATACCCCTGCGTCGTCCGCTCAATGAGATCAATGAGTTTTCTCTCTGTAGCTTCATTTTCTTGGTAGTCCGGTGGAACTGGAAAGACGTGAAGGTTATGCTGGCTGAGCCTCGAGCGCCACCCCAACTTGTTTATCAGATCTTGCTCAGTATATCTTTGACCTGGGGTTGAGGCTCGAACAAGTCTCGGAATCAGGCTTAATACCTCTGCAGCTTTGGAACGGTCTATAGGACCAAAATTGGATAGGGCATTTGCCTGTAGTTCTCTTTCATCCTTCAGATCAAGATGGTTCAAAAACTCTAAAAAATCCAACTGATCTAGGCCAGATCTAATTCGGAGATCCGTGAGCGTGTCGCTCCAGACTGAACTCGCGATAACATCGTCGCAAAGTTCTGTACGGGAGATGAAATCTGCAAACGCTGCACTGTGACGAGCTCCCTGAGCGTTGGAGTTCGCAAGAGCAGTGTCAGAAGTACTAAAGAGACCAGCAAATATGTAGCGTAAGTTTACTTCCCCTGTTTCAACACGCTCCTTGAGGCTCAGCCAAGAAGTGGCCATTTCTGCAATGAGTGAGTCTTTTAGCTCTGTGCGGAGGGAAACATATGTCGCGCTCTTTTCACTCTTAACCTGAGTGGCAAGGATGCCCCCATTGGTGTGGAGCACCAAATCGTCGAAAATACAGGCAGCTGGTTCTGCGATCGATATGGCATTGAGCAAACCGTCCTGCATAAGTTTGTAGAGGACGCATGCAGAATATTCGTACTGTTTCCAATACCCGGTAATAGCTGTAGTTTCGCCGGTCGACTGCGCTCTATTTTTCTTTGTTACCATTACTTAATTGCTTACCATCTATCCCAGACAAACAGAAGCATACAACGTCTTCTGTCCCTAGGGTATAACTGAAGTGCGGTCTGGGGCCACACCCTAGCGATATGCAATCGGCGGATGGGGAGCAGGAATTGAAACCTATTGGAGTTGGTCCGGTGCTTAGAATGAGGAAACTGTCCTGAGTGCAATTGACTGAAAGATTTCCAATTAAGAAATACTGGATTAAGCCGAAAAATGGATCCAATTAAACACATGTTAGCTAAACCCGTTCCCTATGCTTTGGGAATTTGGGGGGGCTTATGGCTTCCAGATATAGATTTGTTGTTACTGCCAATTCTGCATCATCGATCAATTATCACCCATTCAGTTCTCATCCCGTGGCTGCTTTTTTTATTTTTTAAGAACCGAGTACCTCTTTATGGCATTGCTGGATTGTATGTAGGTATTTCTATTCACTTGGCGGCGGATTGTTTGTCCGCGACTGTTGGATTCGGGATGATCTGGACACCGTGGCCATTTAAGATGTCACTGGGGCCAGCTTCACCGGTTTGGATCTTAGTCAATGCAGCACTGGGGATTTGGCTAACATTGCAACTGGCACCAGAGAGAAAGCTCTGGACTGTTGCAGGGATGTGTTTAGCCGCATCGGGATATTCTCTACTAAACGAAATGGCAATGTTACCGTTCGTGGCTTTTAGCCTGATCTTTTCAGCCGTACTCTTCATCCGCTATAAAATGGAGAGAAAACAGGGTATCGATAAAACGGCGGCGAGTTTAACCACCGAAAGGATCAATTCCAGATAAGAGAGTTTATAATAAATATGGCTAGATGCACCGAAATACATGAAACGTAGGCTCGGAAGATGTGACAGTCTGAATGTCATATTTTGCTGTATATGACATACCTACCGATTAAATATTGTATGAGTAATATGTTGATCTGGAGCGATCTGGGATCGTCGAGGAAATCATTCGGAGCAAATGTGGCCGTTTGTTTTGTTGCCAGCGGTATCTTGCCATCTTGAGCGAGGGTTCTGAACCGCTTTCCGCTGTGATCTGTAGGCAACTGAGATATTTCGAAGAGGTAGATGTGGCAGAAAAACTTGAAGTCTTTCAAGACATGGCCATTCACGGGCCAATAGACAAACGGCCCGAACTACGCGAAGGGTTGATAGCAGCGGCAGTCGGTTCTTGGCGAGTGGATTTGAAACGGACGGAAGAGGTGGCGCACAACACCGTCCCTCTCGAGGATGTAGTCCTTTTTCAACGAGATGCCGACAACGACCATCCCGCTGTCGGATTGACTCTATGGGGAACCGAAGACGGCTATTATGTGCCTAACATCGTTCCCTTGGAGAAGGGCAGCCTCAGCTTCGCCCAATACAACGCTTTGCTTAAGGATTTTATCGCACAAATTGCTGAGCCAGTTGCTACCCAATTCGGCTTCACTATCTCGACAACCCAAGACCAGCAAACGCTTGAAGATTGGTTGTCTCTGGAAGCGGCTATAAAGTTGAAACATTTTTCGGGTGCAGCCAACAAGTCGACAAGAGCAAGTCACCCATCAGATCAACGTCGCTGGTTCGACTTTCTTGTCGCCGTTCATCGTGCTGATGACAAACCTGATGCAGATAAACTGGCTCGTTGGCTCCATGAGGTGGATGGTTGGGATCAGGATTCCGCGCATACTCTAGCGGCCGACTTCGAGACCGCTGTCGCTCTTCTTGCATATTACGAAGAGCATTGAAAGGTGATGGACGCGCATGCGATTGCATCTAAGGATGTACCAGTGTTGTGCATCGACACATGCTCTATTCTAGATATCATGCGTGACCCAACGCGTGAAACAGTTAAGCCCCATGATCGGCAAGCCGCCATAGACCTTGTGGTTGCGGCGGAAGCTGGAAATCTCATATGCCTTATGGCAGAACAGGTTGCGATCGAGTTCGCCGTTCACGATCAACCCGTCCAAGAGGAGGCGGAACGTAACCTAAAAAAACTGCAGGAACAGATAGATCGTATCAACAAGCTCTCCACCGTCTTTGGTGCTCCGGGGACCATTGATCTTGCCCATCTCGACGGTCATGTTGGGCGCACGCGTGGTGTTGTAGAAAGATGGCTCACCGAGCTCCAAAAGATAACGCCTGGAAACGGAATCCCGACCAAAGCATTCGCACGGATGAATGCGTGTATCGCTCCAGCAAGGCGCGGTAAAGATTCCTCAAAAGATTGTTTAGTCTACGAGACTTACCTTGAAGCCGTAACATCTCTGCGAAACGCTGGAGTGGTTAAGCCAATAGTGTTCCTATCTTCGAACACCAAAGAGTATCTGACAGAAAATAATATTTTAAGGACTGGGATCGCAGCGGAGTTTAGCAATATCAACCTTAAATATGTGCCAAATATGAGTGCAGCAAAATTCACTCTCGGTTTGTAACCTCCATATCAATGAAACCATGAAACGAAGGCTTGGAAGGTTTGACGGCCCGCACGTAATCGATGTCCATGTTGCAGAACGCATCAAGATGCTGCGCAAGATTTTGGGTGTCAAACAGCAACAATTGGCGGGCCTGTTTGGAATTTCTCCCCAGCAAATCCAGAAATTTGAAGCTGGGCGGGACCGTTACAAAGCCGGACATCTTCAGATGTTGTCGCAAATGTTTGGTGTTGAAATTGACTTCTTTTTTGAAGGCATTCCCGAAGACATAGAAAAAATGTCGCGTTCGGAACGTGACAAACTCAATTCAACCGCGGTCCAAAAATCAGAAATAAAAAATACAGAAGTAATTGAATCAGCCTTCATTGAAGACATTGCTCGATTATCTGAGCAGCAGCTTTTGATGGTGAGTGAAAGATTGTCCAGTTTGAAGGATGTATAGGCGAACATGCGGTTTCATTAGATCCCTCTCGTATGATCTTTTTGCCGCTTCCGAGTTGTGTCATCACCATCAACTCCAGCAGTCTTAAGAGCGTTTTTAACTGCGTCTATCTTTCCGGTTTTCAATATATCCCCGAAGGACATCTTATTGCGTTTTTTGTCCTGATCAGACAGAGGAGGGGAGAGCAAATCGGCGTCGATGGCGATTGCTGCTTTCTTCGCATGTACCATTGGCTTGTTTTCGACGGCCATGTGCGCATCCATAGCGGCAATGACAATCTTCCGATCGGGATTAAATCTGCGTAGAGTTTTTCCGACGGCTGCAAGATTTTCCGATTTCACTGACCAGACAACTGGCTTGTTCGTCAGACGGTTTAGCTCAATGGCGCTGATCAGGTCATCTGCTATCAGAATGGGGTCGTCAGGATCTTTTGATATCCGTTCCCCGATAACATGATGCAGACCTTTATCGCTACCCGTGCCGACCAAAGTTTCAACGGATCCGCTTTCATTGACGCGATAAACGGCTGCAAGGCGGTTTCCGCCGTCTCTGAGAGGGATAAGGACATTTCCTGCATCATCCACTCGAAAACCAGCCCACGCCTTCTCTGTGCCCATATCGCTCCGGGCAGAAACAACCCTCTTGTCTGGGCGGGACGCTTGCTGCCATGCAAGCCACCCATCATCGCCAACCAGGACGGCCATTTCATTACGCAAAGCGGTCATTGATGGCACTGTTTCAGGATCTGGTCGAACTTCCGCTTTCCAGATATTCCGGTGAGTTGTAACCGTGCGGCTCTGAAGGTTGCCCTGATCATCGCGATATTTTTCAACGACCTCGACTTTCTTCTTTTCGGCGATATCAAGCGTGATCCAGTCGCCCGTTCTTGCACCGGAGCTATTGACAGCAACGGCAATATCAACGCCCCAAACGTAACGTTCAGTTCCGTCCTGATCCTGCAGCTTTACAAATTCGGATTCCGATTTGTCAGGGTCAAAGTTGAAATGTGCACGACCCGTATCCATCAGACGGGCAGCAGATCGGGACGGTTCATGCAACGCATATTCCTTGAACGTTTCCGCACGTGCCGGCCGAACGATCTGAGCGGTAAATTTGTCGGCCGCTACCATCTCCCCGGGCAATTCCTCTTTACCCAGGGCAAGAACGATATTTGCTTCACTGTACCGTATGCGGACCTGTTCAAGGGCAGCATGCCAGTCGTCAGGTGTTTCAGGCACGACAACAGGGCAACGTGTTGCTCGATGGATGGCCGCTGCATCGGCATAGTCCCGTGGAATGATGACGGTATCCTTTTCATCTCGCCATGCAGGATCGATCACATGAGAGAGCGCAATATTGTCAACCGGATCAATGAGGGTTCTTTGCTTTCCTTTTTGATCGATCAGAATGACGTTTTCCAAACGGCCGGAACGGTCTTTGAGGGGGACGGCGACCTCACCATCAGGCGTAACTTTAACGCCGTAGCCTCGAATGCCGGCAGATTTAAGCCAGGATGAATTGCCGGGGGTCGCCCATTCCGGGCAGGCATCCCAGACGAGAAATGCCTCGTCCCCTGTGGCACGGGAAAAGGCACGGCGAATTTCCGTTTGATCGTCCTGGCTCGGCATCTGCACATAACCGGTACCAGGTAACTTTGCTTCGGACTTTCCTGCGACAACCGGTTTGATCAATGGACTGGATTTGCGATAGCGTTTTATCACCGACTGCAGCTCGCGAGGATCTGCGACAATCACGACGGGGCGTCGGGTTGCATCATGAATCTTTACCGCATCGGCATAATCGGCCGTGAAGATCACCGGCCCGGAATTGATCTGTTTTCTGGTGTCGATGATGTGTGTCAGCCCGCGTGCCTTGATATTGCCGATCGACATCCTTTTCTGGCCCGGGGCATATATGCGGACAGCCAGCATAAAACCGTTCTCGTCCTTGAAGGGTACAAGAAGGTTGCCGGCATCATCCAGTCGGCATCCCCGACCAGTTGAGCGAGTATCTGCCAGCCAGTTTAAGGATTTTGCATCGGCCCACTTTCCAGCTTCACGCCACGCGGCAAGGGCAGGGGCTGCGAGTTTGGAAACCGGTATCGGTCGATCATCGCCAAATACCAAATGTATGAATTCCTGTTGGGCGATGAGGAACACCATCGCGAGCGGATCGCGATAGGCTTCACTGAGCAGAAACAGCTTCCAGTTTGAAATCGTGCGAGACAGAAGCGTACTGCGACGATGAAGAGGTTGCTGAATATTCAGATATCGCCGCCAAAGAGGCGACATGCGCGGATGCCGCATTGTCGGCCGACGCTTGTAGCGTCGTTTTGGGTGCGTAGGGAGGGCGGGTTTATTATCTGTTTCTTTGACCGGGGGAACAAAATCGCCGAGCTTCTTTTCCAAGGCGGATTTGCTCATGTCACGATCGAGCGCCGAGGCCTTCATGCCCTGACCATCTGGACCGACCAGAACGAAACCGTTACCGCGCTTTTTTAGCTCGATGTCGTGTTCGGCAAGAATTCTGTGCAGATCCTGCCAGGCTTCAGCGCCGTTGATTTTTTCAAGCAGATCCTCGCGATGTTGAAGAACATGGTTCTGGAAGCTTTCCTGCCATGTTTGCGCCTCGTAATCGCGAGCTGAAGGCGACAGTTTTGGACCCTGTTTTTCTCTCTGGGCCATGCCCCGGTCGATAAAGAGGCCATATTGCTTTTCCAGTTTTCGGGAGACCCGATCAAGGATTTTGAAATCCCGAAACGGATTGATGACCTGAAGCGTGCGGGGATGGATCTTGTTAAAGGCAATATGCATGTGGAAATTGTCGGTATTGATATGCGTACCGGCCACATATTGATGTTCAGCAAAGCCGAGGCCATCGGCATAAGCAGAAGCAATATCCTTCAGATACTGTTCGGAAAGCCGATCTTTCTCGCCCGGCCGGAAAGAAACCATCATGTGATACGATTTGTCCGTGACTTCGGGTTTCATCAAGCGGACGGCATAGACTTCGCGCAAGGCCAGTTCAAGATCGTCCAGCGTCTCGCCGGCGCCACAGTTCTCAATCCAGAACTTGTCCAGTTTTTCCCCGGGTTCCTTGGCTGCCGCGATGTATTCGGCCAGTTCTTTGTAGTTATCGGGAATATCGGGTCTTTTAGGGATTTTCTTGGCGATCATTTCGCACCGCGTGCGATCGTGCGATCGATCTTGCGCACCACATCCTTCAACTCGTCCTGGGTGGATTTGATGGTGGCGGCCAAGTCATCGTATTTGCGCAAGAGATCGGCGCTTAACGGTTCATCAAGTGCCAGCTTCAGAAGGTTCCCGAGACGGGCGAGGTCAGCATTGATCTGAAGCATATCAAGGATCGCTTGGGCGGCTTCAAAATCCCGGGCATTGGGGAGAGGTGAATTCATAAGAAGCCGTCGAAACAGTTCCGATCGGCTCAATTTAAGTTGTGCCGAGAGTTCCTTCAAACGGGAGAATTCCGTTTCGTTTAAATAGGTTTCCACCTTGATCCGGTCGGTAGCCAAAATCCAGTATCCGCAAACATGAATGACAGAAGAATACTGTCGGCGACCGGAAGGCCGCCGACACAAGGATTATCAAACAGACATCTGGTTTGACTGGTTCTTTTGCTTTTTTGGCGAGATCTGCATTGATCGACTACGACTGGTTGAAATACCCAGATCGGAAAGCTGTTGCCGGATCTCGCGACGGAACAAATCGAAGCCGCGGGCAACATGCACATCGTTATGGTCGGTTAATCCCTGCAGTTGTTCATCTGCAGTAAGGGAAGGTTTGAGGATCTGCGCGTTTGATCGCTCGGCAGCCCGTTTGGCCGCTTCCAGTCCCGGATTGTGGCCGACTTTCTCAACTTTCAGGGGGTCGTCATCGGCTGCAATAACGATTGACCGGTCAGGATTTTGATTGCGCATGGTTTCGGCGATGACCGGAAGATTGCCGCCATCAAAGGCGACAACAGTGGTAAACCCGGTTGCTGTATGCAGGCTTTTTGCCGTCGCATAGCCTTCTGCGATAATCAGCGGAGTGTCTTTTTTGCCCGGAATGATATGCATCAGGCCAGATTTACGGCCATCCTTCAGGTAACGTTTTGTTCCGTCCGGAGCAATGGTCTGAATGTTCTCGATGAAACCCTTCTCGTTGGTCATAGGCACGATCAGATTGCCAGATCGGTCAACACGAAGAGTTTCCCCGGATACCTGTTTTTTCCTGAGATAAGGATGATCGCTGGTCGCCTCGATGGCGTTCATGAAGGTTCCGTAGGCACGTTTGGCAACCTGCTGATACTGGAACTTCAGTTCCTGGGCCTGTTCGGCTTTTCTTGCCGCCGATTGGGCTTTGATGCGTTCCAGTTCTTCCGGATCGATCCTGGTGCCCGTCGCCACCCACTTAACCGGCTCGGATGCTTTTTTGAAATTCATGATCTGGCCGGCCGGAATACCCTCAATAAAGCCGCGATAACTGCCGCTGGTTTGACCCTTCGCATCGCCAGCAACGGCAACGCGGTGCCATTTTCCGTCCATGCTTGGCAGGCCTTCGATCATCAGCCCCTCTTTGCGGCAGGCATCGGCAAATTCCTGCTGCGGATCAATCTTGGTCTGGTTCTCTGCAACCTTCTGCTGCCATTTGGCAAACGGCTTCATGTCGGTGCCTTCGCTGACGTACCATGATTTTTCCCGACGGTCCCATTTGGCACCAAGGCTTTTCGCCTCATTTTTTTCCCTGAATGGGACACTCAGATACGTTTTCTTTTGCAGCTCAGTATTTAGGGTCTGTTCAATGGGGGTATTCGCCATAAGACGAGCCTCCTCTTTCTTTCGCTGCCAGCGACCCAATACAGCCTTTATGGATTCTTCCGCTTCAACTTTTGGAATGATTAGGGGTTCAACATCAGATTGTCTCTTTTGAGCCATCATGGAGTTGTGTAACTTCTCCAATTCTGGAGTTATGTAAGTATGACGGTGGTTGGAGCCATCATTGTACCAGTCGTTTCCTATAAGCGTATGTTCTGTGCCGTTTAGGACAGCGTTCAGAGAGTCCGCCCCCCTACCGTGCCGAGCCACAAACTCATTCAACGCAGCATCAAAACTCTTGTAGTTTTTGGGTTCCTTCCTCCATTCTTCAATCTGGTATACTAGACCTTCTTTGAGTTGACGATTTTCGATATCGAGCGGCCTCGCTAGACGTTTCAGGAACTCGTCATTGCGCTGATCCGCAGAGACATACCAGTCTGGTACCGGAACAGAGGACTTGGCCCCGGGGCCGTCCAAATCCCACAGGGCGGATACCAACTCGCGATGAAGTGGGGATGCTGAAGCTTCCGATTGCATCTGTTCCAGCACTTTTTCCCGGTGAGATGAACCATTTAACCGGCGCTCGGATGATGCGGCATAGTGGGCTACCCAATCGATTTTGCCGAATTGTTCAGCCAGGTGGGCAAATTCGGCAAATTCTTCAGCGTAACCTGGTACTGTCTCGGCGACGCTGTGCCAGTTGGCTCGCTCAGAAGATTGTCCGAGGAAACGAATAAGATGATCCGTAGACAGGTCTGTTGCTTTCAGTCGTTCCTTGAGCTGATCCGCACTCAGCAATTCCTTGTCATTTCGTGAGCCAGAGAGCACCAACGCATCTTGCAGCTCCATCGCCCAAAGGGTTGGATGGGCATGAGGATATTTTTCAAACATGCCATCAACGGCCTGCTGTCGTCTCGCAGCTTCCCTTTCACCGTAAGACGCGCCGAGCGACATTGCTTGTTCTTCAGCCATTTCCTGTCGTTGTTCTTTGACTGGGGTAAGGGAGAGGCGCTTTTCTGGCTCCATGATCCATGTGCGAATGTTTTCTGCATCGCGGGCCGCCTGAAACAGGATGTTGCGATCCTCTTTGATCGCGGCCATCCAGCTTTTCACGTAGGGGGCATGGCGTTCCGGGTAATGTCCGAGGCCCAATTCCGTTGTCAGCATGAAACTGGCGATTTCTGCCCGGAGTTCTTCGCGGGCATAGGTTTCAGACCCGAACGGCCCGAACTCCCGGGCCATGCGAGATTGATGGCCCGTCGAATGTCCGCCTTCATGTAACGCTGTGGCGTAATATTCGTACTGCCCCTTGAACCAGCCTTTAGGCGGCATGTGGATTTCATCGCTACCTGGTTGATAAAAGGCGCGATCTCGCTGATCATGGTGGATCGGCACTCCCAACTGAGAAAGTGCCTGTTCGGCCCGTTCCACCGGGTTGAAATCGGGTTCCATGCCGACATAGGGAGCCAAACCATCAATCTGCGTGCCATTGAAAACGACAGCGTGAAAGACCTTCGGTCGATCCAACTTGAATTCGCGATACCGTTGTTTGCCCTCAGGATCGAGAACAGGATTGCCAGCATCATCTTTAATCGGCTGGCGCTCAGACCACTGCCAGTATTCGATCTGAGTACCTTTCTCCCCTTTACGCACCTGATAGCCATTGGCTTGTGCCTGGCGATATGTCACCCAACGCGGATCTGCATAACCACGAGATTCAAGCCAGATCTGATTGATGCCGCGATAGGCTTTGCCGGTGGAGGGATTAAAGGAAGGCTCGCGGACTTTCCCGGGTTCCCATGGCTTTTGCCAGGGGGCTGTACCGCGTTCCATTTGTTCAATAAGGGATTCAACGACCTGATCGCGAAAGTTCGGTTTAGCCATGACCCTTTACCTCCTCGATCGCAGTTGGATCTTCGCCGTCGAAATGGCTGTCGAGGGCATCGTCAAGGGACAGCGCCTGTTCATTGATCGCACCCATCGCTTCGGCGACATCCGGATCGACAGAAACCGGGCCTAGACCGCTTGCGGCCGAAACCGCGAGGGATGCGAGCTTGAGAAATTCGTTGTCGGTCACACGGGCATTTGCGCCCGTATTTTGTTCAGGCTGCTTCATGGGATTTCTCCATCATTGGCGAACTGTTCTGATTGACGGGATGTGGATGCATTTCAGGGGGCGGCATCTGCGAACGCCGGTTCAGCTCTTTATCAAGGAAATAAAGGCTCTGTGTTCCGTGGATTGGCGGCGAGCCGGCCACGAAAATAAGCGCATCACCTGGACGAGGCTTTTTGCCCTCCGTATCGATTACCGGCAGGCGCATGCATTCATCAGGTGTCAGGAGCGGACGGGACGTTTCCTGGATGTTGTCGGAGTTCGACCCGACAAACTGTCCGGACTTTCCGGATTGCGAACGACGTTTCTGAACGATTGTCGCCCGGCCGGTCATTTCCGAGATCAGCTTCGCTGTTTCCAGCTTGTTCGGGGTGAAGGCAATCCGCACCTTGGAGTTTGCCATCAGGGATTCATCCTTGCCGTAGCATTTATGAAGCTGCTCGACATTCTGGAAGATCATGTATGCCCGGATGCCGTAGCCAGCCATGAAGGCCAAGGACTCTTCGAGGATTTCCATCTTTCCCCATGCGGCCAGCTCGTCGAGCATGAGAAGCAATGGATGCTTGAAGCTGGCCGCAAGACTTTCTGTTTGGCGACGCAGGAAGAGGTTCAACATGATCCGGATCAATGGGCGCAAACGGTCTTTGTCGGACGGACTGACAACCAGAAAGAGTGCCATCGGCCGGTCGCCATTCATCAGATCGGAAAGCCGGAAATCGCTTACGGCGGTGTTTCTCGCAACGATCGGATCGGCAAAAACCGTCAACTGCGTTTTAGCGTTGGAATGAACGCCTGAACGTTCTTGCGGAGCCTTGATCGCCATGCTGTTTGCGCCACGACGGACTTCCTTGTTCACGTGCGCGAGGCCGTGGTCGTAATCGGCCATCGCTTCGAGGATCTTCACAAAGTTGTCCTGGGCCGACATCTGATCGTCGGGAGCTTCTTCAGAAGCCCCTTCGCGGGCGGCTTCAATCGCATCGACCGGTGGTTTCACTGTCGAAATACCGGAAAGAAACGTGTTCACATCGTCAAAACAGGCGATGCGTTTTTCTTCCTTTTTGATCTTATAGAGAACATGCAGAAGGACGACCGAGAGCCAGCCAAAGCCCTCTTCGCGCCAGTAGTTACCGGCCATGCCTTTGCCGTCCGGATCAATGATCATCGCTGCGATATTCTGGCAATCCGCAATATCGCGTTCCGTCTCAATGCGGACTTCTGCCAGAGGATTGAATCTTGACGATCCGCTGATTGCGGCCGGTTCGAACTTCTCCACACGGATGCCGAAGAACTTCAGCCATCCGGAGGTTTTCATGAAGTTCTCGCCTTTGATGTCCAGGGTAAGGCTGGAATGCACCCAGGTGAGCAGGGTGGCGATAATCAGCGAGACGCCTTTACCGGTACGGGTCGCTGCCCAAACCAGAACATGTTCGGGGCCCTTATGTCGGAGGACGCGGATCTTGCCGCGCCAGTTGCGAACCGCCCCGACAATGACGGAATCACCGTCTTTGCGAAACAGGCGGGCTTTGCGGATGTCCTTCATGGTCGCCCATCTGGCCGAGCCATGCAGTTCGTTTCCTCTACGCGAGCCGGCAACGGTATCGTTTCTGGCCTTGGACATGAGAACGCCAACTACGATCATCAGCAGCACGCCGCCGACGGCCGTATAAAATGCCGGATAGAGCATTTCTTTAGGCAAACCGGCCGGGTGAATAGCTGCAGCTCCGAGCCATTTCCACCATGCCGGGTTTCTTGGGTCGAAACCGACCTCGAAATGCCAGAGGCCGATAACGCCGGCAATCATGCCAAGAAGGATGACGACAAGGATAAAGTGACCGAGGCGCTGGCTCATGCCGCCCTCCCGTCTTTGAGGATGAAATTGTCGTTTCGCGGCTGCCAGATATCGGTAATGCGCCGGAAGCCGTCCTTATCGCGTTTGATCTGGACAACCAGATCAACCATTTCCGTCAGGAATTCGGGGATACGATCCATCTTCATACCGGCCCAGGCGATGTTCTGATCGAACTTCCGGTGGATCGCGTGTTTGGGATTGGTCGAATGGATCGTGAAGCTGACACCGGTTGCGCCGGCATTGAGTGTTCCGAGAACGGCAAAGGCATTTTTGGTGCTGATTTCCCCGAACGGGACACGATCCGGGGTAATGCGGTTGACGTGATCGAACAGAACACGCCAGTCAACCATGCCACTATTGCTATCGCTTTCACGCGCTGCGAGCAGGCCGTTGCCGTCCCAGAAACGATCGAGGAACAGTTCCATCGTGTCCTCAAGCGCAATAACGCGGACATAATCCTCTACTGACGACAGCAAAAGATTGAGCAGGGTGGTTTTGCCGGTATTGGTGCCTCCAGAAATGGCGATGTTCCATCCCTTAATCATCGCTTCGATCAGCAGATCCTTGATCTCGCTTTCGCACTTGATATTTAAGCGCTCCATGGCGTCATCAAGGAAATCGCGATTTCCTTTCCGGGTTGCCGCGATCAACTGTTCCCATGTCGGTGTGAAGGGGTGTTTACAGCGAATTGCGAGGCTCAGGCCTGATCGGACGGAGGGTCCGACCAGGCATTCAAAGCGATGCCCTTCATCGAGTGCGGTTGAAAGGATCGGGTTGGTATCGGCATTGAAATTAAGTCCGCGCCCATTCGAGAGACTTTTGCACAGCTTCTCGATGGCGGACTGCGTCAGTTCCGGATCATCGATCAGCTGCTTACCTTCACCGCGCCGGTCGACGACAATCTTGCCCGGCCCATTGAGCCGGACTTCGATCGTTCTAGGGTCGTCATAGTATTTCGCGAGCGGTGCGACGATGCGCTTGTAGATCGGATTGATTGGAAAGATGGCGTTCACCGGACCCACCCCCATCCATTTCGGCAGGCCATTTTTAGAGTGTTGTTGTGAGGCGGGTAAGACCAGTTATGGCTGCCAAGGGAGAGGTAGCGCCAATAGCCCCTTTGTCCGGAAGGAGGGCCTGCAATCGCTGCGTAAGAGTTTGGACTTGCTTGACAGGTGGCTGTCGCAGTGTCGCCAATCTGCGTGCCATCTTCACGCACCAGCTTCTTTGTGCCAACAGCACTTGACCAAGTGCAGTGATTCGACGCCGCCTGAGTCCATGGACTATCATCACTTCCCTGAGTGCCGCCTGCAATACTTATCCCGCAGTAGTTTGTGTTCGTGTATACGCCGGGATTTTGCCAGTACCATTGAGTTACATCACTCCAGGTGACCTCAAGATTACACTTGTCTCCAAGATTTAAAGGCGTTGCGTCACCTACAATGACTTTATGGGTTGTATCGTCCGGACGTTTATAGGTCTCGACTTCGTCACGCTCGTCGAAGCGGGTACATTCTTCGTAGAATGTTTCACCATTTACTGCGGGACCTTTGCCTACATAGGAGTAGGGGATCTGGGGATCACCGGGCAAGACCTGCGAGGTCAGCACGTTGTATCGACCAGTCAGGGTCTCTACGCCCTCAATATAAACCGTGACGAGGCGATATGCGAAAAGCTTGTCGTCATGTCGCTGATAGCCCGTGATTTCCTGCTGATGCAAATAGATAACACCGTTATCCTGGCACTCCGTCACCGGTTCCTGTTTGCCATCAAGCAGATAATAGAAACGTTCTTGGCCGATGCTCTGGCTGGCGCTGATATTGTGCGTCCATTTGGACGGATCCTCGCAGCCTGCCGTGGTTGACTGGATATCCTTGGCAGAAGTGTCCGGCGTGCAAGGCGTGCGATACAGTTCGAAGCCGTTGACATTGATCATCACCCGGCTTTGCAGCGTTACCTTACCGGTGTCTCGATTGATGATCGGTTCGCAGACCTGATCGCCATTGGCAGTCTTGTAAATCGTGCTGTGCGGATATTCTTCGTCGTTATCTTGGCAGGAGGTGTCCCAATCCTGACCATCCAGCGTGTAGATATATTTCGAACGGCCATAGGACTTGTTTGCTAAGAAGTCATCGCGAATGTCGCAGCCTTCGGTGGTTTCGACCAACGGCACAGGCTCTACTTCAATTGAAGCTGCACAATCGGCAACCGGAACGACTTTGCCGTTATGGTTGGTGTAAACCAGCTTGCCTTGCGGCACAGCCTGAAGGTTGACGTAATCGAGATAGACATTGCAGGCATTGCGATCTTCAACAATGTCATAGATTTTTTCAGCGTCCGGCTGGCAGTCCCCGATTTCCTTACGATTGCCGCCGCCGTCCGTGTAATAATACATGAACTGCGCGGTCGCTTTCATCGTCTCGGTATTTTCGTCGTAAGGGCAAACGGCGTAAGATTGGTTGATCTTGAACCGCTCTGAACCATCGGCGCACTCACCGTATTCTGGTGTGCCGTCAGTCGTCGTTACGACGCGGGTTTGCTGGATCGCCTGAAGCTGGTCGAGATCTGTGCGGATCTTGCATCCATCCGTCGTGATGTTCGAGCTGATGACGGGTTCCTTGCCGACATCCAACGCGCTAGGAGTGCTGTATCCAGAAGCATCCGGATTGGAACCGGCATTGCTGCCGACACTGCCTGAAGACGCGCCAACACCGGAATCAGCAATCTCTTCCTCTTTTTCCTCCTTTTCTTCCTCTTCCTGCAGGGATGCGAGGCGTTCGAGAGCTGCTTTGAGTTCCGCCTGATTACCCTCAACCGAAATTGGCAAGGAGGGATCAAGCGAGGGCTGTTCAATATCGAACTGCGCAACAAAGTTGTCGGAGTTGAGTGCCTCGACACGACTGTTCTTCTCGACACTCGAAAGCACCAGCTGACCGATCTTCATATCGTCAACTGAAACAAACCGTGCATAGGCGTTCGCAGTTACGCCTTCAGTAAGGTTTTTGGAAACACCTGGAACATCGACAAGCCCGAGATCAAGCGCGACCGGTTCATTTTCCGGAAGTTCCGTGACCTGTTTGGTTCTGGTGATGATTTTCACCTTTTGAACCAGGGCATCCATGTCGCTGCCGGCTTCATTGGTCCCGGGCTGATCGACAGGGGTGGCGACTGCAACTGCAGTTTCCGAATTGTTGTCATCAATCGACTGCGCCACCTGTGCGGATGCCGGCAGAACCAGACATGACGACAACAAAAGCAAAGCTAACAATTTGCTTTTCATGACGTTACTCCACTTCTTGGATGTACCAGTCCGTTGCCGGACGGATTTGAAGGCGTGTGCCTTGGGGAATGGTGATGATCGGTTTGAGATCGAGGCTTTTCTCAAGCATGTCGGCAGTGATCTCACCGAACTTGTTGGAGAGTTCTTCGGATGCTTTTTCGGCGGCCGCGGTCGCGACTTCTCCATCGGCATCTTCTGTTTTTGTGCTTGCGGCGGCATATCGGACAGCCGTGGAAATACCGGTCAAAAGGAAGGCATTTCCGTAACGCTGCCAAAACCTGTTATCGACTTCGCCAGCGACACCAAGCCAGCCCTGCTGGTTTGTCACGTTTGAGCCGATATTGAGGATTTCCGCCCGATGACCTGCCATCAGGATACGTTCGCAGTTAATGCCGATCTGGCTGCTGCCCATATCTTCCGGTGCCATGAAGGTGCAGACCAGCCGTGAGCCTTTGGGAACAAGGTTCATGCGGCCGTGATAGCCGAAGACATCGCGTGTGGTTTGCAGAATGACCGATCCCGGTTCACCGGCACCAACCTGTGTATTGATACCGGTTTCCAACTGAACGGGAATGTATCGATCCTGAGTAATTTTCCGGGTGTTATCCACGGGCAGGGTCGAGGTTTTGCGGGCTCCGCCATAATCTTCAGGGGGCGTATCGAGCTTTTTGAGATCGAGCGGATCAGGCGCAGGAGCGGGTATTTCAGGCATTTTGCCAACGAGCGGACTGCTTGATGATCCTGTATCTGTCCAGGCCGCAAATGTTGGGACATTGCCGGCATAAACTGGCCGTGCCCATGCTGCCTCCAACGCCAGCCGATAGGGATCGGGTGCGGGTGGAGCAGGAGCGGCAACCGGTTCAGGTTCGGGCTCCGGTTCCGGAGCAGGCGGCGGGGCCGGTGGAGCAGGCGGTGCTTCCTGCCGTATGATAACAGGAGGAAAGCGCGGCGCTGCCGGTTCCGGGGCTGGTGGCGGCGGTGCAGGCAATGCCCACGCGCTTTCGTCATCTGGTGGTAATGTTGGTGCCGGCACAGTATCTACCGGTTCGGCACAGGCTCCGCCAAAGGTCAGTCCGACAATGAGGGCGATATCGCAAAAGGCGCTCATGCCTTTATGCCCCCATATATTCAATGCACATGAATTTGAACCCGCTCTTGAGCGTGATCAGTTTCTGTGTGCTTTCAACGATGAAGGTCTGGCCCTGGACACGTGTGTTGACCAGTTCGTCAAATTCATCGACCACCACATAGGCCGTCGGTAGTTCCAGATCCTTCCACTTGTCGCCGAACTTGATGTAAGTGAATTCATCGTCTCTGAAGACCGTAACCGGTTCCAGTTCCTCATCGCCCCAGAGATTGTATTGCCCCCATCCGCGAAGATTGTCTGGATTGAACTTGGCTTCGGCAACAAAGTCGCCTTCAGGCGTTCCCGGGTTGGTGTTGACGAGCCCATCAATGGCATCTTCGACCTGAGACGAAGCGGGCAGATCCATCTTCGGAACTGAAGCAGTATTTTTACCATACTTATTTGGTACTTTTTCGGTATCTGTGTCGTTTCCCATCGGCACTTCGAGCGGTGTGTCGATTTGCACCGATCCGGCGATCCTGACGACAAGATCGGGAATGTTGTGGGAGTTCACGCCTTCGGCACGGAGATAGAACGGATAAACCCGGCCGGATTGTCCATAGACGACAAGCGACGTGTCATATCCATAGCTTGCGGGTCTGACGGCAAGCCTTCTGTCACCCCGGCGCTCGATGGACCAGCTCACTTTATCGCCGATATCGGTGCGGTCGATTTTCTCGCCACGCGGCAATTCAAGGATAGTGACGACATATTCGCGGGTGCGAACCTTATAGGTGCAGTCCTCGCACAGATCCGTCACATAGACGGCATCGCCATCTTCGGCATAATCCCATGCTTCCTGAACTTGCCCTGATGTGCGCGGCCGGATCAAAGGACCGAAATTGCCTTCAGCCTGATCCCGAGCCTGATCCACGATTGATTGCGGGACCGGCATCGCACGCTGGCCTGTTTGAGAAACGTTATTGCTGCCTGCTGTCGTCGTGCCGACGTTACTCTCAGAGAAAGGTGCCTGATTTGGCATTGGCGGCCGACCGGATGGCGTTTGCGCACTGGCCGAATGAATGACAAACAGAACGACATACCCGAGAAAGAGCAGGGTACCGATGACATGAATGGTGATACGGAGGGCTTTCGGGAGCCTCATGGAACATCCCCTTAATGCTTCTGAGTTGCCTGAAAAATCGGGTTTGCGACGGGTGGATACGTTCATCATGAACTCCCCCTGGTTCGCAAAATCATGTCCGTGACAGTGACCCCGAAAGGATTGATGTACTTGTTTTCGAGCGTGACGGTTTTGGGGCTTGTGACCATCGAGAGGTATGCCCGCAAATGAACTGGCTCGCCGATCTGGCGGCCGTCTCGTCGGTCAATGCGCGTGAAGTCGATCGCAAACTTGTAATCGCCTGTCAGGCTTGCGACCTTGTTTGAGCTTTCGATGATGATTTCCCGATCAAGCCCGTCTTTGATGGCATCGGCGATTTTCCCGCTTTTGATCCATTCATCATGGAAATTTTGCCATTCGGAACGCTCTGTCATGCGGGAGATTTCCTGCATGCGCTCTTTCTGTGTAACCGGATCGATCTCAAGGCGGGCTTTGACATACCGCCGTGCCTTGCCTTCCAGCTCCACGTCAAAGGCATTGACGTCTTCGACAACCGGCTTGATCTGGAAGCGAACAACGTCTTCGTTCGCCGGAATGATCCAGAACGGTACCTTTTCCTTAAGAGGGACCATTTCGGCGATAACGCTCACCAGAACGACGATCGATGCCAGCTGCGCGATATTCATGCCGGCCGACATCCGAAGCATCCAGGCAAGCCGCCTGTGCGCTGCCTGAAATGAAAACGGATCGGAAGCGACGGCCATTCCGTGCCGGCCATTGGTGGCAGGAATGATCTGGCCCGCTTTCTTGTCGGCTACCTGGTTGTTTTTCTGTTCGAGATATGCGGCCCTTCTGTCGCGTATATTCTCAAGCAGCTTGCCTAACCAACCCATTCAAAGCCTCCGCTGTTGAAAGGGATCGGTTCGCAAACGCAGGGGCTTTTTTTCATTTCATCGGTGCCGGTGCCCTCTTTGGGCATCTCGACTTCTTTGCCGGTGACAGCACAGCCGGTGAGGAGAACGACAGCGGAAAAAACAATGATCAGACGTTTCATTTGCTTTCTCCTTCGATAGAGGGGAAAGCAGATCGAGCTACAGCTATTTTTTCGGGGTGCTTCGAGGCTTTAGCTGAAAAAGGAAATCTGCCAAAGATGGCGGCAAATGTGCCAGTATACATGACCCATAAACCGGTCAGAATGGGCGCAAACTTGAGAGCTCCACTCTGTAAGGCCTCTGGCGTGGCTGCTGCCAAAATCTCGAAGGCGGAGATAGCTTCATTCGGTGTGAAACAGATCAAAAACAGAAAACCGCCACCGATGAAGAAACAGATAAATACCAGATAGGAGGTACCCATCCTCAAAATAAAACCCAGACAATGCGCGATTTCGGGGAGGATGGAATGACGCACATTTTTGAGCAGAGCTTTCTTATCCAAATTCATCATTTGGCACCTATGTCGTTGGTTTTGTCAGGGGATGAGGCGACGCCGGATTTCCCGGGCAGGATCGCAAGAAGAAATCGAATGCCGGTCCAGATGCAGGCCGCAAAGAACAGGAGAAGAAGCGCCTGCCTCGTGAGTTGCGCCTGATCGCGAATTTCAAGTTTGAAGAAGGCTTTGAAGAAATTCAGTGTCGCTTCCGGCTCCGCCAAGAGGCTCAAAAGCGCCAGATAAATCAGGATCAAGCCCAAACGCTTCAAACTGGAATGAAGGGATTTCGCCAGCTGCGATGCCAAGGCGAAAAGGTCGGTCTTATCCACGGTCTACCCCTCCTCTGCGAAGGGCATCCATGTATTTCCCCATGTCGCCCATCGACGAAACATTGCGCAAATCACCGAAGAAAGATGATTTGGCGTCGCCCATCATGTTCGGATTGTTCCGGCTGGCCTGCATCGCGTCGGACCAGTTGCTTGCGCCACCCTCAAGCTTGTCTGTGAATTTCATTGCGGCCTGAGCTGCAGGCGGCAGAAACGGTTTGACCTTTTTGGCAAGGCCGAATGCAGCGCCCATTGTTCCGCCGACAATCGCGGCGGCTGCAGTGTTGGTGAATTGCGATTGTGCGATTGAGTTGGCGATCGCCGTGGCTTCGGTGACGAAAATGATCCCCATGTATCCGACCAGCACAGCGGTAAAGCCCGCGCTAGTGAAAAAGGTTCCCATTGTGATGCCATCGACTTTGGACATGTCGATCACTGAAACCGAGAACAGGCAAAAACCGATCGCGATCGTAGCGCCATAGAGCACCATGCCGGCCGCCATCAGAGCTTTGAGACTTGCCCAGACCATGCCCCGCGCCCAGCCAAAACCAACGGCAAGCAATAGGAACGGGGACATTCCGGACAAAACCATCACCCGGAAAAGTGTGACCAGAACCTGACTGAGATAGACAAGGATCAGAATGAGCCAGACCAGCATGATCAAGAGCCCCGCGAGCGGTCCTGTCAGATTGCCCAGCGAGAAGGACATATAGATTTCCTTGCCCATATCCATGACAGCAAGGAAACCGTTTTCGGTCGCATACAGGAGGCGAACAATCCCGAGATATTCGTCGCCAACTTCCTTATCGTTTTCAGTTTTATATGTCTGGATAACCTTGCTGGCTGCATTTGGTGAAGTCAGCTTAAAGAGGGAGGTATTGTTACCTTCGCCCTTTAAGGGGATCGAACTATCGCCACCCGTATTCCGAGCTGCATCCATGACCAGAGACGATGCACCACTGATGGTATTGATACCGGTTTTATAAACCTGCGTTACCACTCCAGACTGGCCTGCAAGTAAACCGCCTGCTAGAATCACAAAGAACAACTCATGACCGAAATTGATCAGATCGAGCTTGCCCATGACGATTTTCAGACCGGATATCGAAACCCATAAACCGGTGACAGCCGCAAAGATCACAAGCATTGAGGGGTTCAGTGCTTCGGCCAAGCCGATCACGAACATTTCGGAGTTCTGGGCGAAAGTCAGGGCGATTGTGCAGGTCGGACAACTATCCATTTTGGCCCTCCTGATTTTGGGAGGAGGAGCAGCAAATGCGGGTCCCCTGCCGCTTGACGAGAGATCGAGACCGAATGGTCCTGACCGGTTTTTTGACTATGATCGGGCTGTTGGGTTCTGGACCGAAGTTGAGACTCTGCCTGCCTTGGAAAAGGCTTGGGAACGTTGCGAAAACAATGAAGCTTTCGCGTACTGGAATAATGTCTGGTTGATTGAGCGTGGGAGACACCAGTCCTGGGTGCTGAAAAAGCGTGCCAATGGACAAGAAGCTGTTTGGACGGCTTGGGAGAAGCGCCATGCCAACTTTGTGTATGACTACGTTCTCGAACACTACGATCCAGAAGGTATGGCGCTGGTCAAAGGTGATCTTGAGACCGTAAAATATTGTCACGATCTTCTTCGCACCTATGAAACTTGGCATTACACATACAAAGCAGCAAAGAGAAACCCTGCTCACGGAGCCGGAGTTTATGAATACGAATACAGCAACATTTCCGAACCGTTTAACGATTGGGATCGTCACTGCTTTCACATGAGAGGGCCTAAAGGCATTAACAAAGACGAATGTAACGATCTGCCCGACTGGCGCACACCGGAAGAGGTTGCAAAATATGATGCAGGGTTGGTGAACAACCAGATCGCCAGAGCGAAAACGGCACGGCAAACCGAGGAACAGCGTGCGACAAGCCGCAAAGTGGTCGAGGATTATCTCGCAAGCCACGGTGACAGCCTGTCGGAAGCTGACCGTGACGCACTCAAGGCCGCCATCGAATAAATGCAGTGAACCCGTTTTGATCGGAAGGGGCATCATTCTTCTGACCCTTCCGGTTCGTTGCCTGCTGCATTCTCGCCACCGGACATCGCTTCGTCCCATGTCGCATGCTGTGGCATGAATTTCATCAGCATGGCCGCCTGAATGCGCAGAAGCTGTGCGTTTTGCTGCTGGATGGCGGTCTGCTGGCGACTTTGATGCAGCAAGATCTTGTTCATCGTCGCAATGCGCTCGTTTACGTCTTCTGCAGCTTCGGCCTGAGCTTCCAGTTCGTCGGCGGTTTTCTGGTTATCCTCTACCTGGGCAATGACCTGATCGGATTGAGCCAATCCGGTATTGATGGCTTCAAAGACAACCGCGTTCTGGCGCTGGATAACCTGTTCGCGCGCAGTATCGCGGGCACGGATATAGGCCCTGTTTGCTTCAGGTGAAGCATCGGGATTTTTCCAGTCTGCCGGACCACTGCCGCCCCAACTTCCGCCATCGGGTACAGACCAGTCTTCAGGGCCGTTCCCTTCATCGAAAGTCCAGCTATCCGGGTCGTTGGGATCGAACCAAAGGGCTTCGCGATAAAAGGCACGACGGGCGCAAATGCTCTCCCAATCAAGCTCGTCGAGGCTCAAGCCGGGCATCAGGCCACTCAGATCCGGAAGGAGGCACCTGGCATCTTTGGAAATCTGTTGGGCAAGTCGGGCAAGGTTGACAATCGGCATGGTGACACGCCCCATCTTGCCGATCGCATTTACCTGGTCCTGAGCCGTTCGCGACAGCTTGCCCAGGATCTCCGTTTGCTCCATTAACTGATCAAGCTGCTTCTGCAGGCTGTTGAACTGTTCGGTGAGCTTGGCAAAGGACGTCGCGTCGAAAACCGGATATGTCGCAAGTGCCACGGATGGCACAAATATCAAGGTTACAGCAACGACCAGAGACTGAAGGTGGGAGCGGGTTAAAGGTGGCTTGGCCATGCATCCCCCCATTTCTGTTTGAGAGCCGCAAGCTCGGCATTGGCCTGTGGGCCGCTCTTGTAAAATCGGCGGGACTTGCCGAGTGGCGTCAGATCCACATCTGCGATGACGCTTTCCTCGTATCCCGTGGTCTCGTCGCGTTTGATAATCAGGACACGCCTGTCATTTTTCCTGCGGCTACGTGTGCGACCCTGAACAAAGAGCATTTGCTCGGCGTTCAAGTTGAAGGGACGCAAGCTTTCTTCCGTGACCTTCGAATTCGGGAAGAAGATGAAAACGGCCGTGTTTTCAATAATTGCTTCGTAACCCTCGGACTTTGTGAGGGCTGCCGGGTCCTGGAAGATCATGCCGCAAATACCGCCAAGCTTACGGTATTCACGCCACATCACCTCACTTAGGTTTCTGAAGCCGAGGTTTTGGCGCAGTCTGGCCGCTTCCTCGATGGTCATCACAAACCCGTCATCCCGGCCGGCAACCGACTTTGCAATCGCTTGGGAAATGTGCGCCACAACCGGCCCGCCAAGGGACGGATCGGCCAAAGCCTCGTTCATGTTGAGGCCGACCATGTGGGACTGGTTCAGAACACCACCGAGGCTGTCCCGAGGAGCGTTGAAAATATGACTGCGAAGGCCCTTGTTGCCCTTGTCGTCAACAACCCATTGGGCAAAAGCTTCGCGTAGGGCCGAACGACGGGCGAATGCGTAAGGGTAGATGGCATTGATCGTTCGTTCAGGCGGCTCAAGCTCAAAGGTCAATTCAACGGCATGATCAAGATCTCGGATGTCTTCCTTGTCGAGATCGATACCTGCAATCGACTTGAGAATAAGCCTTATACGTTCCCTGTTTCCGGGGGTGTCTTCGCCGACATCCAGCGGGTTCAGAGCAAGGCCGTCATAGGCCTGATAAAGCCCACCCATTGCCTCAATCATATATCTAGAACCTTCCTGTGAATCGAACAGGTAGGAACGGACATTCGGGAACTTTGCCAGCCCGCCAAGCAGATGCATCATCAGAGTGGATTTGCCACTGCCGGCCGGAGCAAAAACCAGAAAGTTGCCGAGCGTGAGCGGCTTGTTCACGACATGGAACTGGAATGCATAGGTTTGGCCGCTAGGGGTGGCAAACCAGCGAACGGGGGCAGGGCCAAGCGGGCTTTCCAGCATACCGGTTGCGGAATGCGGGAAGGCCCATATCGCTGCAATATTCTGATCGCGAAGATCAAGACTTGCCATCATCCGCCCGCCCGGGGGCAGCAAGCCACCCTTACCCGGTTTGGGCAGGCGGAAGAACCAGCAGGCAGGCGCACCGGCTGTCTGGATGGAATAACCGATACGCTGATCACCGAGAATGACGGCAATTTGTTGGATCAGAAGATCGAGCGCTTCTGCCGTTTCGGCGCGTGCAATAATACAGAATTGCGAGGCAAACAGTCCGACATTGCCCGACGCGAGATACTTGAGAAGGGCGTCTGTTTCCTTCGCTGCCGCCGGGTTACCGAACCACGTGCTTTCTTCAGATTTTTGCCGACGCTTGAAAAACATTGTGGCCTGATCGCGTCCCCAGGGCTCGCAGACCTGACTGATTTCAATGTCACCCTCCAAGGTCAGGATTTCTCCCATGAACCGGGCAGAGATCTGTTCGGGCCAATGGGTGACCGTGATGATCTTCTGGAATTTTTGCTGCGGAACATTCGTCGTTATTGTGCCGCTAATTTTGTCAAACGAGATATCGGAGGCGGGTAAACCTCCCGATATATTGCGGCTGGCAGACGGCAGGTCGTGCCGGTATTCCCCGCAGACCAGACCGTTCAGGAAACCGGTCAGCGGGCAGGCTTCGTCATTAGTTTCGGCTTTGCGCAGAACCGAAGGACGATAGGGGGCGAGCAATGCATCTATCTTTTCTTCGGCTTCACTAAGCGGGCGCATTTCCGAAGCAGAGAGCATCAGGTACCAGTCGATAAAATAACTGGCCTTGAACCGTTCGGCCTCAGCTGTTCCGATCTCGTCTAAAACAGCGTTGGGCCATGTTGCCTGATTGCTAATTTGGCGCTGGCGTTTGACGCCAATGAAGCGGATAGCAACACCGGTTTTGCCGAGCTCCATAATCAGATCAGAACGACCATGCATCATCGTGTTCTGCTCGACATCAATCCGAGCGTCGTAGCTGGTGCCTTCGATGTGCCATACCCGCGAAACGGAACCGTCCTTGTTCCGGATGGTCACATCGTCAATCTGATCGATGCAATCGAGTTCAAGCTCATCCTGTAACCAGTCTTGCTGCAGGTCGCCGAGCATCAGTTTGCGGGCAGCCGG
Source organism: Thalassospira sp. MIT1004 (assembly GCF_001858545.1). Taxonomy (NCBI): domain Bacteria; kingdom Pseudomonadati; phylum Pseudomonadota; class Alphaproteobacteria; order Rhodospirillales; family Thalassospiraceae; genus Thalassospira; species Thalassospira sp. MIT1004. Next base: position 24,154 of record NZ_MCAO01000005.1, on the reverse strand, counting down.
TACGGCAAGACCAGCACCCATCAAAGATATCATTCCGGTGGAGATTACCTCGGGCCAAATCATTCTGACTGACCTCCGGCAGACAGGATAGAGAGTTTCCCTTTGCGTTTGACCCAGTATCGCGGGGCAAGAAGAAGCTGCTTGTCAAAGAATGGATCGTTACGATAACGACGAACGAGAATAAGCCAGCTGCCAACGATCCCGATTGCTCCACATGGGATTGCAAGCACCAGAGATCGGGCGATCAAGGGTATTACAAGTGCTGAAACTCCAAACGTGGCCGAGACGAAGAGCAACCTTAAAGGAAGGCCTGCGATGGTCATTTCGTGCTGAATGTGGGTCTGGACGAGGCTTGCGGCTTTCATTGCTACCTCGCGACTATTCGATGAATGATAGAAGACCGTCGGCCATCAAAGGGCCGGCGACTGCGATAATTCCGCCAATCACGCGGATAAATGCTTGTTTGGGGTCCATTTGACCTGTGAGTGCCCCCCAGCCGCCCCAAAACATTAGGCCCAAGCCGAGCATTACAGCGACAATCGCCCCGACACCTTCTGAAATCAGGTTCAGCCCGTCGACGATCCAGCTGTACCACTTCTTGTCGGAGCCACCTGCGCCACCCTCACCACCAAGATCGACGCCTTGGGCGAGAGCCTGTTCTGCAAGCATGATGGAGAGCAGAACATTGCTGGTGACAGCTCCGATGAATGATTTGATTTTCATTAGATCCTCGTCTGTATTTGAATTCGTCAATTAGCGAGCGGCCGCAAAAAGCAGACCGACGTTGAAAACGACGGCAATCAGGTTCACGGCAGTGATTATCGATAGGTACAGAAGGTTTTTCCTGAACTTGCCCGTAGCGCGATCCGCCTGACGGGCGGCCTCGTTCATGGCTTCAACACGCTCGCGAACGACATCGCCAATTGCCTCATTTTTGAAGGTCTTGATCGAAATATCGACATCGCGCGTGAAGGTGTCGGCAGCGGCTTGTACTGCTTCGGCCAGAGCTCGACGTTCCCGTTCGTTATACCGCTCTTGCTGATCAAGCCCGACACGCAGCATTGTGAAAACCAGCAGGATCGGATCGTCTTCTCCGACCGTGACCCCATGCTGCTTCCACAGAAATGTGCGAAGTTCATCGATTGTCTCGATGCTATTTGGAAGCGGCGGCATATCGTCGAGAGCAGACATCAGAGCATCGCCTCTTCCATGATGTTGAAGAGGGTGCCCCACGTTGTTCTGAGGCGCTGCTTTTGCATGATCTTGAAGTCAGGAGACGCAATAGCTTCCTCGAAAGACAACCGCGCCTGTGTCATCTGTTTGATGTCAAAGCCGTAGGTGGATTGGCGGAGTTCGGGAAGCCGGACTAGACTGTGGTAACGGTCCTTGTTTTTCTTAAAGAGGGCCGTTTGTTCGAAGCCTTCGGGCTCCATACCCGGGCGGTTTCTTTCCACCCGGCCGTAGACGAATTCATTGATCCAGACGACTACGGCAACGTCAGGAAGGTGAACCAGCACCTCCGCCAGTCCCCGTAACGTGTCATCCAGTGCTTGCCCGCCCACCAGCACACAATGCAGCCGGACTTCGTGACCGGCTTCACGCAACATTGAAAGAACCTGTGATTCCAGAAGGTAGGATAGAAGCGGCAGGAATGTGCTGGCACCATTATCGATATTGGCGGCAGCGTTTTCGGGAAGTGCTACGATGTCTTCGATCAAATAATCGAAATAGCGCGGGTTGATTTCGTCGTCCCGATCGCCAAGCTTTACAGCTTTCACCGGAAAGGCTTTATAACCGGCAAGCGTCTGATTGACCGGGTCAGTATCGAAACCCTGAGCCTCAATCTGGCGCTTGGCGTAATACTGCATCAACAGGCTGTTGATGAAGGACTTGCCGACGCCACCCTTGCCCTGAAGAGTGATGTTAATCAACGCCATCAGCGATAACTCCGTCTGAAATGATGATTTTGATACCGAGCGAACTGGCGAGTTTGAAAAGCTTCGCACCTTCAAGTTCCCCGGTACCGTTTTCGAAATTGCGATAGGTTCTTTCAGACACACCAATCAGGCTGGCGGTCTTGATCTGAGACATGCCAAGCGCTTTGCGCTGTTCATGGATACGACGATGGAAAGCGAGATAATCGGCTTGCCAGTTCATTCGACCTCCATCGGCCGAACCGGCTCTACCAGTCTTTCGAACTGATCAATTGGTAACGGGAGATCGGGGAGATCGAACTCTTCAATCTCTCCGTATGCCGGAAACGATATCTGGGGAGGCGTTTCAACAAGCACACTTTCGACCAACCACTGGGCGAGAAGCACACCAATAAAACTTCCAAGAACACAGCCGATAAAACGTGTAAGGAAGGGCGGCCAGCCAGTTTCGCCAGCAGGCAATCTCGGGGCGCTTATTTCTGCACCGGAGTGTTCGGGGTTCTCATGCGGCCAAGGTTGTTCAATCTTGCCTGACGCGAAAGCTGCCAAATGAACATTCGCTTGTGCAAGTTCCTCAAGAAGCTGAAGCAGCAGCCCAAGAGCCCACCCATCACGAATTCGGTCGTCTGCTATCTTCTCCCATTCATCCGGGCAGAATGGGTAATTCAGCGATACATGAAGGTAAGCCAGTGAACGTGCCAGAGCGTCACGCTGTTCTTCATTAAGATCAAGCGTTTCGCCACCGATAACGAATTGCAGACCGATATCTCTTGCGCTCTCGGCAAGGCGGTGAAGCGTTCGTTTGGTGATGTTGAACTGGTGAAATTGAGAAATCGCCGATATCAGGGCAGGATCGACAATGTCGACAGCTATCCGGTGTTCGGCATTCGCACTGCTTTGAGAGGTCATCAATTTGCACCCGCCCCTGACTCTTGGTCATCTTCAAAGGCTGGTGAAGATTGAACTTTCTTTCCCGTCGTTTCCGCATAGTCGCAGACTAGGCTGTCAGTGCGAGGATCCAACGTGAGTTCGTCAGATTGCAGGACAAGCGGCTTCTTTCGCTGAACCGTGATGACGCGGCACGTGATCAGACCGGCAGGCAATTGCGGATTGGGCTCAAACATCAATCCGTTGCGACCAGACGGCCATTTTTCAACATCATATACCAGCCACCCTGCAAACGCAGATGGGCTCCCCAATATGACTGCGAACAATCCTGCTACGACTAGGCGTTTCATTGACTTCCCCTAAATTTCTGTCCTTGACGCCTTAGGCCCGACCCGGTCTTCAAACCGGGTAACGGGCGGAGGCGTTGGGGCGTTTATGGCTCACCAGACCGCACCCGAAGCACGGAGGTGATTGACTTGACGGGAAGGCGGATCGTTGCCGCAGGAGGTAACCATTCTGGTCATTGCTCGGCCTCATTCGGTTGTGGATCGTCGTCCCAAATTTGCATGCGCCCTGTCTCAACCCGGCCTTCAATGGCGGATGTATCGGAGGCCTTGCCCGAGACAGGGGGAGCACTTTGCAAAACAGCCACAGCCGTATGAGCAGGCAATTGCCTGACTGCGTTGCTGGCATTGATGAGGGGAGGTTCGGGAGACGTGCTGGACGAAAGGGTGTCGAACCAGGAATAGAAGGATCGCTGGGACATGGTGATGCGACCTGCTGAACGCAGATCGAGGTAAATCCGGTTTCTGGATTTACCTTTCAGATGCTCATCGAAAATCTCATCGCATAGGGCGATGAACTCGATTTTTGCCTGTCCCCAAGTGGCGACCATCTACTACCCCATCAGGTCATTAACGACTTGACAAGGAAGAGAAAGATATGATCCCAATCTATCACGGGTTAGCGATCTAATCGCTCTATTGAGCTAAAATCTGCAAATCCCGTGGAAGTGAATCGAACATCGGCGATTGTCCCCGCAACCAACATTAAGAAAGCCTGCCCTCGTGGCGGGCTTTTTTAATGTCTGGTAGGTGGGAGCGGTCATTTGCCCCTGAAGGGGATGGCTGCGACCACCGGGAGCCCGCGCGCAGACTGCGGAGGTTCCCCCCCAAAAAAAACTGGTAGAAATCCTCTCCTCATATCTTTTTTCAGAAAGTTCTTGATTTGTTCTTTTATCTATGGCATAAAGGAAAAATCAACGGGAGAAATGCACCCGGACCGAAACCCGCGAGGCCTTGAGCCTTGCGGGTTTTTGCGTTTGGGGCTGGATGAAAGAGGTGATCAGGATGCAGCGGCAAAGAGACGGACAGAGACACGGGCAGGGCGGCGAGGTGACCGGCAGGATATGGGGCGGCGGATGGCGGAGCCGTTACGGCGGGATTCTGCCCAAGGACTAAGGGGACTAATCCGGTCATTTGTCATGACGGGAGAGGTGCGTCTTGTTGGAAAAGGAGCGTTAGATTTGCCGGGAGCGGCAGCAATGGCAGCAATGGCAGCGGTGATCTGTGACCCGTCGATGGTGGACCAGTGAGGGCCGTGCGCCCGAAGTTTGTCCGGACCTCGGCGGTTAGCGGAAAGTGCCGTCGTTGCCGAAAGTGACCGGAGCGGGCGGTGAGCCTGAAGACCGTCCGAGGGTGAGGATAGCAGACGCCCGAAATGCGTCTGGGCACCATCGGTTGCCGGAAGAGTCGTGATGGCCGGAGGTGATCGGAGCGGGTCGTGGGCCGAGGTTGCCTGTTGGCGAGGCTGGCGGAGGCCCGAGGTTTGTCGGGGCTTCATCAATTGCCGGAAATGTCGCTATGGCCGGGAGTGATCGGAGCGAGGGGTGAGCCCGAGGACCGTCCGTCGGTGAGGTTGGGGGAGGCCCGAGGTTTGTTCGGGCTCCATCGGTTGCCGGAAATGTCGCCATGGCTGGCAGTGATCGGAGCGGGGCGTGAGCCCGAGGTGGTCAGTTGGCGAGGGCCCGTCGTTTGTCCGGGGTTCAGTGGTTGCGAGAAGTGTCGCCATGGCTGGAGGTGATCGGAGTGGGTCGTGGGCCGAGATTGCCTGTTGGTGAAGCTGGCGGAGGTCCGAGCTCTGTCTGGGTCTCAGTGGTTGCCGGAAGTGCCACCATGGTCGGGAAGTGACCGGAGTGGGCCGTGAGCCCGATGGTTGCCTGCTGGTGAAGCTGGTGGAGGCCTGCGGTTTGTGTCCGGCGTCTGTGGTTGCCGGAGGAAGTTCGGTTTTACGATGCCTTTGCCGTCAAACGGGATCGGGCCACGGATAGCGCCTTTCGCGAGAAACGGATCGAATGTATCAACGGGGCTGATCTGGCATCCTTTGGCTGTACCCCCAAGATACAGCCAAAGTGATCCCTCTTCGCGGTCGGGAATAAGAAACCAGCCGGCGTTAGCCGGTGTTATGCGTGATCCGGGGCGGATGCATCAGACCTTTATGCGAAACAGTTTTTCCGCATTCCGGAACGCAATTTTTTCCTTGGCTTCACGAGGCAGATCGACGGCGCGAAACCAGTCGGTGCCCTGCTTCATGTCGGCAAACGGATAATCGGTTCCAAACATCACGCGGTCCACACTGATGTATTTCAGCAAAAGATGAAGCAGTTCATCCTGGAAAAATGCGCTGGTCGTGTACCAGAAATTGTCATTGAAATACTGGCCGATAGGCCTGTTGAGCGAGCCTTCGGTCACATCGCCCAAATCTCCGACGATACGCTCGTAATAGAATGGAAGGCCCTCTCCCATGTGGCCGATGATCATCTGCAGTTTGGGGAATCTGTCGAACGTTCCGGTCATGATCAGTCGAAGACATTGCGTAAGCACCTCCTGATGCCAGCCATATCCTGAACCACTGAGAATGTAGTCCTGATATGCGTCATTATATCCGGGCCGCGCAATGCGGTAGTAAATGTCGAAGACTTCCTTGGGCGGGAAACCCGGATGCAGGTATATCGGCACGCCCAGTGCCTCGGCACGGGCCAGAAGGGGCTCGAAATCGGGATGGTCGAGAAACTTTTTGCCAATGAAGCCATTGGTCATGGCCCCGACAAAGCCATCCCTGCTAACGGCGCGTTCCAGTTCGTCTGCTGATGCCGCCGGGTCCTGCAGCGGCAGGGTTGCATAGGCCCGGAACCGCCCCGGATAGGTGACCATCGGGCCCGTCGCAATCATCCTGTTGAGGCGATAGGCAAAATCGATGCCTTCCTGACCCGCGAGATCCTGCACGCCCGGCGTATGTGCGGACAGGATCTGAACATTGATCCCCGCCTGATCCATGGCACCGATGCGGCCAGGGCCAAGTTCGGCAAGACCGGTTTCCCTGAGGTATTCCACGTGATCATCGTTAATCGCGTTCTGCGCGATCAGCTCGTCGGTGGTATAGGTTTCTTCGGTGGCGATAAAGGGCAGGTCGTGGTCTCGCAACGCGATGATCGAAGACGTCTCTGTCGCAGCCGTGCGGGAGATAATGGCGGGGGCTGCCAATCCGGCACCAGCACCAAGTGCCGCCGCGCCACCCAGAAAACTGCGGCGTCCGATTGTGAGGCTATGTTGGGGTTTTTCGGTCGGTTTCATGTCAATTTCCAATCCGCTATTGTTGTGGGGGGCAGTTCGGGTGCTGTTTTCGTCATCATGTTGGCGTGAATGGGGGCTGCGCGCCCGTGTGTGCGCCAGACATCGGATCAACGGGCAAAAGAGATGCTCCTTTGGGGATTGGCACAGACCGCAAGACCGCAAGGCGGGATAAAAGACAGGACATCTATCCGCCGCTATCAGCCGCCCAGTTGCTTCGGGCTAAACCCACCTAGGGCAGATGGATCAACGGTGTCAGCCATCCCTTTTCCTGCATCAGCTTGATGCCTTCAAAGATCGGCCCCGCCGCCAGAAACCACATCGCATCGCGTGTTGTGGTTAAAAACAGTGCCGGTTTGCACAGCAGGTCTTCCTCATCGCGCCAGCGAAACCAGGTCGGGCGAAAGCGCGGGACGGTATTTTGATAGCACCGGAACGCCTTGCCAAAGCGTTCCGAGAGCAATGCCTCTTCGTGCGCGACAACATTGCGAAACACCATCCAGCACAGGCCGGCAAACAAACAGCCAAGCACGACACTGCCGGTCTGTGCGCCGACGCCGAACGCGCCGATCATGTTGAAAACATAAAGCGGATTTCGGCAGCTGGAATAAGGCCCGGTGGTGACAAGCTCTGTTTTCTTGCGTCCGCCGATATAAAGGGAGCACCAGCCACGCCCGAAGATGCAGACGCCAATCGCAAACAGCCCGATGGCTTCGATCATGTCGTGAAGCTCGCTCTGGCGCTCCGCCATCGCCTGACTTCCGGCCACAAGAACCAGAAGCACGACAACGCCAATTCGAAGGATACGTTTTCGTCGGCGCTGTATGGTGCGCAGAGCCGCGCCATCGGGAAGCACCCCCGGCACCCCCGGAGTCTGGTTTGATGTGTCTTTACGGGCGGAACCGAGTTCGGCCGAACGCGACATGAAATTTACTCCTGCAAGATCAAGCCGCAGAAGTCATATCGTCAGGGGCTGGTGCTGGCGTCCGGTACTGCATAACCGGTCGTTCGGATGGCCCTCCCGGACGTATCGCCGCTGACATGGACAGGGCGGCGGGGTACTCCGCAGGATATGGGGCGGCGGATGGCGGAGCCGTTACGGCGGCATTCTGCCTGAGGGCTAAGGGGACTAACCCGATCATTTGTCATGACGGAAGAGGTTCGTCTTTTGGGAGATTGATAAGTTAAATCTGCGAGGATTGGTAGCAATGGCAGCAGGGGGCAGTGGCCCATCGACGGGCAAAAGGCCCGCGATCATGATGTAGTCCCCTAGCGTCAGTTTCAGGCGTATGACAGCTTTGCAGTGAACCTGTGATCTTCCTGTGGTTTGGGTCTGTGTTCGTCGTTGCGGGCTTTAGGTTTGAGCGTGTGCTTTGCTTTCTACCTGTTGCACCTTTCGAACAGTCCAAGAACGCCCCTCTGGTGCACTCACGATTTCTGCGTCAAAAATTAATCCGTCTCGAATGTCACCGAGCGCAAAGTTTGTGAGGGCATCAAAATGGAAGAAAATATCTATGGTGTGTTCACTTGCTCTTGCAAACCCATATGATCGCTCTGGAAAAGTCCTGATAATTTCGCACCGACAGTGTTGAAGTCTGTCTGACGGGGGGATGACCTCATGGATTTTAGAGACAATCAAGCCTCTGGGCTTTTGTTCTAAATCACAAATGACTTCATCGCCTATTAATAGTTCCGAGAACCCGCCCTCTTCTATAACCTCGGAACGAACCAATATGCGGTTACTAACATCTTGTATCGATATAAATCCGTAGTTCCGAGATCCGAATGCATGCTCGATAACGCCTCGTAATCCTTGATAGTTTTTAAAAGCAGCGTTTTCCGCTTCCTCAATCTCAGGTTTATTGTTCGGAGATAATGCTTTAACTTTATCGATAAGAATGCGTTGGTGTTCGTAGCGATCTGCTTGAGGAGTTTCTGAGGAGAATAATTTGTCTTCGTCTATCAGGTATTTCGCAAATATTGCTCTAATTTCGGGCATTTTCTGTGTGTATGGTGTGTTATTCTTGTAGGTAATTCTAATTTGCTCGGCAAATGTCGCATCTGTGATAGCAGTAGTTAAGGACATTTGATCAAAGAATGCATTGTGCCTTGTCGACAGGTTGAGATGAGCCCTACCTGCATGGGTTATCGCTAACGTTTGATCCGGTGACAACTCGGATGCAGACATATCGAATGGTTCAATTAGTCTACTGGAAAGAAGGCGATTAATGACTAGCATCACTGCTGGTTCAGTTGCTCCCAGTGTGTCGAAGAAGTCTAGGATGGATTGCACACTAGAATGTCTGTCTTCAATATCTCTTCCACTGTTTGAAATTGCATCTAGCATTGCCAAAATTCTAAGTGGAAGAAGGGGCGATTGACGGACTTTATTGTCGACCTGAAAAACTGGAAAGACCGCGTGAGGGTCATCTTGTCGATAGTAATCGTAGTCGCCCTTTAAGAGTGCAAGTAGCAGCTTGTTAAAGTTTGTGGTGAGAGGTTGGCCGGAAATTACTGATGCGACGAGTGTATCAACATCGAAAACCGGCGACGTTATCACTCGTTTAGCCAGCATAAGTGTTCGGCGAATATTGTAATTAGTCAGTTCACCCAATATCCTAGCAGAAAATTCATCATCGATGAAAACTTCTTCCAATACGTTTGCAAACGCATTCAAATCATCAATTGAGACCTTGATCCCGCGCTTAGATAGGTAAGATGCTCTTTCTTTAGGGTTGGGTGAGGCCGCAATTTTGTGTTTGAGATATTCAATGCGTTTTGAGAAAACGTCCCTAGGAGATGGGGTTGGAAGAAAGAAAGAAACAGAAGTGTATATCCCAAAAATATCGGACTTTGAGAAAGACCAAGCAGTTTTGTCTGTGATTGGGAAAATAATTAGAGCATGACCGGCATGTCGCCTTAGCGCCTGCGATAATTGGAAAACAGACTCTTTTATATTTTGAGGAAATTCGTCAATGTTATCAATAACTAGAACGGGAAGTTTTTTTCTGTTGACGACAATGTCACTCAATAATCTCTTTAGGTATCCTTCTCGATCTTCTGTTACTGTTTTCTCTAAGAATTCACCAAATTGGATTTTAAATTGCTCCGGGTCTTTTTTGTAGAGTGCAGCGCCAGGTCCTTCTGATTGACGTTTATATTCGCCGAAGTACATCCCCTGTAGTTGCTCATAGCTGGGGTGACCAGTATCGAATAACTTCTCCTCCAAGAGTTTAATTAGTCTGTTGGTCATCCAAGGGACAATTCGCTGATCATCACCTCCTGAATCGAGGCAACTTAGGCGTACATCTACGCATTGGTTTCGCAAGGTAGGTGCAAGAGTCCTGCGAAAAAATCGCTCCACAAAAGTCGTTTTTCCCGAACCTGTCGGGCCAACTATAAAGACGGTTTGTCCCTCGTCTATCTCAATAGCGTTTTCGACCAAATGAAACAGTGATGCATCTATGTTTCTATCGCCGGGGGCTATGTTTGCGATGATTTTCGTGGCGATTTTTTCTAAAGAGAAATCAGCAATTCTGCTTTCGCGTGTCTCAACAAAGCATTCTACTAGTAGTTCAGGGTCGTCATCGCCTTTTAGTTTTCCAAAATATACGTCGAAAACGCGATCAAGATCGAACGCGAGTTTAGATTTTGGTTTTACGCGGTTTTCAGCAGCGGGGAGAGGGCTATGAAGTCTCTGATCAAGGATGAGGCGTTTATTGTGTATTTCATCAAATATTTGACTATAGACGCGCTTTTGGACTTGTTCTGAGTTTAGTAAGTCATAGAACTCAGAAAAATTTTCTTTAACCGATGCCATAGAGGGAAAAACAAGAGCCTCAGCAGCTTTGTAGTTTTTCCCCGGAACGTGAGTCTTAAAGACTATCCAAAGATTTCCATCGGTTACTACGCAAAGAGCAATTCCTTCATCGTCGGCGTAACCACGAACCTGCTCTATTGCATCTGCAGCATCTCTGAGAGCATTGCTTGAGAGCTTGAGTGGTCGCATTCTGCCCTTTTCAGCAACCTGTATATTGAAGCGATCCAAGCGCTTTGCTTCAACTACGATGAGGTTTCCAGCAGGGCCACCAAGGCAGTAATCAGAATACCCAGACTTGTGATGTTTTTCGGACTGGAAAGAACCCTTGGGCCATGAAAGCACATCGCGTAGCATATCGTTGATTAAGTGCAGCTTTGCATCTTCTTCGGTGAAGATACTGTCCTTGTATTTGTTGAAATGTTGATAGATTTTTTCAAAAGCTTCTTCCGCAGTATCGATATTAGTCAAAGGTGCACGCTCCGCTGGAATGTCCATCTTTCAAAGTCTACCAAGCGGATCGAAGAAGGTCTATTCCTGTGAATCCGTGATGATGAAATATCAAAAAAAACACCCCCAGCCTCACGACCGGGGGTGTTTCTCGTTCAGAGCCCAAAAGCTCCAATCCAGATCATTTCAAAGGCGTTTTTAAGCCTTACGCGGCGAGATCAAACCGGTCGGCGTTCATCACCTTGGTCCAGGCCGCGACGAAGTCCTTGACGAACTTCTCGTGGTTGTCGTCCTGGGCGTAGACTTCGGCATAGGCGCGCAGGATTGAGTTGGAGCCAAACACGAGGTCAACGCGGGTGGCGGTCCATTTGGTTTCGCCGGTTTTGCGATCAACGATGTTGTAAAGGTTGTCGCCCGCCGGTTTCCAGCTATAGGCCATGTCGGTCAGATTGACGAAGAAGTCGGTCGTCAGTTGGCCGACACGGTCGGTAAAGACGCCGTGTCTGGTGCCGCCGTGATTGGTGCCAAGAACGCGCATGCCACCGACCAGTGCGGTCATTTCCGGTGCGGTCAGGCCCATGAGCTGAGTGCGGTCCAGCATCATTTCTTCGGGCGAGACCACATAATCGTCTTTCAGCCAGTTGCGATAGCCATCGGCCAGCGGTTCGAGCGCATCGAAACTTGCGGCGTCGGTCATTTCGGCCGTCGCATCGCCGCGGCCCGGTGCGAACGGGACGGTGATGTTGACACCGGCATCCTTCGCGGCCTTTTCAACCGCCGCCGTACCACCGAGCACGATCAGATCGGCAAGGCTGACTTTCTTGGCAAGGCCTGCCTGAATGCCTTCAAGGGTTTTGAGAACCTTGGCGAGGCGTTCGGGCTCGTTCCCCGCCCAGTCCTTTTGCGGGGCCAGACGGATGCGGGCCCCATTGGCGCCACCCCGCATGTCCGATCCGCGATAGGTCCGGGCACTATCCCAGGCGGTGTTGATCAGCTCGGCACTGGTCAGGCCGCTGCTGAGCAGTTTGGACTTGAGATCGGCGATTTCAGCGTCCGAGAGGGTGTAATCGACGCTCGGGATCGGGTCCTGCCAGATCAGGTCTTCCTTGGGCACGTCCGGCCCGACATAGCGGACTTTCGGGCCCATGTCGCGATGGGTCAGTTTGAACCAAGCGCGGGCAAAGGTTTCGGAGAAATATTCCGGGTCCTTCATGAATTTCTGGCAGATGGCGTTATAGGTCGGGTCGACCTTCATCGCCATGTCGGCATCGGTCATGATCGGTTTGCAGCGGATCGAGGGATCCTCGACATCGACCGGCATGTCTTCTTCGGCGATGTCAACCGGTTCCCACTGCCATGCGCCAGCCGGGCTTTTTTTCAGCTCCCATTCATGGCCGAACAGCATATCGAACCAGCCCATATCCCATTTGGTCGGGTTGGACGTCCATGCGCCTTCGATGCCCGAAACCATGGTGTCGCGGCCAATGCCACGGCCATTGGTTTTCATCCAGCCGATGCCCTGATATTCGACGTCGGCGGCTTCGGGTTCGGGGCTGAGGTCCGATGGCGAGCCATTGCCGTGCGATTTGCCGATGGTGTGGCCGCCGGCGGTCAGGGCCGCGGTTTCTTCGTCATTCATGGCCATGCGGGCGAAGGTTTCGCGGACCTGTGCGGCGGTTTTCATCGGGTCGGGCTGCCCGTTCACCCCTTCCGGGTTCACATAGATCAGGCCCATCTGGACAGCGGCCAGCGGGTTTTGCATGGTGTCGGGGCGGGTGATGTCTTCATAACGGCTGTCGCTTGGGGCGAGCCATTCTTTTTCCGCACCCCAATAGGTGTCCTTTTCCGGGTGCCAGACATCTTCGCGGCCAAAGGCGAAGCCATAGGTTTTAAGACCGGCAACTTCATAGGCAATCGTACCGGCGAGGATCATCAGATCGGCCCAGGAGATTTTGTTGCCATATTTGCGCTTGATCGGCCAGAGCAGACGGCGGCCCTTATCGGTGTTGACGTTATCAGGCCAGGAGTTCAGCGGGGCGAAACGCTGGTTCCCCGTACCGCCACCACCACGGCCATCGGCCAGACGGTACGAACCGGCGGAATGCCAAGCGACACGGGCGAACATGCCAACGTAGCTGCCCCAGTCGGCCGGCCACCATTCCTGGCTTTCATTCATCAGCGCGCGGAGGTCGTTTTTGAGCCCCTCGACGTCGAGCTTTTTGAGTTCTTCGCGGTAGTTGAAATCCTTGCCCAGCGGATTGGTTTTCACGTCGTGCTGATGCAGGATGTCGAAGTTAAGGGCGTTTGGCCACCAATCCATGACCGTGGTGCCCAGTGCGGTCATACCGCCATGCATGACCGGGCATTTCCCTGCTGTGTGTTTTCCGTCCATTTTTCTCTCTCCCGTAATGGCTGGCTGTTCTTGCTTTCCTGACCTGATCAGGTGTCTCTCTCCGGGCGGGTCGTGGGGCCGTCATATCGAGCGCAGGAACATTTGAATATTCTGGTGAACATTTCGGCGTGAGGCTTCCCTGTTCAAGGTAATGTCTAAACTTGTGATCGCAACAAGACGAGATTGTTAAATCATTGGGCGTCATGTCAGGCGATGCTGTCAAGCAGGCTAACGCGGTTTGGGTGCATAGGTTAAATAGTTATTTATGAAATTTTCGATAGATTTTATCGATGGTATTGCGGGCTGATTTTGGGTGCCGCCGGTTTTTGCTTTTAATCGGTGGGGCGGGGCCGGATAATCGGCCCGCGAAATAATGCTGTTTTGACAGGGGTTTGTGATGAAGGTCGGGATTGTCGGGGCGGGAATGGTTGGCAGTTCGGCGGGTTATGCGCTTGCCCTGATGGGGATTGTCAGTTCGGTCGTGCTGGTCGATCACAATGCCGAACTTGCGATTGCGCAGGCCGAGGACATTGCCCATGCGGTGCCGTTCATGTCGTCCTGCGTGGTGGAGGCCGGGGATTATGATCAGCTTGCCGGTGCGTCGGTCGTGATCCTTGCCGCCGGGGTCAGCCAGAAACCCGGTGAAACGCGTTTGGCGTTGCTGGAACGCAATGCGGCGGTGTTTCGCGATGTGGTGGGCAATGTGTTGCGGGTTGCCCCCGATGCGATTTTGCTGATTGCGTCAAACCCGGTTGATATCATGACCCAGATCACGGTGCGGTTATCTGGGCTTCCGGCCGCCAAGGTGATCGGATCGGGCACGATCCTTGATACCGCACGGTTCAGGAGTTTGCTGGGCCGGCATCTGGGGATTTCGCCGCAATCAGTACATGCCTATGTCCTTGGCGAGCATGGCGATAGCGAGGTTCTGGCATGGTCGAATGCGCGGGCCGGGTCGCTTTCACTGGCCGGGTTTGCCGCCCAGGTCGGATCGGCGATTACCGCCGATGTCCGGGCCCGGATTGATGATGGGGTGCGCAATGCGGCCTATAAGATCATCAAGGGCAAGGGGGCGACCTATTACGGGATTGGCGCGGGGCTTGCGCGGATCGTCAAGGCGATTGCGCAGGATCAGCAGGAAGTCCTGACGGTATCGATGGTCAATCGCGAGATCGAAGGGGTGGCCGATGTCGCGCTTTCGATTCCGCGCGTGATCGGGGCCACGGGCATCATGACCGATCTTTTCCCCGATCTGGACGCCGAGGAAAGGGCGGCCCTTCATCGCAGTGCGGCGTTGCTGAAAGCAACGGTCGAGGCGGTTTCGCTTTGATTCCGCTTTGATCTTGTGCGGGGCTGAATTTCAAAAGACATAATTGCCCGCTTTTCACAGCAGGGGCGAACGCGTTAGGCTTGCGGATAGATCAATCAAACATCATTGGGGAAGTTGTGCGACATGGACGGGTCCGATCAGGCGGTGCCGGATATCGCCTATAGCCCGATGCCCGACGAAGCAGGCATCCGTGACTTCATCGCCAGATGCGACCGGCTTTATCCGCCCGATGCGGTTGCGGCCGATATTGCGCAGCAACGCAAATGGTATGGTGCCCTTTGTGATGCCTTTGCCTATCCCCATCCGCCGGGGCTTCTGAGCCGTGATGACCATATTGCCGGGGTGGCGGTGCGGATGTATTACCCGGCCAAGATTCGCACAACGCGGAAGTTGCTTTACCTGCATGGCGGCGGGTTTATCGTCGGATCGCTTGATAGCCATGATGCGATCTGTGCCGAGATGGCCGAGGCGGCGGGGGCGGAAATGATTTCGGTCGATTACCGGCTGGCCCCCGAGCATCTTTGGCCAGCGGCGCATCAGGATGCGTTTGGCGTTGCGCGCGATGTGCTGTCGCGCGGTGCGGAGATCGTCCTGATCGGGGATAGTGCCGGGGCGACATTGGCAGGCGGCCTTGCGATCCGGGCGCGCGACGAGGGGCTTGGCGCAGGCGTGATCGGGCAGGTCCTGATTTATCCGGCCCTTGGCGGTGATCTTGGCTGGCCATCCTATGGGCAGATGGCATCGGCCCCCGGATTAAGTACCGATGATGTGATTTATTATCGCGATGTCCTGAAGGCACCGATGGATGATCCGGTGGCCTATCCGCTTTCGGCGGAGGATTTGCGCGGATTGCCGCCGACCTATATCACGGCGGCCTATTTTGATCCGCTACGCGATGACGGGCGGGAATATGCCGCGCGCCTTGCCCGGGCCGGGATTGATGTGACGTACCGCGAAGAACCGCAGATGATCCATGGCTGGCTGCGTGCGCGGTATATGAGCGACGGGGCAGCGACCGGGTTCCGGTTTTTGTGTGATGCGATAAAGCGCATGGCCGCGGAATAATGTGACCGATAGTGCTGCGAATTTGTTCCTGTCTTCACCGGTGACGTAAAATCCCTGCGCGATGGGGATTTTGATCATTTCCTGTTCTGGTGATAGTCTTGGTCGCCTCATCTGTTTCGAAGGTGTGTTTTGCCCGTTAGGGCACCCGTAGAACGGAGGCAGGGAATGTATCGCAAGATCATGGTACCCGTGGATCTGACGCATATCGACAGGCTGGAAAAGGCGCTTTCGACGGCGGCGGATCTGGCAAAGCATTATGGTGCGGAAATATGCTTTTTCGGGGTCGGGACAAATACCCCATCCCCCATTGCGCACAATCCGGCGGAATATGATCGCAAGATGGCGGCCTTTGCCGAGGAGCAGGGCAAGAAGACCGGTATCAGCTGTTCGGGCATGACCCGCATTTCACATGATCCGGCGATTGATCTGAGCGAAATCATTGTTGATGCGGCAACAGAGGCCAGGGCGGATGTGATCGTCATGGCATCCCATGTGCCGGGTATTGCCGATCATATTTTTGCATCCCACGGCGGATATGTTGCGTCGCATTGGGATCATTCCGTGTTCCTGGTGCGTTAATAGCAGGCAAATCGGAAAAATTGCGGCCGGGGGTGGCCGCAAACATGCTTTTCAAGGGAGATTTTCATGGGATCGAATGCCGAGACGGGCATCGAAAGCCCGGATGGTGCCGCCAATCCGATCGAGACCGATTATGAGATCGGGCAGGATAACATCACCACACAGATCGGGCCGTTCGGGCTTGATGTGCACAATCCCGTCTTTCTGATATCGGGTTTATCGATTGTGGCGTTCGTGTTTCTGACACTGGCGTTTCAGGACAGTGTGGGGCCGATGTTCAATGACATGCGGGGCTGGCTGACATCGACGCTTGACTGGTTTTTCCTGTCGGCGGCGAATGTGTTTGTTCTGTTGTGCCTGTTTCTGATCGTCTCCCCGCTGGGCAAGGTGCGGCTTGGCGGGCAGGATGCGACGCCCGATTATTCCTATAGCGGCTGGTTTGCCATGCTGTTTGCCGCAGGCATGGGCATCGGCCTTATGTTCTATGGCGTGTCAGAACCGATTTCGCATTTCACCACCTCGATGGGGGGTGCGGTTGTTGGTGATGGCGGGGCCAGGACGGACTGGGCACCGCTTGGCGGGGCGATGGGCGATGCGGACGCGGCCTTTGACCTTGGCATGGCGGCAACGATTTTCCATTGGGGCCTTCATCCGTGGGCGATTTATGCCACCGTGGCGCTCGCACTTGCGCTGTTTTCGTTTAACAAGGGCCTGCCATTGACCATGCGGTCGGTATTTTATCCGGTCTTTGGCGAGCGTGTCTGGGGCTGGACCGGGCACGTGATTGATATCATGGCGGTGTTTGCCACCCTGTTCGGGCTTGCGACGTCGCTTGGTTTTGGGGCGGAACAGGCCAATGCCGGGCTTCAATTCCTGTTCGGGTTACCGGAATCCGACGGATCGAAGGTGTTCCTGATCATCGGGATTACCGGCATTGCGCTGATTTCTGTCCTTGCCGGGCTTGATGCCGGGGTCAAGCGGCTTTCGGAAATCAATATGGTTCTGGCGGCATTGCTTTTGCTGTTTGTCGTGCTGGTCGGGCCGACGATGGATATCATCAAGGGCTTTTTCACGAGCCTTGTCGCCTATGTCGAATATCTGCCGGCGCTTTCGAACCCGATCGGGCGCGAGGATGCCAATTTCAGCCAGGGCTGGACGTCATTCTATTGGGCGTGGTGGATTTCGTGGTCGCCGTTTGTCGGCATGTTCATTGCGCGCGTATCGCGGGGCCGGACGGTGCGGGAATTCATTACCTGTGTTCTGATCATTCCGTCGCTGGTTTGTGTGCTGTGGATGACCGCATTTGGCGGGACGGCGGTGCATATGGTCAATGAAGGTGTTCAGGCGATTGCCGATGCCGCCCTTCCGATCAAGCTTTTCACCATGCTTGAACAATTGCCGTTGCACTCGATCACGTCCTTTATCGGCATTGTTCTGGTGATCGTGTTCTTTGTCACGTCATCGGATTCCGGGTCGCTGGTGATTGATACGATTACCGCAGGCGGCAAGGTCGACGCCCCGGTGCCCCAGCGTATATTCTGGTGCACGTTTGAAGGGCTGGTTGCGATTGCGCTGCTGCTTGGCGGCGGATTGGGAGCCTTGCAGGCGATGGCGGTTTCAACCGGTTTCCCGTTTGCGATCATTCTTCTGCTGGCGTGTTATTCGATCATTCAGGGATTGCGCAGCGAGCCACGATAAGCGGAAGACGGATAGACGTAAAAAGGGGCGCAAAACAATGCGCCCCTTTTGTGCGGGTGTTGGCCGGTTTACGGTTTGATCTGCTCGAATGTCATGATTGACTTGTTGCTGGCGTCGACCAGCATCAGATCGTCGTCCTGCAATTTCCAGCCTTTGACATCGGCCATGGCGGCGATGAAGGCGTCTTCGATCTCCATCGCGTTTTCCATGCACATCATTTTGGTGCTGCCAAGCGGGGAGACATCAAGGGCGGTGTCGTTTCGGGTGTAATTCCCGAAATAGCGGTTGCAACCGGTCGATCCGGCAACCTTGCCATCCTTGGTGAAATTGATGCTGGCGAGGATCGGGGTCATTGGCATCAGGGTTTTGTCTTTGGCCTCTATCCGCATCAATTGCCAGTCGCGATCCGCGATGGCCGACCAGTCGGCGGGGGATTTTTCCTCGGCCGGTTTGGTCGTGGCGGCACAACCGGCAAGCCACAGGCTGCTGGCGATGCCAAATGCGGCGAAGGTTAAAGAGGTTGCTTTGCGCATTGGAAATATCCTGTGTTTGGAGGCTGTCCGGGTCTGAATGCCGTGTTTCGGGCAGCATGAACCATGCCGGGATACTCATACGACTTTGCGGCGAAATTTTAGCAGGGTTACAGCGCATTTTTATCGTTCTGTCGTAGGGGTTTGGCAGGGTTGCGGTGCACAAGACCTTTGCGCTTGGCGGTGCCGGGGGCTATGGTATCCGGGCCCGCCACCATCTTTAAGGTCATCATAATGAAGCTTTCCCTGTCTGACGCACATGCGCTTGTGTGTGATACCCTGCTGCGTTGCAAGGTTGATCCCGACAATGCCAGATCGGTGGCAACCGCCCTGATCACGGCCGAGGCCGCAGGCCAGGGCGGGCACGGTTTGCGCCGCGTTCCGGCCTATGCCGCGCAGGCCCGTGCGGGCAAGGTGGACGGGTTCGCCAAGCCGGTTGCCGATCAGCCGTTTCCCGCCGTGTTGCGGATTGATGCGCAGTTCGGCTTTGCCTATCCCGCACTTGACCTGATGATCGAACGATTGCCCGATATCGCGCGTAGTCAGGGGATTGCGGTGGCGGCAATCCATAAATCCCACCATGCCGGGGTGATGGGGCTTACCGTGGAAAGACTGACTGAGGCGGGGCTGGCGGCGATGATGTTTGCCAATGCCCCGGCCGCGATGGCACCCTGGGGTGGGCGTCGTCCGATGTTTGGCACCAACCCGATTGCCTTTGCCACCCCGATTGGCGATGGCGATCCGATCGTGATTGATCTGGCATTGTCAAAAGTCGCACGCGGCAAGATCATGGCGGCCAAGCAGAAAGGGGTTCCGATCCCCGATGACTGGGCATTGGATGCAGACGGCAATCCGACCACCGATGCGGTCAAGGCGCTTGAAGGCACGATGATTCCGGCAGGCGGGGTCAAGGGCGCGGCACTTGCCATGATGGTCGAAATGCTGGCCGCCGGGTTGACCGGTGCCCAATTCGGGCATCAGTCATCGTCGCTGTTTGATGACAAGGGTGCGCCGCCAGCACTTGGCCAGCTGGTGATTGCGATTGATCCGGTTGCAGTCGGTGGGGCGGGGATCATTGATCATTTGCGCTATATCGCAGATGAAATCGCGCTTGAGGAAACCGTGCGGTTGCCGGGGCGGCGCGGGCAGAATGCGCGCCGGGATGCGGAAATTCAGGGGCTGGATATCGAAGATGATGTCATCGCCGCGATTGAGGCCATCAAGTAAATCCATACGCGATTATGCGAAATACGAGACCCCGGCAGTTTCTTTCTGTCGGGGTTTTTCGTGATCTGGCTCGCCTGTATCGCTATTTGTGAACGCGGTCACAAGTAATAATTGAATTATTACACTGCTATTTCTTGAGGGATCATTTTTTTATTTGAAGAATATCTTGATGTATAGACAAGTTTGATTGTTGTCGGTGAAATGAAGGCGTCGTAATCATCGAACTGTAACATCATCGTCACCATAGAGTCGCGGTTTGTGCGTAGCTTCTTGACCAGCGAAACACAAGCAGGCGGACTTTAATGCTGGTCGTAGATATTTCCGGACTGAACAAGAGCTTCTCGCGCGATAAACGGGCATTGAACAATGTCAGTTTACAGGTCCGCGAGGGCGAGATGGTCGCGCTGATCGGGGCGTCCGGTTCGGGCAAATCCACCCTTATCCGTCATATTGCCGGTTTGCTGCGCGGGGATCGCGATGGTGGCAAGATCGAAGTATTCGGTGAAGTCATCCAGCAGAACGGCCGTATTGCAAGGGGTGCGCGCAAGGTGCGCGCCGATATCGGCGTTGTGTTTCAGCAATTCAATCTGGTCAGCCGCCTGACGGTTCTGACCAATGTTCTGACCGGGATGCTGGGCCGTGTGCCGGCATGGCGCGGGTCGCTTTGCCTGTTCACCAAGGCTGAGCGCATTCGGGCGATGACCGCGTTAAAGCGGGTCGGCATTGACGGGCATGCGATGAAAAAGGCGCGCAACCTTTCGGGCGGGCAGCAGCAGCGTGCCGCGATTGCGCGCACGATCACGCAGGGCGCACGCCTTATTCTGGCCGATGAGCCGATTGCATCCCTTGATCCGGCGTCATCACGCAAGGTGATGAATACGCTTGATCGTGTGAACCGCGAAGACAATGTCACCGTGATCGTATCGCTGCATCAGGTCGATTATGCCCGTGATTATTGTGCGCGCACGATTGCGATGCGTGATGGCGAAGTCGTTTTTGACGGTCCATCCACCGAACTGACGCCGGAATTCCTGCGCGAACTTTACGGCGAATATTCTTCCGAGCTTTTCGCACCTGCCCCGGATGACGTTCCGGCCAAGAGCA
Source organism: Thalassospira sp. MIT1004 (assembly GCF_001858545.1). Classification (NCBI taxonomy): domain Bacteria; kingdom Pseudomonadati; phylum Pseudomonadota; class Alphaproteobacteria; order Rhodospirillales; family Thalassospiraceae; genus Thalassospira; species Thalassospira sp. MIT1004. The sequence goes on along the minus strand of NZ_MCAO01000005.1, from coordinate 3,511 downwards.
GGGTCGCGGAGAAGGATCTGGCTTTCGTTTCAAGCTAGATCAGGACGATTTCTCTCTGCCTTACATCTCTTTTTATTTCACCTCTACCAACCAACCTGACGGGGGACTTCCCATGATCCGCAAGACAATTGCATCCGCAGCCCTTGCTGCCAGCATGCTCGTAACCGGCATGGCCTATGCCGATGTCGAATTCAAGCCGCTTGAAAAAGACCCGGAAACCATCGTGTTCGGTTTCATTTCGACTGAGTCGAGTGCCAACCTGAAGGCACAGTGGCAGCCGATGATCGACGATATGGAAGAAGCGCTTGGCAAAAAGGTCGAGGCATTCTTTGCCCCGGATTATGCCGGCATCATCGAAGGCATGCGTTTTGGCAAGGTTCACGTTGGCTGGTTTGGTAACAAGTCGGCGATGGAAGCCGTTGATCGTGCGGGCGGCGAAGTTTTCGTCCAGACGTCCAAAAGCGATGGTACGAACGGCTATTATTCCCACATCATCACCCAGGCCGATAACGACAAGCTCAACACGCTTGCCGATATGCTGAAATGCGACGGCACACTTAACTTCGGTATCGGTGATCCGAACTCGACCTCTGGCTTCCTGGTTCCGACCTATTACGTCTTTGCGCAGAACGGCGTTGATCCGAAGAACTGCTTCAAGACCGTTCGCAACGCGAACCATGAAACCAACCTGATGGCGACTGCCAATCATCAGGTCGACGTTGCTGCCAACAACTCCGAACAGCTTGCGCGCACCCAGATGGTCAAGCCGGAAATCACCGACAAGGTCAAGGTTATCTGGACCTCGCCGCTGATCCCGTCTGATCCGATGGTTTATCGCAAGGATATGTCGCGCGAACTGAAATCCGAAATCAAGGCGTTCTTCCTTGGTTATGGTCGTCTGGGCAATGTTGAAGAAGCCAACAAGGTTCTTGGCGGCATTCAGGATGGCATGGGCAAATTCATGGAAAGCAGCAATGCGCAGCTTTACCCGATCCGTCAGCTTGAACTGTATAAAAACAAGCTGAAAATCGAGAACACCGCCGAACTGTCCGCCGACGAGAAAGCAAAACGCGTTTCTGAAATCGACAAGAAACTCGCAGAACTCGATATCCTGGTTTCTTACGAGTAACCGGCATCCGAACGGGGAGCCCCGCATAAGGGCTCCCCGTTTGTTTTTATTTCCCGGGAAAAGCACATGAACAGCAGCCTTTCGACATCGGCCGTAACCGCCGCAGAACTTCCGCCGCGCGATCTGAAACGTTCAGGCGCAAGTTTCCTTCTTTGGGCGTTCATTCTGGCCATTCTGGCCCTGTCCTGGGAGGGGGCCGACATGCGGCCCATGGCCCTGATTGAAAACAGTGGCAACATGGTCGATTTCGCGGACGGGTTTTTCCCGCCGGATTTCCTGATGTGGAAAACCTATGTCAGCGAAATGTGGATCACCATCCAGATTGCGATCTGGGGTACGGCGCTTGCGATTGTCTGTTCGATCCCGTTTGGCATTCTGTGTTCTGAAAACATCGTTCCGTTCTGGGTTTACCAGCCGGTGCGCCGCCTGATGGATTCCTTCCGCGCGATCAATGAAATGGTTTTTGCCATGCTGTTTGTTGTTGCGGTTGGTCTTGGTCCGTTTGCAGGTGTGCTTGCGCTTTGGATCCATACCACCGGCGTTCTGGCAAAGCTGTTTTCAGAAGCCGTCGAGGCGATTGATCCCGAGCCGGTCGAAGGTATCCGGGCCACGGGTGCCAACGGGTTGCAGGAGGTCATCTTTGGGGTGATTCCGCAGGTTCTTCCGCTTTGGATTTCCTATTCGCTGTATCGGTTTGAAAGCAATGTGCGGTCGGCAACCGTTCTTGGCATTGTTGGTGCGGGTGGTATTGGCATGGTTTTGTGGGAATATATCCGCGCATTTTATTACGCGGAAACCGCCGCGGTCATGATCATCATCATCATATCGGTTAGTCTGCTTGATGTGATTTCGCAGCGTCTGCGCAAACTGGTGACCTGATCCATGACGTTCAAGATTACGCAGGCCAAACCGGCAATGAAACACTTGTCGGAAGCCCCGACGATTGATCAAACGGCGGTTGTTGTTGATTGCGAGTTTGGTGTCTGGACCGAAGTTGGTGCGCGCACCAGCATCCGCGAAAGCGTGATGGGTGATTATTCCTATGTCGTCAATGACAGCGAGATCATCTATTCCGACATCGGAAAATTCGTAAATATCGCCGCCCACACGCGGATCAATCCGGGGCAGCACCCGATGGACCGGGCATCGATGCATCATTTCCAGTACCGGTCGAGTGCCTATGAGCTTGGCGATGATGATCCGGCATTTTTTGACTGGCGCCGGGAAAAGCGCGTCAAACTCGATCATGATGTCTGGATCGGACATGGCGCGATTGTTCAGGGCGGGGTTACCATCGGGATCGGCTCCGTCGTTGGTTCGGGTGCGGTGGTGACCAAGGATGTGCCGCCCTACACCATTGTCACCGGCATTCCGGCAACGCCGCTTCGGCCGCGATTTGATGCGGAAATTGTTGATGCGCTGCTTCGCATTTGCTGGTGGGACTGGGATCATGCAACATTGGCAGACCGGCTTGACGATTTTCGTCGTCTGCCGGTGCGGGATTTCTGTCTGAAATACGATCTGCGATAAATCGACATCCAATTCGAGGCCCCATGACCGACTATCAGCGTTATGCTGTTTATTATGCACCAAAAGCCGACAGTGATCTGGCGGATTTTGGCAATGCCTGGCTGGGGCGTGATCCGGCAACCGGGCGGGAAATTGACCGCCCGGATATTGCGGGACTTGACCGGGACGAGATCGCATCGATCACCGTTTCCCCATCGCGATACGGGTTTCATGGCACCCTGAAACCGCCATTCGCCTTAAAGGACGGGCAGACACGTGCGCAGCTTGAAAGCGCGATTGCCGACTATTGTGCGGCGGCGTCTTCGGTGACGTGTGGCCCGCTTTTGCTGAAATCGATTGGCAGTTTTATTGCCCTGATCCCGACTGCGCCGACCGATCAGCTTGGTGCGCTGGCGTCTGGTCTTGTGCAAGTGCTTGACGGTTTTCGTCAGCCCGAAGACGAAGCCGCGATGAATAAACGCCGTGCATCGGGGTTAAGTGATCGACAGGAAGAATATCTGGTCCGGTGGGGTTATCCCTATGTGATGGAAGAATTCCGTTTTCACCTGACCCTGACCGGCAAGCTTGATCCGGATCGGATGATGCGGGTGCGCGATGAGCTTGCCCCGATTGTTGCACCGTTGTGCGAGGCACCATTTACGATCAGCGATGTCTGTCTTTTTGGTGATCCGGGGGATGGAAAGCCGTTTGATTTGTTGCGACGCTTTGCGCTTGGATGACGGGTGATTGCGCCGTGGGAAATAAAAAAATGCTGCAGTGTTTTGCTGCAGCATTTCAGACTGCTGACAAAGTCCTCGCCATTGGCGGGGACTTTTGATTCAATGGGGAATGCTTAAGAAACCCAGCCCACAT